>CAYVHH010000198.1:0-6036 GCA_964450175.1 uncultured bacterium | reverse complement strand
TCTCAATGTCGGCTGCGTGCCGTCGAAAACCCTGGTCCGCACTTCGCGGCTGTATGCCGAGATGCGGCATGCCGAGCTCTACGGTGCGCAAGTCCCCGCCGACATCCGCGTCGATTTCGCCGCTGTGATGGAACGCATGCGGCGTATCCGGGCCCGCATCAGCCGCGCCGATTCGGTTGGTCGTCTCAGCGCGGCCGGCGTGGATGTGTTCTTCGGCGCGGCGCGCTTCACCGGATCCGATAGGCTGACGGTCGACGGCGCGACACTACGCTTCAAGAAAGCACTGATCGCCACCGGCGCGCGGCCGGACACCCCCTCGATTCCCGGGCTCGTCGAGGCCGGCTACCTGACCAACGAGAACGTCTTCGACCTGACCGAGCTGCCGCGCCGCCTGCTGGTGATCGGCGGCGGCCCGCTCGGATGCGAGCTGGCGCAGGCCTTCTCCCGCTTCGGAGCGCAGACCACCATCGCGCAGAACATCCCGCTCTTCCTGCCCAAGGAAGAGCGCGACGCTGCGCAGATCCTCTCGGACGCCTTTGCGCGCGACGGCATCGAGGTGCGCCTCAACACCGAGGCCGTCAACGTGCGCGTGGAAAACGGGCAGAAGCTCGTCGACCTGGTCAGCGACGACTACAAAAGCACGGTCGCGGTCGATGCCATCCTCACCGGCGTCGGCCGGGTGCCGAATGTCGAGGGCCTGGATCTGGAGGCTGCCGGCGTCGATTACGACACCACGGTCGGGATCCGGGTCGACGACTTTCTGCAGACCAGCAATCGGCGCATCTATGCCGCCGGAGACGCCTGTCTGGAGCACATGTACACCCACACCGCCGACGCGTCGGCGCGCATCGTGGTCCAGAACGCACTGTTCCTCGGTCGCCAGCGACTGAGCGGACTGACGATTCCGTGGTGCACCTACACCGACCCGGAAATCGCCCACGTCGGCCTCTACGTCCGGCAGGCGCGCGAGCAGGACATCCCGGTGAAGACCTTCACCATCCCGATGCACGACGTGGATCGCGCCATCGCCGACGGCGAGGAGGCGGGTTTCGTGAAGATCCACGTCAAGGAACGGACGGACCGGATTCTCGGGGCGACCATCGTCGCCCGTCATGCGGGTGAGATGATCAACGAGATCACTCTGGCGATGGTCGCGGGGATCGGTCTGCGCACCCTTGCCCGAGTCATCCACGCGTATCCGACCCAGGCTGAAGCGATCAGGAAGGCCGCGGACGCCTACAACCGCACACGCCTGACGCCGACGATCCAATCGCTGCTGCGGCGCTGGGTGGCGTGGTGAAACCCCATCCTCGGCGAGCGTAGCGCCGGCGTACTGGGGCTGGTGCCGCGAGCCGGATCGAAGCGGATACTACGCGCGTACTCCTCCGAGCTTACGGTGTCGTCGTAGGTCTTCTAGGGTCGTGGGTGACGGAGCCCGCCTCCGGGCCCGGGAAGAAGGACGTCGACGATGCAAAACATGTGGCCGACCATGGCCGTTCTCGCGCTCGTCGCGGGGATCTCAGGCTGCTTCCCCTATCGTGACTGGCGAGGGAGCCCGTACCACCAAGAGTATCGTGACCCCCACTACGGGGACACGAACAGGGACCCCCCGGGTCGCGACTGCTGGCAACGGGGCAGCGATTGGTTCTGTCGCCGCAGCACGTCGGCACGCGCGTCCATTTTCGCCTGGTAGAGATCCGGGACGCCCCTGCGACGCCGTCCTGCCAACGACGAAGCGTTTAGGAGACACTCCATGAAGACTTTCCCCATGACGCTTGCCGTTGCGGCGCTCGTGATCGGCAGCGCGCCTGTCATGGCGCTCACGATCCCAGGCGGCGGTCCGGCGAAATCCGATTGCTACAACGGGTTCGAGGTCACTACCGTCAATCGCGTGCAGAGTAACAACGCGAAGAGCGTGATCGCCCTGGCGTGTAGCAACACGTGCACCTTCAAGGTGATGGCCTGTGTCGGCTTGAGCGATTCGACCGGCGCGTGTACCGCGACGGCGCTGAAGAACCTCCAGTCGGCCCACCTCCCGAAGCCAACGACGTTCGGGCCAGCGAATGCCTGCGGTGCCGAGCAGGACGTCACCGTCACGCTCAAGAAGAACGGCAAGAAGGCGAACAAGGCCAAGTTCAGGCTGAAGGGCACCGCCGCCTCGGCCAGACCCAAGGTCGACAACGACGTCCTCGTGCTCAAGTGTGTTCCGAATCCTCAGGCCACGGGTTGTGGCGGTCAGGGTCAAGCGCCCGTTCCTCTCGGGTCGGCCGCCAATTTCGTCGTGCTGGCCGGCTCCACGGTGACCAACACCGATGCGACCACGGTCACTGGAGATCTCGGGGTGAGTCCCGGTAGTGCCGTGACCGGATTCCCACCAGGCACGGTGAACGGGGCGACGCACGCGGGCGATCCTGCCGCAGCCCAAGCCCAGATCGACCTGACCACCGCGTTCAACGACGCCGCTGGACGATCAGTAGGGGCGGTCACGGTGGCCGGAAACCTCGGCGGGCAAACGCTCGCCCCTGGCCTCTACAAATCCACGTCGTCGCTCGAGATATCGTCCGGGGATCTCACGCTCGACGCCCAGGGCAGCCCGAATGCCGTCTTCATCTTCCAGATGGCGTCCACCCTCACGACGACAGCCGGCCGGCAGGTCATCCTGAGCGGCGGCGCCCAGGCTGCCAACATCATCTGGCAGGTCGGGAGCTCGGCGGTTCTTGGAACCACCTCGGTCTTCAAGGGGAACATCCTGGCTGATCAGTCGATCACGCTGAACACCGGCGCAACGCTCGACGGTCGAGCGTTGGCGCGGATCGCCGAGGTTGCACTGGACGCGAATACCATCACGAAGCCTGCCCCATGAGAGCTCCACTTGCTGGAACCGTTTGCCGGCTCGTGACTCCAAGCATTGGTGGGCGCGCGCCCATATGTCGTTCTTCCGGCAGTCGTGAGGAGACCCCTACGTCAGCCGGAGCAAACGTATGCCCGGGTTGGTCCCCGGGACTAACGTCAGGAGGTCGAATCATGTCGAGATTCGTTGCGGTGGGACTAGGGCTCGTACTGCTGTGCGGTGCGGCGACGCTCGCCGCGGCCGACGAGAAGGCTGGCGCGAAGGACGTGAGCGTCACTGGCGAGGTGATCGACACGTTCTGCTACACGACCATGGGTGCCAAGGGCACGGGCCACAAGCAGTGTGGAATCGACTGCGCCAAGAAGGGCATTCCCGTGGGACTGCTCGAGCAGGGGACCGAGAAGATCCACGTCCTGCTCCCCACGAAGGACAAGACCGCCCTGCCGGACGAATTGGTCGGCAAGATGGGTGAGACGGTCACGGTCACCGGTCACCCCTACACCAAGGGCAGCGTCGCGTTCCTGACGGTGGAATCGGTCAAGTAACCGCGTGGTGAGCGCGATCTTCGCGGGCGCGCAGCATCTCCAGAACGTCCATCCGCTGGTGGTCCACTTCCCGCTCGCGCTGCTGCCGGGCGCGGCGCTCCTCTATGTTCTCGCGTGGCTTGCGGGTCGCGAGTCACTGGCCTGGACGGCGCTGTGGTTCCTCGCGCTCGGGACCGTATCCGCGGCGGTCGCAGCCGGGACCGGCCTCTACGCCAGCGAGGGGGTGATGGTCGACCCGACGGTTCGCGAACAGCTCGTCGACCCGCATCGAGTCTGGATGCTGAGCACTCTCGCATTGAGCTCGGCTCTGACCATCTGGGCATTGTACGGCCGACCCTTCCCGTCCCGAGGCCGGAGCCTCTTCGTGCTCCTTCTCCTCGTCGTGCTCGCCGTCATGAGCCATGGCGCCGACTACGGAGGGCGGCTCGTGTACGACTACAATGCGGGAGGGAGCGCCTGCGGGCAGCCGATCGAGTTCACGCGGTGACGCGTTGTTCGGCTGTATGGCGGAGAGAGGATTTCGCATGAGTGCCGGCAAGAACAAACTCGCGGGGCCCGATCTCACCAGGGGAATTTCGCTCTCGAAAATCGCCGACGGCGCCATGCTGCTGGGACACGCGCACGGCGAAGCGGTGCTGCTCGTCCGGCGCGGCGATGAGCTCTTCGCGATCAGCGCCACGTGCACGCACTATGGCGGCCCGCTCGCGGAGGGGCTGCTGGTTGACGACAGCATTCGTTGTCCCTGGCATCATGCCTGTTTCAGCCTGCGCACCGGCGAGGCCCAGCGCGCGCCGGCGCTGAACCCGGTCGCCTGCTGGCACGTCGAGCGGCGGGGCGGCACGGTGACCGTCGCGAACAAGATGAAGGGTCCGGGGCCGCGCCCACTCTCCGCGAAGAGCGACCGGCCGGGCGCGATCGTCATCCTCGGCGGCGGCGCGGCGGGCAATGCCGCGGCCGAGATGCAGAGGCGAGCGGGCCACTCGGGCCGGATCACGATGCTGAGCGCCGACACGGCCGTGCCCTCGGACCGCCCCAACCTCTCGAAGAGCTATCTCGCCGGCACGGCTCCCGCGACGTCCGTCCCCCTCCGATCGCGCGCCTTCTACGCGAAGCTCGGGATCGACTTGAAGCTGGGGGCCCGCGTCGCCGCGATCGACACCGCGAACCGGCGCGTGCAGCTCGACGATGGCACTCGCCATCCCTTCGATGCGCTTCTGCTCGCGACGGGCGCCGACCCGGTGCGGCTCGATATCCCGGGGAGCGACCGCCGCCACGTGCACTACCTGCGCACCGTGGCCGACTGCCGCTCGATCATCGCGCGGGCACGAACCGCGAAGCGGGCCGTGGTGATCGGCGCAAGCTTCATCGGACTCGAAGTGGCGGCGTCGCTCCGCGCGCGGAGGGTGAACGTGCGCGTGGTCGCGCCGGGAACCATTCCCATGGAGAAGATCCTGGGAGCGGACGTCGGGAAATACCTCCGCAAGCTCCACGAGAAGCACGGAGTCACCTTTCATCTCGGCAATGCCGTGACGTCCATCGGCGCACGAAGTGTCACGTTGAAGAGCGGCGAAGAGCTGCCGGCCGATCTCGTCGTCATCGGCGTCGGCGTCCGGCCAGCGGTCGCGCTGGCGGAGCGGGCCGGTCTCGCGGTCGATCGCGGCGTCACGGTGAACGAGTACCTCGAAACGAGCGTCCCCGGCATCTTCGCCGCCGGCGACATCGCGCGCTGGCCCGACCCGCTCACTGGCGAACGGATCCGCGTCGAGCACTGGGTGGTGGCGCAGCGCCAGGGGCAGACCGCGGCGCGCAACATGCTCGGGCTGCGAGAGCGATTCGACGCCGTGCCCTTCTTCTGGACCGAGCAGTACGATTTTGCTCTGTCGTATGTCGGTCACGCCGAGAAGTGGGACAGCGCCGAGATCGACGGCCGGCTCGGTGCACGCGGCTGCACGATCACCTATCGCAACGCGGGCCGGAAGCTTGCGGTCGCCGTGATCCACCGCGACCTCGCAGGCCTGCGCGCGGAGGTCGAGTTCGAGAGAACGACCTGCCCCATCGCGTGATCGGGAAAGGACATAGCGATGATCCCGAGCGATCGAGGGACCCTTGAACCCGGCAACGGCTGGAGGTGCGAGGTGAAGGTGTACGCCTTCGACGTAGATCACACGTTGGAGTTGTCGGCCGGGCCCGTTCGCTTCGCCGACGTGATCAAGCTCCGCGAGGACGGCCACATCGTTGGCATCTGCGGCAACTGGGGCGCCGTCACGCGCTTCGTCGAGGGCTGGCACAACGTCTTCTCGTTCATCGGGCCGATCGGATCGACCAAGGCCGACATGCTTGCGCAACTGGCGACGTACATCCCGGCCGAGGAGCACATCATGGTCGGCAACGACCCCAGCGTCTTCGGGCAGTCCGCGGACTCGGATGCCGCCGCGCAGGCGGGATGGCGCTTCATTCGCGAGGAGGCCTTTGCCGGGGGCGCCCGGTGATCTTGGGCCCTTCTCGCGGAGCAGCCGCAGATGCGCCCTGGCTAGGTGCTCGCCCGTCCGTGCCGGCGATCCCGCCGTCGAACCGGCTCGTCCGCCGCCTCGTCGCCCGGCGCCTCGTTCTCCCCGAAGACGACGCCGTGGCGACGCGGCG
>CAYVHH010000197.1:0-8052 GCA_964450175.1 uncultured bacterium | reverse complement strand
CAGCGCACGCGTGCCGCGTGGTCCGTCCGACCCCTCCCACGCCCACTCGCCGCCGTCCGCCGCCGGGTCTCAGGCGTGAGGCCGCGGGAAGACGAACTTCTGAACGGCCGCATCCTTGGGCCAGACCGCGACCGGCTTCTGGCTCAGGATCTGGATCATGGTCGGAATCGCGTTGGGGTTGTCGCCGACCTCGTTGAACACCACCGGCCCGCCGTACTGCATCAATCCTCCGGCGTAGTTCGTCTTTTGCATCGCGTCGACGATCGCGTCGGGGTCAGCGAGCGACGTCGCGCGCTCGAGGATGTCGGCGATGACGAACGCGGCGTCGTACGAGTAGCCCGAGTTCGTGTCGAAGGTCTTGCCGCCGGAGCGCTTGCGGTACTCCTCGGCCACCGCCACCGTCTTCGGATTTTTGAAATTCGCCCACGGCACGCTGGTCAGCACGTACTCGAGGTCTTCCTTGAGCTGGGCGATCTGACCGGACTCGTAGATGCCCGGGCTGCCCGGGCCGACGATGCCCATCATCTCGATGCGCTGCTTGCGGATCTCCGGGAACAGGAGCAGCGCCGAGGCCGGGCGCGTGATCGGCGCGATGATGTCGGGCTTCGCCGCCTTCGCCTTCGAGACCTCCGTGGACAGATCCGTCGGCGGCTCCGGCCACGGAATGACCTCGACGATGTCCCACGACGGGTTGGCGGCCTTGTGAGCCGCCTGGAAGCCCCGCGCCTGGCTCTGGCCGAACAGATCGTTGCAGTACATCAGGACGACGCGCTTGGGCGACACGTTGGCTTCCTGGAACATATCGATGAAGTACTGGACGGCCTTCCGGCCGAAGCTCGAGCCCGTCGGGAAATTGCGGTAGACGTATTGCACCTTCTGCTGGCCGTCCTTGACCGAGCGCGCGACGTTCGCGGTGATGGGATCGGCGGCGGCGATGTCGATCAGGAACGGCACGCGCCGCTGCTGGGCGACCGAGACCATCGCGTTGGTGCTGCCCGAGTCGAAGGAGCCCAGCAGCATCTGGGCGCCCTGGGTCACGACGCGCTCGGCCTCGACACGGCCGTTCTCGGGCTTGGTCTGCGTGTCGCCGACGATCAGCTCGAGCCTGATCCCTCCCTTCGACTTGATACCCCCGGCCGCGTTGATGGCGTCGACGGCCATCTGCGCCCCCAGACGGCACGCTTGCCCGGGCTCCGCGAGCGCGCCGGTCACCGGATGGATCGCGCCGATCTTGAACGTCTTCGGCTGGGCGCGCAGCGGCAGCGGGAAGCCGAGAACCACGGCGCCGGTGGCGGTCGTCTTGAGAAACGTGCGACGGGTCAGTCGATGGGTCATCCTAGAAGCTCCTTGGCGATGATCATTCGCTGGATTTGATTCGTCCCCTCGTAGATCTGCATGATCTTCGCGTCGCGCATGAAGCGCTCCACGGGGAACTCGCGCGTGTATCCGTAGCCGCCGAAGATCTGCACGGCGTCGGTGGCGACCTTCATGGCGGCGTCGCCGGCCCAGCACTTGGCCATCGACGCTTCGAAGGTGTTGCCGCGGATGCCGGCGTCGACCTGCCGCGCGGCGTGATGGACCATGAGGCGCGCCGCGTGCACTTGCATCGCCATGTCCGCGAGCATGAACTGGATGCCCTGGAACGCGGCGATCGGCTGGCCGAACTGCTGCCGCTCCTTCGCGTACGCGGTCGCGGCGTCGAGGGCGGCCTGGCCGATCCCGACGGCCGTCGCGCCGGTCATCGGCCGGGTCATGTCGAGCGTGCGCATCGCGATCTTGAACCCCTCGCCTTCTTCGCCCAGGCGCTGCTCTACCGGCACGGCGCAGTCCGTGAAGTGCAGCGCCACGGTGGGCGAGCAGCGGATGCCCATCTTCTTCTCTTTTTTGCCGACCGAGAACCCGGGCATGCCCTTCTCGATGAGAAACGCCGTGATCCCCCTCGCGCGCTTGCCCGGATCGACCGTCGCGAACACCGTGAGCACGTCGGCGTGGTCGCCGTGCGAGCACCACTGCTTCGAGCCGTTCAAGACGTAGTGGTCTCCCCTGCGCACCGCCGTGGTCCGGAGGCTCGCGGCGTCGGAGCCCGACCCCGGTTCCGAGAGCGAGTAGGCCGCCATGAACTCCCCGGTCGCCAGCCGCGGGAGGTACTTCTTCTTCTGCTCCTCGGTGCCGGCCAGCACGATCGGCAGCCCGCCGAGCGGATGGGCGCCGAAGTTCGTCGTCGTGCCCGCGCACGCCCACCCGAGCTCCTCGGCCACCAGCGAGAGCGCGAGGCAGCCCATGTTGGTGCCGCCGTACTCCTCGGGCACCCAGATGCCGAACAGGCCCGCGTCGACGAGCGCGCGCATCGACTCCGTCGGGTAGCTCTCGGCCTCGTCGTACTTCGCGGCGTTCGGCGCGATCCGGTCGCGCGCGACCTTGCGGGCGAGGTCGCGGATCATCCGCTGCTCTTCGGTGAGATAGAACACGTCGTTCATGGGTCGCCTCTCCCTCAGACGATCTGTCGCCGCTGCAGGTCGGCGACCTCTCCGGGCCCCAGGCCGAGAGCTTCGCCGTAGATTTTCTCATTGTGCTCGCCGAGCCGGGGCGGAAAGCTGAGCGCCGGCGGCGCGCCGACCGGCGGTGCCGGCAGCGCGATCCGGAGCCCCGAGCGCGGGTCCGTGATCTCCACGAGCGTCTCGGCCACGACCCGATCGGCCATCACGTCGGCCAGCGTGTTCACGCGCGAGACCGGCACGCCCGCCCGCCGCAGCGATTCGAGCGCCTCGTCGCTGGTGAGGTCGGCGAAGCACGCGGCCAGCTCGCGGTCGAGCCGCTCGACGTCGCCGATGCGTCCGGCGTTGGCGGTGTACTCGGGCCGGGCCAGTCGGCTGAACGCGGGCAGCGCCGTCAGCGCCGCCCACTGCTGATCGTTGCCGATCGCCAGATAGACGTGGCCGTCTCGAGTCCGGTGCACGGCCACCGGCGCGAAGAATTGATGGCGGTTGCCCTTGCGGGTCACGCGCTCGCCGAGGCTCGAGAGCGCCACCGGCGCGACCATCCACGAGACCGCGCTCCGCAGCATCGACACGTCGATCCGTGCGCCCTCACCCGTCCTCGCGCGACGATAGAGTGCCTTCATCACCTCGCCATAGCCGTGCTCGGCCGCGCCCAGATCGACCATCGGCAAGCCGAAGACGATCGGCGAGCCGCCGGCCTCACCGGTGAGCTCCATGAATCCCGCGCGCGCCTGGAGCACCGGATCGTAGGCCGCCTCGTCGTGGTCGGGGCCGAACCCGGTGATCCCGAGCCAGATCAGATCCGGCTTCACGGCCGCGAGCGGCCCGGGCTCGATCCCGAGGCGCGCGTAGCTTCGCGGGCGCTGGTTGCAGGCGAACACGTCCACACCGAGCTTCACGATCAGCTGCCGCAAGAGCGCCTGGCCCTCGGGGTGGCCGAGGTTCAGGGTGATCGCCTCCTTGCCGCAGTTGTTCGGCAGGAAATAGCTGCGCATCGCCGGCTCGTTGAGCACGTCGCTGCCGACGAACCGGTTCGGATCGGGCCGCTCGGCATTCTCGACACGGATGACCCGGGCGCCGTCGCAGGCGAGCCGATAGGTCAGGAACGGCAACGTCGTGGCCTGCTCGAGGCTGAGCACGGTCACGCCCGAGAGGAGCCCGCGACTCATCGCCGCGGCCGGCGATCGACGACGCGCACCGCCTTGCCCTGCGCCCGCTCGATCGCGCCGTGGGCGCACAGACGGATCTCCGGACTCAGCGCCAGCGCGTCGTGGAGCTCACGCCGGATTCGCGCGGCGACTCCCGGGTCGCAGCCGGGCTCGGTCTCGACGTGGATCGTCATCCGCTCGCCGCCGCCATCCGAGTCGAGCACGACCTGATACTCGTGGCTCACGCCGGCGTGCCTCAACAACGCGGTCTCGATCTGGCGCGGATAGAAGTTGATGCCTTTGTAGATGACCATGTCGTCCACGCGGCCGCGCAGCCGGTCGAGCCTCAGCGACGTGCGCCCGCAGTCACACGGCGCGCGCGACACGATCTGCGTGAGGTCGTGCGTTCGATAGCGAACGAGCGGCAGGCCCTCGCGCGTCAGGGTCGAGACGACGAGCTCACCCTCCGTCCCGTCCGGCACGACCGCGCCGGTCGCCGGCTCGATGATCTCGGCGTAGTAGTGGTCTTCCCAGACGTGGACCCCGCGGCGGGCGGCACAGTCGATGCCGAGCCCGGGACCGCCGGTCTCCGTCATGCCGATGATGTCGTAGCTGCGGATGCCGAGCTCGCGCTCGATCCGCGCCCTCAGCTCGTCGGACCACATCTCGGAGCCGAGGATGCCGACCCGGAGCGCAAGCGAGCCGAGGTCGAAGCCGTCCTCGCGCGCCGTCTCGATCAGGCGCAGCGGATAGGTGGCGATCGCGGTGACGACCGTCGCCTTCAGATCGCGCATGAGGCGGAGCTGCAGGGCCGTGCGGCCGGCGCCCGTCGGGATCACCATCGCCCCGATCCGCTCGGCGCCGTAGTGGAAGCCGAACCCGCCCGTGAACAAGCCGAACGACGGCGTGATCTGGATGACGTCGTCGCGGCCGACCCCTGCGGCGACGTAGCAGCGCGCCATGACCTCGCCCCACTGCGTCACGTCGGCGGCGGTGTACGGATTCAAGATCGGGTTGCCGGTCGTACCGCTCGACATCTGGATGCGCCGGTAGCCGGCCGCGCGGGCGCACGCGAGCCCGTAGGGATACGCGTCGCGGAGCTCGTCCTTGGTGAGAAAGGGCAGCGCCCCCCAGTCCGCAACACGCGCGATGTCCTCGGGACGGACCCCGGCGAGGCGGCGCGCCCAGGCCGGCTCACCCAGGACTCGAGCGAGCGTCGCGCGCATCCGCTCGACGACGAGCCGCTCGAGCGGCTCGCGATCGAGGGCTTCGAGCTCGGGCTGCCACATCCGGCTGGCGCTCACGGTCATCGAGTCTAGCCCGTCAGCCCGCGACGTCGCTGCGGACGCGGTCGAGCCCGAGGTAGGCGGTCCGGACGCGCGGATCGGCCGTGAGCTCCGCGCTCGTTCCCGACGTGACGAGCCGACCGGTCTCGAGGACGTAGCCGCGCGAGGCGAGCGCGAGCGCGCGCCGCGCGTTCTGCTCGACCAGCAGCACCGCCACGCCGTCGTCGTTGATGCGCCGGATCACGCGGAAGATCTCGCGCGCGAGGATCGGCGCCAGGCCGAGCGAGGGCTCGTCGAGGAGCAGGAGCCGCGGCCGCGTCATCAGCGCGCGGCCGATGGCCAGCATCTGTTGCTCGCCGCCCGAGAGGGTTCCCGCCGTCTGCGCCTTCCGGTCGCGGAGCACGGGAAAGAGGCAGAACACCGACTCCAGGCGCTCGCCGATCCGCGACCGCTCGACGGTGTGACCGCCGACCAGCAGATTCTCGTGAACCGTGAACTCCGGAAAGATCTCGCGGCCCTCGGGGACATGGCTGACGCCGCCGGCCACGATGGAGTCGGCCGCAACGTGGGTGATCTCGCGGCCGTCGTAGTGGATGCGCCCCTGGGTCGGTCGCACCAGCCCCGACACCGCGCGGAGCGTCGTCGACTTTCCCGCGCCGTTCGCGCCCAGCAAGGTGACGATCTCGCCCGGCAGCACGCTCAAGGTCAGCCCGTCGAGCGCGCGCCGCTTGCCGTACGCGACCGCGACGTCGTCGAGCTCGAGCACCGGGGTCACGCGTCCTCCTCGCTGCCCAGATACGCCTCGACGACGGCGGCGTCCGTCGTGATCTCGCGGGGCTCGCCTTCCGCGATCTTCCGTCCGTGGTCGAGCACGGCCACGCGGTCCGAGATGCCCATCACCAGCTCCATGTCGTGCTCGACCACGACGATCGTCAGCCCGCTCTCGTCACGAAGCCGCCGGATGACCGCCATCAGGGTCTGCGTCTCGGTCGGGTTGAGCCCGCCGGCGGGCTCGTCGAGCAAGAGGAGCCGCGGCTCGGACGCCAGCGCCCGGGCGATCTCGAGCCGCTTCTGGGCGCCTAGCGGCAGGCTGCCCGCTTCGGTCGCCGCGACGTCGTCGAGCCCGAACTGCGCCAGCAGCGCGTGGGCCGCCGCGCGCGCCCGCGCTTCCTCCCCTCGGACACCCGGCAGCCACAGGGCGCCGCGAATCACACCCGCGCGCAGGTGAGTGTGGCGGCCGATCAGGACGTTGTCGAGAGCCGTCAGCCGGCGGAACACCTCGGTGTTCTGAAACGTGCGCGCGACGCCGCGCCGCGCGATCTGGTGCGGCGCCAGCGCGAGCACGTCGTCGCCGTCGAGGGTGATCCGGCCCCCGGAGGGACGGTAGAGGCCCGTGATGACGTTGAACACGGTCGACTTGCCGGCGCCGTTGGGGCCGATCAGCGCGAAGATCTCCCGATCGCGGACCTCGAAGCTGAGCCCGCTCAGCGCGGCGAGGCCGCCGAAGCTGATCGAGAGATCCTCGACACCGAGCACCGCCTTACTCGGACTTGAGCCAGTCCGTCATCTGCTTGAAGCTGCCCTTCTCGACCCGCACCCAGAATCCCTGCTTCTGCGTCTCGTGGTCGAGGCCGATCGTGATCGGCGGCAGGATGCCGCTCTCGTACCCCTTGAAGGACTCGAGCGCGCTCATTAGGGAGTCACGCGTCAGGTTCCGGCCGGCCCGCTTGGCGGCTTCCGCGAAGAGCATGCCCGCGAAGTAGCCGGCGAGCGAGTACCGGTTCGGCTCGTTCTGCGGGTAGTAGCGCCGCATGTGCTCCCGGTAGAGCTTCACCCCCGGCAGATCGGAGCTCACCGGATCGGGCCAGAGCGAGAGCCCCTCGACCCCCTCGGCGGCGTCACCGGCCAGCGCGAGATAGCGCTCGTCGGTCAGCGGTCCCGTCGAGACCATGATCGTGTCGGTCCAGCCGATCTTCTGGCGCTCCTTCAATGCCTGTGCGCCCGGACCCGGCACCAGCACGAGGAACGTCACCTCGGGCTTCGCCGCCTGGAGCTTGGCGACCTGGGCGCTCACGTCGGTGACGCCGCGCTTGACCGATTCGGCCGCGACCAGCTTGAGGCCGTAGCGCGCCAGGTCCTTCTCGAAGGCGGTGAGGAACGACTTACCGTACTCGTCGTCCTGATAGAGCGCGGCGAACTTCTTGATCTTCCGCTGCCCGGCCAGGTAGTCGATCATCATCTTCGACGACCGGTCGCTCAGAGTCATCCCCTGCATCACGTAGCGCTTGCCGCGCGTCACCGGCGAGCTCTGATACGGGAACAGCAGCGGCACCTTGTTCTCCTCGAGATAGTCGAGCGTCGCGACCACCGGCGGCGAGCCCTGCGGGATGATGATCGCGAAGACGCGGTCCTGCTCGACGAGCTTCTTCGTGTTGGCGACGGCGTCTTGCGGTCGGTAGGCGTCGTCGTAGTAGACGGTGCGGACCTTGCGCCCGTGGATCCCGCCGGCGTCGTTGATCACCTTGAAATAGAGATCGACGCCGTACTTGGTGATCTGCTCTCCCGTGAAGGCGAGCGGACCCGAGAACGAGTTCGATCCGCCGATCACGATCTCGGTGTCGCTGACGCCCGGCGACTGGGCGGCCACGGGCAGCGCGCTCAGCGTGAGAGCCAGGAGCAGCAGAACGCTCGCGCGACTGATCATCGATCGTCTCCTTGTCGAGGGGGCCTGGAGCGCGCCCCGGGAATCTTGGCGAGCGCGCTCGCAATGCCGCCGGGCATGAACAGCATGGACGTTATCAGGATCGCGCCAAAAATCAGCGGCCGGTAGTTCTGAAAGCCAGCGAGCGAGTCGTTGAGGGTCGTGACGACGGCGGCGCCCACCACCGAGCCCAGGATCGAGCCGAGGCCGCCGACGATGATCATCGCGACGAAGTCCACCGACAGGAAGACGTCGAAGGAATCGGGCGAGAGGAAGCCGACGACCAGCGCGAAGAGGCCGCCCGCCACGCCGGTATAGAAGGCTGACACGACGAAGGCCAGGGTCTTGTACGCGGCCAGGTGGATCCCGCTCGCCTGCGCCGCGATCTCACTCTCGCGCACGGCCAGGAGTGCGCGCCC
>CAYVHH010000196.1:0-2585 GCA_964450175.1 uncultured bacterium | reverse complement strand
CGTCCTCTGGATCCGGGGCACGCTGCCCGCGTGCGAGGCCGTGGCGGTCGTCGGTTCCCGCGCGGCGTCGGCTGCCGCGCTCGAAATCGCCTCGGGCCTTGGATCCGCCCTTGCGCGGCGCGGGCTGACGGTTGTGAGCGGGCTGGCCCGGGGATGCGATGCGATGGCCCACCGCGGCGCCCTCGACGCTCGCGGCGGTACCGTCGCCGTGCTGGGGTCGGGTCTCGACGACATCTATCCGCCCGAGCACGCGAGTCTGGCCGACGAGATCGCCGCGTCCGGAGCCGTGGTGTCCGAGTTTCCGCCGGGCACGCCGCCGCTGCCTCCGCATTTCCCGCGGCGGAATCGCGTCATCTCCGGGCTCTCGCGCGCCGTGATCGTCGTCGAAGCCGGCGAGAAGAGCGGGTCGCTCATCACTGCAGGCTGCGCGCTCGATCAGGGCCGCGAGGTGATGGTAGTACCGGGTCCCGTGCTGTCGGGCCGCAATCGCGGCGCGCACGCGCTCTTGAGAGACGGAGCCACGCTCGTCGAGTCGGCCGAAGACGTCATCGCTGCCCTGTATGGCGCCGCCGCTGTCAGGTCCGGGCCGGCGATCCCGACTGGAAGACCCGTCGAGACGACGTCGGACGACCTGGTGCTGGGCGCGCTCGACGCCGACGAGAGCCGCGATCTCGACGACCTCGTGGCCCGTACCGGACTGCCTGCGCCGGCGCTGATGGCACGGCTGACCGAGCTCGAACTGGGCGGCGTGGTCGCCCGCCAGGCGGGTGCCCGTTTCGTCCGGCTCCAGGGGAAAGTGATAACGTAGCGAGGGGTTGCGCCTCCCGCCCTGGCAGGAGGAGTGCCCAGAAGTACTTATGGCTAAACCACTTGTAATTGTCGAGTCGCCGGCCAAGGCGCGGACGCTCGAGCGGTTCCTGGGGAACCGTTATGTCGTGATGGCAAGCGTCGGCCACATCCGCGACCTGCCCGAGTCGGCCAAGGAGATCCCGCCAGGGATCAAGGACAAGCCGTGGGGCCGCATGGGCGTCGACGTCGACGGAGACTTCACGCCGTACTACGTCGTTCCCGCTGACAAGAAGGCCAACGTCTCGAAGTTGAAGGCCGCGCTCAAAGACGCGTCCGAAGTGCTCCTCGCGACCGACCCCGATCGCGAAGGGGAGTCGATCAGCTGGCACATCACCGAGGTGCTCAAGCCGCGGATTCCGATTCGCCGCATCGAGTTCCACGAGATCACGGAAGAGGCCGTCAACGACGCGATCGCCAACGCCCGGCAGATCAACGAGAGCCTCGTCCGCGCCCAGGAGAGCCGCCGGATCGTCGATCGTTTGTACGGATACTCGCTCTCGCCGGTGCTCTGGAAGAAAGTGCAGACGGGACTCAGCGCGGGACGCGTCCAGAGCGTCGCCGTGCGCCTCATCGTCGAACGCGAGGAAGCGCGCCGGGCATTCCGCATCAGCACCTATTGGGATCTTGAAGCGAAGCTCACGGGCGAAGGCCGCGAGTTTCCGGCGACCCTGGTCAAGCTCGGAGACGCGCGGGTTGCCAGCGGCAAGGACTTCGATTCCGCCACCGGGGCGCTGAAGACGCGCGGCGTCAGGCACCTCGACGAGGCCGCCGCGGGCAGGCTGGCCGAGGTCCTCGAGAGAAACCTTCCGTGGACCGTCACGGCCGTCGAGGCGCGTCCTGGTGTCGAGCGCCCGGCGCCTCCGTTCACGACGTCCACGTTGACGCAGGAAGCCAGCCGCAAGCTCGGGTTCTCGACCGGCCGCACGATGCAGATCGCGCAGCGCCTGTTCCAGGGCATGGAGATCGGCAACGGCGAGATCGAGGGCCTGATCACGTATCACCGCACCGACTCGACGACGCTGAGCGAAAAGGCGGTCAAGGAATCGGCCAGGGTGATCCGCGACATGTTCGGGGGCGAGTATTACGACGGCCCCCGCCGGTATCAGACCAAGGTCAAGAACGCGCAGGAAGCGCACGAGGCGATCCGGCCGACCGACTTCCGCCAGACGCCGCAGCAGATCGCGCCGTATCTCGAGGCCGACGAGCTGAAACTCTACGACCTGATCTGGAAGCGCACGATGGCCTCGCAGATGGTCGATGCGCGGGTGATCAAGACGACCCTCGAGATCACGGCCCCGGCGGCGTCCGATGGTCCGGCGGTTTTCACTGCCTCTGGCAAGGCGATCGAGTTCGCGGGCTTCCGCCGCGCATACGTCGAGGGCAGCGACGACCCGGAGGCGGAATTGGAAGATCAGGAGACGATTCTTCCGAAGAGTCAGGTGGGCGATCGCGTCTACGCCGCCGGAGTGATGCCTGCCGGCAAGGAAGGCCTCGCCTTTGTCGGCCTCGACCCGAAGCGCCACGAAACGCAGCCGCCCCCGAGGTACACCGAGGCCGCGCTCATCAAGGAGCTCGAGTCTGCGGGCATCGGCCGGCCGTCCACGTACGCCTCGATCATCCAGACGATTCAGAACCGCGGCTACGTGTTCCGCCAGAGCAAGGCGCTCGTCCCGTCGTTCACCGCGTTTGCGGTCACCGAGCTTCTGCGCAGCCACTTCACCGACTACGTGGACGTC
>CAYVHH010000195.1:0-3345 GCA_964450175.1 uncultured bacterium | reverse complement strand
CAGCGCACGCGTGCCGCGTGGTCCTCTCGACCCCACCCGCACCCGGCCCGCCTGCCCGGCCGACCCGACTTGACGGGGACGCCCTGATCCCGTATACCGACGTGACGACGCGGGAACAGGAGGAAAAGCGAATGGCGATGTACTGGAAGGAGATAACGGTCAACTGGGGTGAGTCGGACCCCTTTGGGCTCGTGTACT
Source organism: uncultured bacterium (assembly GCA_964450175.1). Classification (GTDB taxonomy): domain Bacteria; phylum Methylomirabilota; class Methylomirabilia; order Rokubacteriales; family CSP1-6; genus AR31. Next base: position 3,147 of record CAYVHH010000195.1, on the reverse strand, counting down.
ACCCGCGTATCGTCGCCTGGTTCAACGACACCGAGCACGAGCTGTTCCGGGTGATCGGCTACCCGATCGAGCAGATGATCAAGAACGATCGCACGACGTTCGTGATGGGCGAGATCCACTTCCGGTTCATCGGCCCGGCCGCCTACGGCGACCGTATCGTGAACACGATCACCCTGGCCGAGGTCGGCAACCGTACCCTCCACTGGAACTGCAAGGCCAAGAACGCTGTCACCGGCGCCCCGGTCAGCGAGGGCAAGGCCACACGCGTCTACGCGCGCATCAACGAGGACGGCTCGCTGAGCTCGCAGCCGATCCCGGTCGAGATGCTGACCGCGCTCAACGAGCTCGGAAGCCTGACTCATCTGAAGCCGAACAGCGGCGCGACGAGGCTCGGCGCCGAGCGCTAGACTCGCACGGCGCGGTCGGGGCTTTCGCCCGGTCCGGGCATCCCGCCCGATCGCGGCCGTATTCGACAGCGCGTAAGCCTCAGCAAACGCTGGGTTCGCCCTTGGCAGGTTCCTTGCGAAACCTTAGCCGGCGGGGTGGTCTGGCAATCACGCTTCGACTTCGAAAGGGGGCACTCATGAAGGGAGCCGTCTCTCTATCCGTCGCGACCCTCCTGACCGGGCTCTGGGCGGGCGGGGCCCTCGCCCACGACGACACCGCCGGGGCGCTGGGGCAGGTTCACTTCCCCACGTCGTGCGCCGCGCCGGCACAGCCCGTCTTCGAGCGCGGTGTCGCCTTGCTCCACTCGTTCTGGTACGAGGAGGCGCTGAAGACGTTCACCAGCGTCACCACGACGGATCCAGCGTGCGCGATGGGCTACTGGGGCGTGGCGATGAGCGTCTACTACCCGCTCTGGCAGCCGCCGAGCGAGGCCATGCTGACCAAGGGTCGGACCGCGCTGGACCGAGCGGCCACGTTGACGGCCACGCCGCGCGAGAAGGACTACATCGCGGCGCTTGCCACGTTCTACCGCGACTCCGACAAGCTCGACCACCGGACGCGCGCCGTCGCATACGAAAAGGCGATGGAGCAGCTCGCGGCGCGCTATCCGGAGGATCGTGAAGCGTCGGTGTTCTACGCGCTGGCGCTGGACGCGACCGCGTCGCCGAGCGACAAGACCTACGCGAATCAGCTGAAGGCGGCGGCGATTCTCGAGAAGGTCTTCGCCGAGCAGCCGAATCATCCGGGCGTGGCGCACTACATCATCCACAGCTACGACGCAGCTCCGCTCGCGACACGCTCGCTGACGGCGGCCCGCAGCTATTCGAAGATCGCGCCCGCGGTTCCGCACGCGCTCCACATGCCGTCCCACATCTTCACCCGGGTCGGATACTGGCAGGAGTCGATCGACTCCAACCTCGCTTCAGCCGAAGCCGGCAAGGCGTACGTGGCCAAGCAGGGCGGCGGCTACGCCTGGGACCAGACGCTTCACGCGCAGGACTATCTCGTCTACGCCTATCTGCAGACCGGGCGCGACGCCGCGGCCCGGCGCATCGTCGAGGAGATCGCCGAGTATCGGAAGGCCGAGCCCGGGAGCCTCGCGGCGGCCTACGCGCTGGCGGCCGTGCCGGCGCGCTACGCGCTCGAGCGCCGGAGCTGGAACGACGCGGCGGCGATCACGATGCCGGCCACGGCGTTCGAGTGGTCGCGCTATCCGTGGACCGAGGCGATCGTCGCGTACACGCACGCGCTGGGCTCGGCCCGCACCGGCAACGTGGCGGCGGCGGAAAAGGACGTCGAGCGGCTCGCGGCGCTGCGCGACGCGCTGACGCAGGCCAAGAACGGGTACTGGGCCGATCAGGTCGAAGTCCAGCGTCGCGCGGCGGCGGCGTTCGTCGCGCGCGCGAAGGGCAATCCCAACGAAACACTCACGCTCCTGAGGTCGGCCGCGGAGCTCGAGAGCTCGACGGACAAGCATCCGGTGACGCCGGCGGCGGTCGTTCCGGCCCGGGAGCTGCTCGGCGACGTCCTGCTCGAGATGAACAGGCCCGCCGAGGCGCTCAAAGAATACGAGCTGACCCTGGTGGCGGAACCCAATCGCTTCCGCAGTCTCTATGGGGCGGGACGAGCGGCCGAGCGTTCGGGCGACGTGGCCAGGGCGCGTACGTTCTACACGAGCGTCGTGGACCTGTGCGCCGGCGCGGACACCGAGCGTCCCGAGCTGCGCGAGGCGAAGGCGTTCCTGGCAAAGTAGCGGACGACGCGGCGGTGGGGTGCCTTGCCCCACCGCCGCCGCGGTGGTCCTATCGAGCCGGCTTCACCTTTTCGAACAGGGCCTTGTACTTGCCGTAGCCTTCCTGCTCGAGCTTGTCGACCGGAATAAACCGGAGGGCCGCCGAGTTGATGCAGTACCGGAGTCCCGTCGGCCCCGGCCCGTCGTCGAACAGATGGCCAAGGTGCGAGTCCCCCGCCGTCGAGCGCACCTCGATCCGGCGCATCCCGTACGAGTTGTCGGCGTGCTCCCTCACGTTCGCGTCCTCGATCGGGCGTACGAAGCTCGGCCAGCCCGTGCCGGAGTCGAACTTGTCGGTGGACGCGAACAACGGCTCGCCCGACACGACGTCGACGTAGATCCCAGCCTCGTGGTGGTTCCAGAACTCGTTACGGAACGGCGGCTCGGTCGCGCTGCACTGCGTGACCTCGTACTGCGCCGGACTCAGCTTCGCCTTCACTTCTCCGTCGCTCGGCTTCTTGTAGGTCATGGCATCTCCTGTCCAGCGTATTAGAGCACGCCCGTCAGGGCCCGCTTCATCCGAACCGACGTCTCCAGCTGCTGCATCCCCGGAATCCCGCGCCCCGCGCCGAGGCGCAGATGCGTCGAGACCCAGCGAGCTGGGGTTCCGTCCCCCTCCACCAGGAGCGCGCGACGCGGCGCAGCACGTGCGATGCGATCGAGGTCGTACCACGCTCCTTGAAGGTCGCGAGCGGCTCGGTCTACAGCTTGCGCAGGACGGCGATCTGCCGACCGCGAGGCGCAACCGCCCGCTACTCGGCAGATCGACCTCGGCCGCCTGCTTGGCGACCAGCGGCGTCGAGCGCTGCGGCAGCACCAGCACGCTCGTCACGAACTCGAGCCGGCTCGTGATGCCGGCGAGGTGCGCGACCGTCAGCCCTTCACGTAGGCGAGCTTCTCCGCCACCT
>CAYVHH010000194.1:0-28341 GCA_964450175.1 uncultured bacterium | reverse complement strand
GATCCACGCGAGCACGATCGCGAGCGCCAGGGCCAGGACCGCGCGCACCGTCGAGAGCCAGACCGTCGTCCAGAGAATCCGCCAGACGTCCGGATCCGCCATCACGCCGAACGAAGCGCGGATCGACTCCCAGGTGATCGCTCCCGGCCGTCCGGGCGGCGCGTCCCTGAACCCGGCGACCAGCGCCGTGACGACGGGCGTGACCGTGAGCACTGCCACCACGATCAGCAGCAGAGTCGGCAGCCACGCCCACGCGAGAACCCGCGGCCACGTAAGTCCCCGCGCCCGCCTCGCGCCGGTAGCCACGGCCATACTAACGACTCCCGTCAGCCCCCATTTCAGTAATCAAAAAGTTTGGAGGCGATGACCCACTTGAGAACCTCGGTGATCTGCCGCTCCGCCTTGTCGTCGCCCGCGTACTGCAGCTTGAACTTGCTGGGATCGTCGAGCGGGCGCGGCGCCACGTCGGCTCGGGCCGGCGTGTTGCCGAGCGCCTGCACCCGCCACTCGGCGTACTCGCGGCTCAGCATGAAGTCCACGAACACCTTGGCGGCATTCGGGTGCGGCGCGTTCTTCACCACGGCGAAGAGCGGCGACTGCGTGCTGACACAGCCGGGCTCGAGACAGAGCTTCGTGATCGGCACCGTACCCAGGCTGTACTCGACGCGCCACGGCCCGCCGAGCATCGCGTGGAGCTCGCCGCGCGCCACCTCGCCGGACTCGTTGAAGCCGAAGAGCTTGGGCTTGAGCCCGGCGAACTCGCGGATGAACGCTTCGCCGTACTCCTTCGCGTTCACTTCCTTCAAGCCGTACACGTGATAGACGCCGATGTTGGCGATGCGCGGATCGGTGAACCCCACGCGCTTGCGCTTGATCAGGTCGACCCAGTACGGGTCGCGCACGAGGTCCCAGTAGCTCTTGGGGTACTTGTCCGCCGGGACCAGCTTCGTGTTGACGTTCAGGCCGCTCACGCTCGCGAAGACGCCGGCGAGATGCGTGTCCTTGTTGATGATGGGCCAGCGCCACTTCACGTTCGGATCGAGCGCGGTCGGCGGGATGAAATCCTCCGCGAGCCCTCGCCACGTCAAGGTCCGCCCGCTCTGCCCGCCGCACTGGTAGACGTCGGCCTGGACGCGACCGGCGGAGGCCTCGGTGTTGATCTTCTCCACCAGCTGAAATCCCGGAGACAGGACCTGGCTCACCTGGATGTCCGGGTACGCCTTGTTGAAGGCGCTGATCGTGCCCTCCGCCTCCGTCGCCTGGGCGCAGCTGTACCAGATGACCTCGCCTTCCTTCTTCGCGGCGGGCACGATCTTGCTCTTCCACTCCGCCATGGCCGCCTGAAACTTCGCGGGCGACGCCGTCGTGTCGGCCGGCGCCGCGACCGGCGGCTTGCTCTGCGCTCGCAGCGCTCCCGGGACGAGCGTGCCGGCCATGACGACCGACGCGAACAGACCCGACCCCATCGCGACCCATCGCCGTCTCGTCATCGAGCTCTCCCTCCCTGGGCGCCATCACTTCTGGGCCAGATCCGCACCGCTCGGGGCGACACGCAAAGTTGCGCCCGCGCATCGTGCGAGAGCCGCGCGTCCTCCGGTCCGATCGCCCTCACCGTGAATTTCCCGATCTCCACCACGTACTCGACGTGGCCGCTCACGTAGACCGACGAGCGCACCACGCCGACCCAGGCGCCGGCGCGCTCCGCCGCCCGCGCCTCCACCGCCTCCGGCCGGAACGCCAGCAGGACCTCCTGGCCTACGCTCCAGCCGCCGCCGGCGACGGGCATGCGGCAGCCGCCGTCCTCGACCTCGGCCGCCAGGCCTCCGTCGTCGCCCTTCACGATGAGCGCCGGCAGATGATTGGCGCGGCCCAGGAAATCCATGACGAACCGCGTGCTCGGTCGCTGGTAGACGTCCTCGGGGCTGCCTTCCTGCTCGATGCGGCCGGCGTTCATGACGACGATGCGGTCGGAGAGCGTCATCGCCTCGGCCTGATCGTGGGTCACGAAGATGCTGGTGATGCCGAGCTTGGCCTGCATCTCGCGCAGCTCGAACCGCATCTCCTCGCGCAGCCGCGCGTCGAGGTTCGAGAGCGGCTCGTCGAGCAAGAGCACCTGCGGGTTCGAGACGAGCGCCCGCGCCAGCGCGACCCGCTGCTGCTGGCCGCCGGACAGCATGGGCGCTGGGCGAGCATGCAGGTCGCCGAGCCCGACCGTCGACAGCATCGCCATCACCCGCTCGCGGATCTCGGCCCGGGGCACGCGCAGCTCCTGCAGCGGGAACGCGACGTTCTCGAAGACGGTCATGTGCGGCCAGATCGCGTAGCTCTGGAAGACCATTCCCATCCCGCGCCGCTCCGGCGGCACGAAGAGCCCGGAGGCCACCGAGGAGATCAGGCGGTCGCCCACCAGGATCTCGCCTCGATCGGGCCGCTCGAGCCCGGCCACGAGACGCAGGGTGGTGGTCTTGCCGCAGCCGCTCGGCCCGAGCAACGTCAGGAACTCCCCGGCTCTGGCCTCGAAGCTGAGGTCGTTCACCGCGGTCACGGTGCCGAACGTCTTGACGAGACCGGTGGCCCGGACGGTGCCCATCGACTGTGGTCGGTAATCGAACCATCAGCCGATGCCCACGGCAAGCCCAAAATCCTCTGGCGACAGGAGGATGGGCGCTTAGACTGGGCCGGATGGACTGGAAAAAGCTCGCCTGGGTGGCGGTACCCGCCCTGGCTCTCATGGTGATCGTCCTGCTGGTGCTCAATCACCTGGTCGAGCCGCTCCCGCCGCGCCGGATCACGATCAGTACGGGCCGCGAGAACGGCGCCTACTACCTCTACGCCAAGGAGTACGCGAAGCTCGCCGAGGCGGACGGGTTCTCGGTCGAGATCGTCACGGGCGCCGGCACGGTCGAGACCCTCAAGCGCCTGAAGGCCGGTCAGGTGATGGCGGGCTTCGTCCAGGGCGGCACCGCCGAGGCGGCGCCGACCGAGGGGCTGCTCTCGCTCGGCAGCCTCTATTACGAGCCGGTCTGGCTATTCCACAAGCGCACGCGGCCGCTCCGCGGTCTCAACGATCTGCGCAGCCTCAGTATCCAGGTCGGCGAGGAGGGCAGCGGCATCCGGCCCCTCGCGCTCCGGCTGCTCCGCGACAGCGGCGTCACGCCGCAGAACTCCCAGCTCCTCGCCCTCACGAGCGAGGGCGCGGCGACGGCGCTCGAGGCCGGCCGGATCGACGCCGCGTTCTTCATCATGGCGCCGACGGTCCCGCTGGTGCGACGTCTGCTGGTGAGCCCGACCGTGAGCCTCTGGAGCGTGCGGCGCACGATCGCGTACACGACCCGCTATCGGTTCCTCTCGACCGTCACGCTCGGCGAGGGCGTCGTCGACCTGGTCACGGACGTGCCGGCTCACGACGTGCTCTTGCTCGCGGCGACCGCGACGCTGGTGGTGCGCGAGGACGCCCATCCCGTGATCGTCCGGCTCCTCTTGAAGACCGCCGAGATCGTCCACAGCCGCCCCGGGCTCTTCGAGGCGCCGAACGCCTTCCCGTCCGACACGCTCGTCGAGCTGCCGCTGCACGAAGTCGCCCGGCGCTACCTCCGCAAGGGACCGCCGTTCCTGGAGCGCTATCTCCCGTTCTGGATCGCCGTCACGGTCGAGCGGTGGGCGCTCCTGCTGCTGCCGGCCGTGGGGATCCTGCTGCCGCTGATCCGCATCCTGCCCACACTCTACAACTCGCAGAATCGCCGGCGGATCACCCGGTGGTACCGCGAGGTTCACGAGATCGACCATGCGCTGTCGAACGCCACGCCGGAGGACGCGAAGGCCGCGGCCGAGCGGCTGCGGGCGTTGCAGTCGAGGCTTGCGCAGGTCACCCCGCCGCCGCCCGGCCTCATGGGCGAGTACTACGATCTGAAGCTCCACATCGAGTGGCTGATCGAGCAGGCCGACGACCGCGTGGCCTCGCGTCACTCGCCGAGGTAGATTTCCCGCGTCCGCGGGTGCGCGACCACCTCCCCGCGCGTCCCCTCGACCACGACCTCGCCGAAGTGCAACACGGTGATCCGCTCGGCGAAGTCGAGCGCCACGTCCATGTCGTGCTCGATCATGACGATCGTCACGTCGCGCGGAATGCCGGTGACCAGCCGCAGCACGTCGCGCCGCTCGTCGATCGACAGCCCGGCGAAGGGCTCGTCGAGCAGCAGCACGCGCGGGTGCTGCGCGAGGGCCATCGCGACCTCGACGCGGCGCCGCTCGCCGTACGAGGTCTGCCCGAGCGGCCGGTCGGCGAGATGGTCGAGCGCGACCCGCGCCAGGATCTCGCGCGCCTGCGCCATCAGCGACTCCTGCCGACTCAATCGGACGAACGGATTCCAGCGGCGTCGTGATCGCCCGAGCAGCGCCAGGGTCACGTTGCGCAGCAAGGTCTCGCTCGGGAAGAGCGTGATGATCTGATAGGTCCGCGCGATGCCCATGTGAAAGCGCCGCCGGCTCGGCACCCGCGTGATGTCGCGGTCGAACAAGGTGACGGAGCCGCCGTCCGGTCGAAGCTCGCCGGTGATCAGGTTGAAGAGCGTGGTCTTGCCGGCGCCGTTGGGGCCGATGATCAGGCGGCGCTCGCCGGGCTCGACCGCGAGATCGACGCCCGAGGTGACGCGCAGCCCTCCGAACGACTTGGTGAGATTGCGCACGGCCAGCGCGCTCAACGTCCGGCTCCGGTCCTAGGACGCGGCTCGATCAGATGACGTTGCGGGTCCGCAGCTCGGCGATCTGCGCCTTCTGGTAGCCCAGCTCGGACAGGATCTCGTCGGTGTGCTCGCCCAGGGTGGGGGCCCGTCGCTGGAAACGCCCGGGCGTCTCCGACAGGTCGACCGGCGTCGGCGCGAGCGGCACACCGCGGGTCACACCCGGATACTCCGTGTCCCGCAGCAAGCCGGCCGTACGGATGTGCGCGTCGTCCAGCGCCTGCTGCGGCGAGTAGAGCGGCGCCGACGGAATCTTCGCCGCCTCGAGCTCGGCCAGCGCCTGGGCGGTCGTGCGCGACGCCGACCATTCCGACATCCGCTTGGAAATGATCTCGCTGTTGTCGCCGCGAGCGATGTCGTCCTTGAAGCGCGGATCGGTGAGCCAGTGGTCCTCGCCCATGAGCTTGGCCCAACGCCGGAACATCGGATTGCCGATCGCGAGCGCCAGGATCCAGCCGTCCTTCGTGCGGAACAGATCCGACGGCGCCGAGGTCTGGCCGCGGTTGACCGTCGCCACGCGATCGACCTGGATGGCCTGCTGTTCCACCAGGGCCGGGTTGTTGAAGGCGATCGCGGTCCGGAGCAAGGCGCCTTCGACTTTCTGCCCGCGTCCGGTCTGCCGGCGCGACATCAGCGCCGCCAGGGTTCCGAATGCGGCCAGCGATGCGGTGCCGCAGTCGACCCAGGCGACGGCGGCTCGCAGCGGCTGCTCCGGAGTGCCCGTGAGAAACGACGAGCCGCACATCACCTGCCCGATGCCGTCGAACCCGTGCTTGGCGCTCCACGGGCCCCCGGCGCCGTACGCCGTCACCGTCGTCAGGATGATGTCGGGCTTCACGCGACGCAGACTCTCGAGATCGAGGGACAGCGACCGCAGCACCTCGGGAGGCAGGTTCGCCACGACGACATCGGCCGTGGCGACGAGCTTGCGGACAATTTCCTGACCCTCCGGGCACCCCGGGTCGAGCGTCATCGCGCGTTTGTTGCGGTTCATGACCACGTAGAGCGCGCCCACGCCGTCGTCGGTCACCGGAGCCACCCAGCGATCCTCGCCGCCTTCGGCGCGCTCGATGCGGATCACGTCCGCGCCCAGATCGGCCAGCAGCGCGGCGCAGTACGGCCCGGCGATGTAGCGCCCGAAATCGAGCACGCGCACTCCCGTCAGGACGCCTTCGAGATGGCTCATGCCGGCACCAGGTGCTCGTCGTCGTAGACCGTCGGAATCTTGGCCTGTGATGGGCTCATCGTCGTCTCCCGGCGGGATTATCCCGTGACGTGTCGAAGATGTCGACCCGAGATGCTAAGCTTCGACTCCCATGAGGACGGGCACGGAGTATCGCGAGGCGCTGCGGGACGGGCGCCGCGTTTGGGTCATCGGGGAGGGTCTGGTCGAGGACGTCACGGTGCACCCGGCGACGCGCGGGACCGTGGACGAGTATGTCGCCTGGTACGACCGCCACTTCGACCGGGAATGGCAGGACGTTCTCCTGGCGCCGCCCGACGCCGCCGGCGCCCGCGCGCCGTTGAGCTACATGACCCCCAGGAGCCCCGACGACCTGCGCGCGATGGGCCGCTGCTTTTCGGCCACGACCTTCCTAAGCGCGGGCAACATCACGCACACGCCCGCCTACGGCAGCTTGATCGCGCTCGGCATCCTCGACGCGGTCCAGCAGCGCAACGTGTCGCCCGAGCAGATCGCGAACGCCGCCGTCTATCGCGAGCTGATCGCGCGCACCGGCCGCTTCCTCACCTTCTCGGCCGGCGCGGCCACGATCGGCTATCGCATGCGCCAGGACCCGGGCGAGCGTCTGGCGCTCAAGCTCGTGCGCGAGACCGACGCCGGCCTGGTTGTCAGCGGCAAGGTCGGGATGCACACGAGCCCGGTCTATGCCGAGGACGTCTACGTCGGCAGCCACTGCGGCATCGAGCGCGGCCCGCACCGCGCGACCTTCATCGTGCCCGTCGCCGCGCCCGGGGTGACGATCCTCTGCCGGAAGATCGCCGCGCGCCACTCGAATCCGTTCCTGGCTCCGCTGTCGAGCCGGTTCGACGAGCTGGACGGGCAGATGTGGCTCGACAACGTGCTCGTGCCCTGGGAGCGCATCTTTCTGATGGACGTGAGCCCCGAGCCGATGGCGTCCTGGCTCTTCTGGCATCAGCTCTACTGCTGGCTCTCCAAGGCGGAGTTCACGCTCGGCCTGGCGCTCGCCTGCACGCACGCGATGGGCCTGGTCGAGCACGAGCCGACGATCGAGTACCTCATCGATCTGGTCGTCGAGGTCCAGACGGTCCGGAGCTGCCAGACCGCCGCCGAGCTCGACCCCGAGTTCACGCCCGAGGGCTACTGCATCCCCGGGCGCGGCCACATCGCTGCGGGCAGCATCGCCATGCAGAAGGGCCGGCAGCGCATGGCCGAGATCCTGAGAATTCTTCCGGGCTCCTCGCTCGTGGTCGCGCCCTCGGACAAGGATCTGGCGTCACCGGAGGTCGGGGCCGGGCTCGAGGAATCCTACGCGGGGGGCGGGTACACGGCGCTCCAGCGCTCGGCCTTGCTGCAGCTGGCGAGCGACCACGTCACCTCGGCGCTGGACGGTCGCGAATCGGCGTTCGAGCTCCACGCCAACGGTGGCATTCCGGCGTGGCGTGGACGGCTGCGCCGCTACTTCACCCGCTACAGCGAGCTCGCCAACGCCGTCCTGCGGACCTTGAATCTCGACATGCCCAAGGTCGACCTCGAGCACCTTCGCGCGGCCGCGCTGGCGCCGCGCCGCCCCGTCACCCCGCCGCGGTAGCGCGCGGCCGCAGCGCCGCCATCGCCCGGCGCCAGCGTCGCACCGTGCCGGGCACGAGCCCTTCGGGCATGAAGACCACGATGCCCACGAAGATGGCACCGAGGACGAAGTTCCACCGCTCGATGTAGGCACTCGCCACGTTTTTCACGATCACCACCAGGGCCGCGCCGGCGATCGGCCCGAGCAACGTCGCGGTGCCGCCGGCGATCACCATCAAGAGCGCCTCGGCCGACGCGGTCAGCGCCACCGTCTGCGGGCTCACGAACTGGTTGTAGTAGAGGTAGAGCAACCCCGCCACGCCGCTCCAGAAGCCCGAAAAGAGGAACGCGAGGAAGCGGATCATCCAGACGTGATAGCCGAGCGCGTTCATACGCCGGGGCTGATCGCGCGTTCCGCGCACGCTGGCACCAAACGGCGAGGCGACGAACACCGCCATCGAGGTCACCGCCAGGAGGAACACGATCAGGGTCGCCCAGTAGAAGCTCGCCGGCGACGTGAGCGAGAGACCCAGCGGGCTCGGCCGGCCGCGAATGGCGATGCCGTTGTCGCCGTTCGTGATGCTGATCCAGCGGTAGGCGACGCCCCAGACGATCTGGCCCAGCGCCACCGTGATCATGACGAAGCCGAGCCCGGTGCCGCGCAGCGCCAGCACCGCGAAGACGGCGGCGGCCAGGAGCGTCAGCGCCAGCGCGCCCGTGATCACCACGACGTGCCCGTAGCCGTCGTTCATGATCTTCGCGCCGGCGTAGGCGGCGATGCCGAAGAGCCCGGCGTGCCCGAGGCTGACCAGACCGGCATAGCCGGCCAGCACGTTCACGCCGAGCGCGAAGATGGCGTAGAAGAGAATCTGGCTGGTGATGTTGACGTAATACGTCCCGCCGACCCAGAGCGGCACCGTCGCCAGGATCACCAGCGCGCCCAAGAGCACGATCCGCTTCACGCGACCTGCCGCCCGAACAACCCCTGAGGCCTCACGACCAGCACGACCAGCATGGGCAGGAACAGCACGACGTAGGCGAGCTCGGGAAACATCGCCTGGCCGAAGTTGTAGAGGAAGCCGACCACGAAGCTCCCCACCAGCGAGCCGAGCAGGCTGCCGCTGCCGCCGAGGATCACGACGACGAGCGCCAGCAGCAGCATCTCCTGGTCGAGCCCCGAATAGACCGAGAGGATCGGCCCGCCGATCACACCGGCGAAGCCCGCGAGCCAGGCCCCCAGGCAGAACACGATCGTGAACAGCCGCGAAACCCGGATGCCGACGACCCGCGCCATCGCCGGATCGTCGACTCCCGCTCGGATCATCGCGCCCAGGCGCGTCCGATCGAGCAGCGCCCAGAGCACGACGGCGAAGACGACGGCGATGAGACTGATGGCCAGACGATAGGTCGGAAAGCCCAGGCCCATCACCGAGGTGGCGCCGCGAAGCGCGCTCGGCGTGGCGATCCGGATCGGGTCGCCGGTCCACACCATCAGGCACACGTCGGCGATCATGAAGGAGAGACCCAGGGTCACCAGCACCTGCGCGAGCTCGGCGTTGACGAGGCGTCTCAGGATCAGGCGCTCCACGAGTCCGCCGAAGGCCGCCACCATGAGCCCGCCGACGATCGCGGCCGTCCAGAAATCGAGCCCGTGCGCGATCAGGCTCGTCGCGAGATACGCGCCCAGCATGAAGAACGAGCCGTGCGTGAGGTTGGGAATCTTCATGAGGCCGAAGATCAGCGAGAAGCCGGCGGAGAGCAGGAAGAGCAGGCCGCCCAGCGTGATGCTATTGACCGCCAGCACCACCCACAGATTCATGCGGGCCGCTGAAAAAGCCCCAGCTGCTTCGTTGGCAAGCTTGCGGCACCGCTCAACGTACCAGCAGCACGCCTCGCGGTGCCGCCGCGCTCGCCGCCTCGCATCTGGACCTTTTTGAGCGGCCCGCTTGTGGGGTCAGCTCTTCAGAGGGGGATAGTCGCGAGAGTACACGGGCTGTGCGAGGAACCACTTCTCGTCGTACGTCCAGAACTGGCTGACCTTGGGATAGGTCTTGATCGTGGTGTTGACGAGCTTGTCGCCCTTCTTCTCGCATCGCCGGACATAGAAGGTCCCGACCACGTTGCCGAAATGATCGAACGTGAATGGACCTCGCGGCGTGTCGGTCAGCGACACCGCCCGCAGCGCCCGGTTCAGCGCGTCCCGATCCTCGGTCTTCCCGCCCGTCTTCTCGAGCGCGGCCTCGGCGACCATGCCGTTGATGTAGAGCCCGGCCGCGTAGAGGCCGGGGATGTTGCCGTAGTCCTTCACCATCCCGTCGATCAGCCGCTTGTTGCTCGGCGTGTCGAGGTCGGTCGTGTAAGCCGAGCAGGAGATCAGCCCCACGGCCTCGTCGCCGAACGACTTGAGCAGCGCGTCGTCGCAGGCGGGCCCGCCGCCCAGCACGGGAAGCTTGAGGCCCTGGTCCTGGTACTGCTTCATGAACTTCAGCGGGTTCGACCCGGCGAAGCCCTGGACGACCGCGTCGACGCCGCCGATCTGCGCCAGGTACGGCGCGTAGTCCGGCGTCGACAGTGGCGCCCACAGCTTCTTCACCACCCGGCCGCCCGCGTCCTCGAACACGCGCTGGAAGCCGGCCATCTGCTCGTGCCCGAACGCGAAGTCGTCGGCGATCGTGATCACGCGCTTGAACTTGAGCTCCTTCGCCGCGTAGTCGGCCAGGCAGTGCATGTTCTGCGAGGAGGTCGCCGATGCCCGCACGAAATACGGGTTCGGCCGTCGCTGGGTCATGTCCTCGGCCGCGGCCAGGCTCAGGATCGGCATCTTCGCCTGGGCGGTGTAGTCGGTGATGGCCAAGAGCTCGAAGGCCGCGAGCGGCCCGAAGATCATGTCGACGTTGTCACGCTCGACCAGCTCCTGGGTCTTGGTCTTGGTTCCGGCCGGATTGCCGCCGGTGTCGCCCACGACGACCTCGACCTTGCGGCCGGCCAGGGTGTAGTTGCGATCCTTGAAGAACCTCGTGAGGCCTTGCTCCATCTGGATCCCGCCGGCCGCCAGCGGCCCGGTCTTGACGGTCAGGAGACCGATGCGAACCGGCTTCGGCTGCGCGATCGCCGGGAACGGCAAAGACGCCGCGACCGTCGCGCCCGCGGCGCCCGTCAGGAATTTACGACGATCGACTCTGACTGCCATCTCGCTCCTCCTCGTCCACGAGGCCTCAGTAGCTCTTGGGAAGACCCAGCACGTGCTCCGACAGGTAGTTGAGAACCATCTGCTGCGAGACCGGGGCGATCTTGTAGAGCCGCACCTCGCGCCAGAGCCGCTCGACGTAAAACTCCTTCGCGTAGCCGTAGCCGCCGTGCGTTTGCAGCGCGACGTCGCAGGCCTCGAAGCCTGCTTCGGCCGCCATCAGCTTGGCGGTGTTCGACTCGGCCCCGCAGGGTTTGCCGTTGTCGAAGAGCCACGCCGCCTTCAGGCACATCAGCTCGGCGCACTCGAGCTTCGCCCACGCCAGGGCGAGCGGGTGCGCGATCGCCTGGTTCTGACCGATCGGCCGGTCGAACACGACGCGTTCCTTCGCGTACTGCACGCCGCGCTCGAGCGCCGCACGGCCGATCCCGACCGCCTCGATGCCGGTGAAGACGCGCTCCGGGTTCAGCGAGTCGAGCAAGTGGTAGAAGCCGCGACCCACCTCGCCCACCACGTCGGTCACCGGAATCTCGAGCCCGTCGATGAAGATCTCGTTGGAGTCGACCGCCGCGCGGCCGAGCTTCTCGATCTCGCGCACGGTGATCTTCGCGCGATCGAACGGCGTGAAGAAGAGCGTCATCCCGCCGAACGGCGCCGACGCCTCACGCGGCGAGGTCCGCGCGAGCAAGAGCATGTGGGTCGCGTGCTGGGCGTTGGTGTTCCAGACCTTGCGCCCGTTCACCACGAACCGGTCACCGCGGCGCTCGGCCCGCGTCTGGATCCGCGAGGTGTCCGTGCCGGCGTTCGGCTCGGTCACGCCGAACGACATGACGATGTCGCCCGTGGCGACATTTGGCAGATAGCGCTGCTTGAGCTCCTCCGAGCCGTGCTTGATCACCGGCATCGGAGGAAACATGTAGAAGTGGATCGGCGAGGCGCCCGTCGTCCCGGCGCCGGCGGCGCAGACCTCGTGCAGCATCAAGGCCGCCTCCGTCACGCCGAGCCCGGACCCGCCGTACGCCTCGGGAATGATCATGCCGAGCCAGCCCGCCTGGGCGAAGGCCCGCATCCAGTCCAGCGGGTACTCGGCCTTCCGATCCTTCTCGAGCCAGTAGTCGAGCGAGAAGGATCGCGCCAGGGTCGCCACTTCCTTGCGGATCAGCTCTTGTTGCTCGGTCAGCTGGAAGTCCATGCGCCGGATTGTAGCTTACTGGCGCCCGCTCGGCGGCGCCGGGGCTGGCGGGGGCATGGGGGTGGGCGCACGACTCTGTCACCCACTCGCCCGATTCGCGGCTCTTCGAGCCGCGGGCGGGTCGAGGGGGTCCCACAGAGCCGCGACCCACCCCCATGCCCCCGCCAGCCCCGGCGTCGCTGCGGTGCGTCGTTAGCCTACGAAGGCGTCAGAAGCCTAGAGCGAGAAGCGTCAGGCCGCGCCGGCCGGCGAGCCGGGGGGCGGTGCTATGATGCGCGACATGGCGGTGGTGGGGCTGTACGCGCTGCAGAACGGGTTCATGGG
The DNA here is from genome assembly GCA_964450175.1 of uncultured bacterium. Lineage (GTDB taxonomy): Bacteria > Methylomirabilota > Methylomirabilia > Rokubacteriales > CSP1-6 > AR31. The sequence goes on along the minus strand of CAYVHH010000194.1, from coordinate 16,129 downwards.
ATTCGAGCGGTCGGGGCTCTTCTATGGCGAGTTCTCGAGCGATCGTGTCCGGATTCCAATCGCGTGCTGGCTCGTGCGCACCTCCGAGGCGATGATCCTGTTCGACGCGGGGCTCTCGCCGCGGGCGGTGCCGGGCCTCATGCGCAACGACCCGCTGGCTCGGTTCACCGAAGAGGATCTCCTGGTGCACCGGCTGGACCTGGTCGGTCTCGAGCCCGAGAACGTGGACATGGTGGTCCTGTCCCACCTCCACTACGATCACGCCGGGGGCGCGGCCCTGTTCCCCAAGTCCGAGCTGATCGTCCAGAAGGACGAGTATGCCTACGCCCACTATCCGGCCGCATTCTTCGAGTCGTTTTACTACCGGAAGAACTTCGATCTGCCGGGTTATCGCTGGCGGCTCCTCGACGGGGACACCGAGCTTGTGCCCGGCGTGACGATCCTGAGATCCGACGGGCACACGCCCGGCCACCAGTCGCTGCTGGTCGAGCTGCCCGAGTCGGGGCCGGTCATCCTCACCGGCGACGCCTGCTACTGGCACGAGCACGCCGACAAGGAGCGCGTGCCCGGCGTCGTCTGGAACCCGACCCAGGCGCTCCACTCTCTCCGGAAGCTGAAGACGATCGCGCGGCTCACGCATGGTCGGATCTTCCCCGGTCACGACCCGATCTTCTGGGAAACGGTCAAACAGGCGCCAGACGCATACCGCTGAGGCGCGCAGTGGCAGTGCGAGCCGCCGGACGTCGCGGGGCTGGGGACCCGCCGTCCGAGGCGAGCTCATGAACAGGAGAGTGCCATGAAGGACGGGCTCAGGTTCGTCGACAGCGACATGCACATCATGGAGCCGCCGGATCTTTTCGATCGCTATCTGGATCCGAAGTTCAGGGACCGGATCAGCGTGCCGCTCGGCGCCGACGGTCGCCCCAAGCGCGGTGCGGCCGGCCTCACCATCATCGACGGGCTGCCGACGTCCGACATGGACCTGCAGCAGTACCGCAAGCGGGCCCGGAACAGTGGGTCGCAGAGCACGCAGCCGCTCTCCGGCTCGCGGCTGTTCGACACCGGCCGCCTCGACTTCGCCGTGGCCCGCGACTACGACCCGGTCGCTCAGGTCATGGGCATGGAGATGGAAGGGGTCGACATCGCCGTGAACTATCCGACCGCCGGCCTCGCGCTGCTCGGCCGCGACGACATGGACCCGCAGCTCTCGCTGGCGATCTGCCAGGCGTACAACAACTGGATCCACGAGTTCTGCTCGTATAGCCCCGACCAGCTCAAGTGGGTCGCGATGCTCCCGGTGCACGACGTGCACCTGGCCTGCCGTGAGCTGGTACGGTGTGTGCGCGAGCTCGGCGCCGTCGGCTCGTTCATCCGACCGAATCTGGTGAACGGCCACTACTGGCACTCCAACTACTGGGACCCGCTCTATTCAGTACACGAAGAGCTGAACGTGACCTGGGGCTTCCATGAGGGCGTCAGCGCGATCTACTCGCGCATGATCCCGCTCTACGGCGAGAACCGCTTCTACCGTCACGTCGCGAGCCACTGGATCGAGATGCAGCAGGCCCTGATCGCGATGATCATCGGCGGCGTGTTCGAATTCCATCCGAAGCTGCGTGTGGGCTACCTGGAAGCGCAGAACTCCTGGGTGCCGGGGCTCCTGTCCCGCATCGAGTGGGACTATCCGCAGTATCGTGACTCGCACGCGCCGTATCTGTCGATGACGCCGCGCGAGTACTTCCGGCGCAACTGCTGGGCGGCCGTCGAAGGCAGCGAGCCGGAGATCGAGGCGACGGCGGGGCTGATTGGCGCCGATCGGATGTGCATCTCCACCGACTATCCGCACTTCGACTCCAACTTCCCGCACGTGTCGACGAACCTCCTGAAGAACGTGCCCCGGGAGATCGCGGGCCAGATCATGATGGGCGGAGCGCACCTCTACGGCTTCGCCGACGAGCACTTCAAGAAGGCGGACGCCGCCGCCGCGAAGATCGCTGCACGGCGCTAGCTGAACAGGCCGAGCCGGGGGCTCCCGGGCCCCCGGCTCGCGTCACCGCGACGGCCGCAGGCGCGGATCGATCGCTAGCAGAAAGATCAGAAGGTACGCGACTCCGCCGGTCACGCCCCCGAGCACGTCGCTGAGCCAGTGCGACCGCAAGTAGAGCCGGCTCAGCGCGACGCCGAGGATCAGCAGGAGCAGGCCGGCCGTTCCCATCCAACGCCAGACGCGGCTCATCTCGACGGTCCAGAGGAGATAGATGACACCCCCGAAGAACACGACGGCGCCGAAGGTGTGGGCGCTCGGGAATCCGTAGGGCGAGAGCTTGGGTCGCGGCCGGGCCACGATCCATTTGGTCAGCGCGAAGACCGCGAAGGCCCCGACGAACATCGCCGGGATGTGCCGCGCGGCGCGGTGACCCTGCCGCCTCAGTACGACGTACATGACGACAGTGAGCGGTATCAGGACGTAGCCCGAGCCGATCCGGCTCAGCAGCTGCATCAGCGGCTTGAGCTCTGGGTACTGCGCCGAGCGAGCCAGGTCGAGCGCGGCGTGATCGAGGTCGAAGAGCTGCTGGTCGAACGCCAGGACGGCGAGCACGAGGAATGCGAGCGCCGAGACGATCGCCAGGACGAGCACCGCCCATCGGAGCGCTTGCATCCGGCGACGATTATGGCACTGCCCGGGCGGCTCAGACGAGCAGCTGCTTGCCGTCCTCGGCCGCCTCGACGGCGAGACCGTCGAGACGCGCCAGCACGTCCTCGCCCATGTGGGTCAGGATCAGCCGGCGGCATTCGAGCCGCGCGCGATGCTCCAGCAAGGTCGCCAGGTCCAGGTGGTATCGGACGCGCTTGTCGTAGAAGAGCGCCTCGGCGATGAAGAGATCGGCGCCCCGCGCGGCGTCGACCAGGCTTTCGGTCCACTCCGTGTCGCCCGAGTAGGCGACGACCTTCCCCTCGCCGGCGATCCGCAGGGCAAAGGGCGGCGCGCCGCTCGCGTGGGACACCTCGAACCCGGTGACGTGCACCGGTCCGACCTCGACGGCCACCCGATCGGCCAGCTCGACGAAGCGGGTCTCGAACTTCCGCTCGATTCGGGTCGAGCCGGGGAAGAACACCTCCATGGCCTCCCGCACTCTCTTCTCGACACCGGGCGGACCGGCCACCAGCAACGGTCGTGTTCTGCGCTTGAACTGACCGTCGAGGATCAGAAACGGGACGCCGCCGAAGTGGTCGCCGTGCAGGTGGGAGAGGATCACCGTATCGATCGCCTGAGGATCGACGCCGAAGCGGCGCATCGCGATCAGCGACGACGCGCCGCAGTCGAGCAGCAGCTGGCTCACGCCCGACTCGACGTGGATGCAGGTCTGAAACCGGCCGCCGCTGCCGAACGCGTCGCCCGAGCCGAGGAAGCGGACCTTCACGAAGACCTCCTCCCCGCACTCATGATATCGTGCCGTCCATGAGCGCCGCGGCCCGTGTCGCCGAGTTCGTCGTCAAGACGTCGCTCGAGGAGTGCCCGCCCGAAGCCATCGTCCGCGTGCGCCGCGCCGCGCTCGACACGCTCGGCGTCATGCTGGCCGGCGCCGCGGAGCCCGTCGCCGGGATCGTCCGGCGAGTCGTCCGCGCCGAGGGTGGCACGCCCCTCGCGACCGTCGTCGGCACCTCGCTCAAGACGGCGCCCGGCTGGGCCGCCCTCGCCAACGGCGCCGCCGGCCACGCGCACGACTTCGACGACACCAACTTCGCGCTGCTCGGCCATCCCAGCGTGCCGCTGCTCTCGACGGCGCTCGCCGCCGCGGAAGCCGAGACGGCCTCGGGACGCGCGCTGGTCCTCGGGTACATCATCGGCTTCGAGATTGACGTCGCGCTCGGCGTCGCGCTCAACCCGGATCACTATACGCGGGGCTGGCACGCGACCTCGTCGATCGGGACGCTCGGCTGTGCGGCCGCGGCCGCGCGCATCTTGGGGCTCGACGTCGTGCAGACGCGCCACGCCCTGGCCATCGCCGCCTCGCACGCCTCCGGGCTCAAGGAGAACTTCGGCTCGATGACGAAGCCGTACCACGCGGGTCACGCCGCGCGAAACGGGCTCCTGGCGGCCCAGCTGGCGCGCGAGGGCATGACCGCGTCCGAGACGGCGCTCGACGGCCGTCAGGGCTACGCCGCGGCCTTTGGAGGCGCGCGGAGCCTCGATCCGGCGATCGAGACGCTCGGGCGCACCTGGCACCTCCTCGGCTCCGGGATCGCGGTCAAGCCCTATCCGTCGTGCGCGCTCACCCACTCGGCCATCGACGCGCTCATCGATCTCCGCGCCGAGCATCGGCTGAGCCCGCGCGACGTCGCCGGCGTCCAGGTCGGTGTGACCACGGTCGTCCCGGACGTGCTCGCGCACCCGCGGCCGACGACCGCGCTCGAGCGCAAGTTCTCGATGCAGTACTGCGCGGCCGCTGCGCTGGCCGAGGGCCGCGTCGATTTCGGCTCGTTCACCGACGGCGAGGTCGCCAACCGCGACACGCGCGAGTTGATGGAGCGCGTCGCGATGGTCGTCGACCCGGGGCTCCCGCAGGGCGTCGAGCAGCACGCCTGGAGCCGCGTCACGATCACGCTTCGTGACGGACGCACCCTGGCGAGCGCGGCGCGCGGCGCGCGGGGGCACCCCGATGTGCCGCTGTCCGATGCGGCCCTGCGAGAGAAGTTCCTGGCCTGCGCTCGCACCGTCCTTTCACCGGACGAGGCCGACGGCGTCGCCGAGCAGATCGGTCACCTCGAGGACATCCCGGACATCCGCGCGCTGACCTCGCGCCTCGAGGGGAATCTGGACTAGGAACCGACACAGGAGAGACGAATGGGCGTACTCGACGGAATCCGGATTCTCGAGCTGGCGCGCGTCGCCCCGGCCGAGCTGCCGGCGATGATGCTGGCCGACATGGGCGCCGAGGTGCTCAAGATCGAAACGCCCGAGCCGGGCCGCGACACCAGCGACGAGTGGATCCGCCGCACGATCCATACCTTCGTCAATCGCAACAAGCGCTCGATGACCCTGAACATGAAGTCGCCCGAGGGGCAGACGGTCTTCCGCAAGCTCGCCGCGACGGCCGACGTGATCGTCGAGGGCTTCCGGCCGGGCGTGATGAAGCGCCTGGGCGCCGACTACGAGACCTTGCACGCGCTCAATCCGCGGCTCATTTACTGCTCGCTCTCCGGCTTCGGCCAGGACGGCCCGTACCGGGACCGCCCGGCCCACGACATGAATTACCTTTCGCTGGCCGGCGTGCTGAACCTGATCGGCGAGAAAGACCGAAAGCCGGTGATCCCGCTCAACCTGGTCGCCGACTACGCGGGCGCCAGCCTGCACGGCGCGCTGGGCATCGTGCTGGCGCTCTTCGCCCGGGAGCGGACCGGACGCGGCCAGCACGTCGACGTCTCGTATCTCGACACGACCGTGTCCTTGCTGGCCGCCACGCCGAACATGCGCTTCTTCTTCAGCGACGGCCTGGCCCCGCGCCGCGGTGACGGCTTCCTCGGCGGGTCGTATCCCTACTACGCGATCTACACGACGCGGGACGACAAGCTCCTCACGATCGGCTGCACCGAGCCGTGGCTCTGGGAGAACTTCTGCAACGCGATCGGACGGCCCGACTTCAAGCGCTTCGCCCGCACCGCCGACCAGCTCGTGCGCGCGGCCAATGCCGAAGAAGAGGCCGCCCGGGAAGAGATCGAGGCGCTGATCAAGACCCGCGACCGCGACGAGTGGTACGAGCTCCTGGTGAAAGCCGACGTCTGTGTCGGGAAAGTCTACGACATCCCCGAGATGGTCGCGGATCCGCAGATCAACCACCGGCGCATGATCGTCGACGTCGAGCACCCGACTCAGGGGCCGGTGCGGCAGATCGGCGTGGCGATCAAGATGTCGGACACGCCCGGCACGATTCGGAGCGCGGCGCCGATGCCCAACGAGCACACCGAAGACGTGCTGAAGGACCTGGGCATGTCGGTCGCGGAGATCGCGGAGCTCAGACGGAAGGGCGTCGTCGAGTAGCCCCCGCGTGACGCGAGCGTCGCGTCAGCTCACCCTCCTGTCGCTCGCGGAGCTGCTGGGACTCTCGCTCTGGTTCAGCGCTTCGGCGGTTCTCCCCGCGCTCCGGCGCGAGTGGAGCCTCGGCGACGGGGGCGCCGCCGGACTCACCATCGCGGTCCAGGCCGGGTTCATCGTCGGCACGCTGCTCAGCGCGCTGACCAACCTGCCCGACGTCTTCCCGGCTCGGTCGGTGATGAAGGTCGGCATTCTGCTGGCCGCCCTGACCAACGCCGGCCTCGCGCTCTGGGTCGAGAGCCTCTGGCCGGCGCTCGCCCTTCGGTTCGCGACAGGCCTGTTCCTGGCCGGCGCCTACCCTCCGGCGATGAAGATCATGGCGACCTGGTTTCGCGAAGGCCGGGGGCTGGCGATCGGAATCCTCGTCGGCGCCCTGACCGTGGGCTCGGCAGCACCGCACCTCGTGTCGGGCCTCACGGCGCTGCCCTGGCGCGAAACTCTGCTGGTCGCCTCGGTCCTCGCGATCGCCGGGGCCGTCGTCGTGCAGCTGTGGGTGGCCGACGGTCCGTACCAGTTTCCGTCGGCGCGGTTCGACATCAGGATGGCGGCGGCCGTCTTCGGTGAGCGCGCGCCGCGGCTGGCGTGCTTCGGCTATCTCGGCCACATGTGGGAGCTCTACGCGATGTGGGCGTGGATCGCCGTCTTCCTCGCGGCCAGTCTCGAGGCGCGCGGTGGCGGGAGCTACGCCGGACTCAACCCGAGCGCCGCGACGTTCGTCGTGATCGCCCTGGGTGCGCTCGGCTGCTGGCTCGGTGGACTGGCCTCCGATCGGTGGGGACGGACGACGCTCACGATGCTCGCGATGGCGCTGTCGGGAGCCTGCGCGGCGACGATCGGCCTGACGTTCGGCGGCCCCCCCGTCGTGACCCTGCTGGTCGCCGTCGTGTGGGGCGTCACCATCGTCGCCGACTCGGCCCAGTTCTCGACCGCGATCACCGAGCTCTCGCCGGCGGCGTACGTGGGCACCGCGCTCACGACCCAGACGTGCGTCGGCTTCGCGTTGACGATGGTCTCGATCTGGCTCGTCCCCCCGCTCGTGGCCCGCGCGGGGTGGCGCTGGGCCTTCGCGACCCTGGCGATCGGGCCGGCGTTCGGCGTGCTCGCGATGGGCCGACTGCGCGCGACGCCCGACGCGGTGAGGCTGGCGGGAGGACGGCGGTAGAGGCGCCGCGCCTTACACGGGCTGGGGCGCGGCCTGGAGCCGGCGCAGAAGCGGCAGTCCCTGGTCGGTCAGCCATTCCTTCGTCGATTCGTAGCCAAAGCGCAGCGCCGCGCGGCTGGCCTCGAATCCCATCGACGGGCCGAAGAGCGGTGTCTCGTCGCGCGTCGGCTGGATCAGGTGGAACTCCGTGCGCGGATGCTTGATCCGGAGCGTCGACAGGCCGAGCTGGAGCAGGTTCTGGCTGTAGATGCGCCCGGCCTGCTCCATGATCGTGTAGAGCCCGCGATTACGGAGCGGAACGACTCCGCCGTCGGGATTCGGCACGAGCGGGTTGACCACGATCACGACGTCCGCACCCGCTTCGGCAGCCAGATCCGCGTGGCCGCTGAAGCCGACTCCGCCGTCGACGTAGTCCCGACCCTGCAAGGTGTAGGGCTCGAAGAATCCCGGAATCGCCGATGACGCCGCCACCGCCTCGCTGATGGCGACGTCGCGAAGGCCGTCGCGGCCGAACACCACGCGCTGCGCCCGGTCGAGATCGATCGCCGGGATCAGCAGCACGCGCTCCAGCGTCGTGAAGCTGTTCTGGAGCCCGACCGTGGCAAACGTTTCCCGCATGTAGCGCTCGAGCGCCACGAGCGAGAAGAACCCGGCGGGAAGATCACGCTCCGCGGCCGCGAGCATATCCGGGACGGAGCCGCGCACGGCGGTCATCGCGTTCTTGCTGACCGCCCAGAGGAGCCGGCCGAAGCGGCCCGCAGCGTGGCGGAACGAGTTCGAGGCGTACACGGCGCCGCGCCTGAAGTTCAGCGGGTGCTCGAGATCCTGGTCGATGATCCGGTACATCTCGGAGGCCCGGACGCCGTTGGCGAGCAGGCTGGCCACGACGGAACCCGCGCTGCAGCCGACGTAGATGTCGAAGTCGCCGGCCCCGTTGAGCCGCTCTTCGATCGCGGCGATCACGCCCACCTCGTACATGCCGCCGATGACGCCGCCGCCTGCCAGGGCCAGGGCGTAGCGAGGCCGCCGCGACCGCCAGCGCCCGACTACGCGCTTGAAAATGTTCATGTGCGCCTCAATTGTAACAACCTTGTCAGCAATCGAGTTGCCACCACCTACCGCATCCGGAAACTCCTGATATTACAGACGATCCGGAAAGCTGATGTGTTCTCGATGGCCAGACAAACCGGCAAGTTCTTTGACACCCGGTCGAACCACCGTCAATCCGACGGTCAGCGACAAACCACCGATCTGGAAGAAAGTTCGCGCCTTCCTTACTCGCGCATGCGTAGTCCGAGAACTCGACGTCAGGAACGACGCCGACTTGCGCGTGGTCGCGGACTTGGTATTGGCCTTGCTCCGATAGAAGACCGACATGAACGTCGGGCTCCGGGCCGACCTCCACATCCACACGCGGGAGGCGGAGCCATTCATCGCGTACAACGCCCGCGAAGTGATCGCCCGCGCGGCGCGAGAGGGCTACCGGGTCCTCAGCATCAGCAATCACGACACGCTGACCTTCAACGACGAGCTCTCCGCGTTCGCCCGTGACTTGGGCATCGTCCTGATCCCGGGTGTCGAGGTCACCGTCGAGGGCCGGCACGTGCTCGTCTACAACGCGGACGTGGCGGTCGACAAGATCACCACCTTTGCCGGGCTCAAGCGCTATCGGACACCCGAGTGGCTCGTGGTCGCACCGCACCCCTTCTTCCCGGCGCCCTACTGTCTGCGCGAAAAGCTCTGGCAGGAAGTCGAGCTGTTCGACGCGATCGAGTTCAGCCACTTCTACACGCCGCGCGTGGACTTCAATCGCGCGGCGGTCAAGCTGGCTCGCGCGCTGGGGCTTCCCCTGATCGGGACGTCCGACAGTCATCTGCACGAGCAGTTCGGGACGACCTTCTCGCTGATCGACGGGTCGCCGACCGTGGAATCGGTGGTCGCGGCCATCAAGGCTGGGCACGTCAGCGTGGTCAGCCGCCCGCTGAGCCTCGCCCGCTGCGCGCGCATCGTCGCCCGCCACGCCCTCGGCGCCGGCCGGGAGCGCGCGCGGACCTTCTTGCGGCCGAGCCCACCGTCCCCGCAGACGATCCTGACGCCGCGCTGACGCGCGGTCGCTAGCCCAGGTCGAAGACCAGGATTTCCGCCGGCTCGAGACCGATGAGCCGCAGCGCCGGCTCCGCGCTGACTGCCGCGCCGTCGCCTTGCCACAGGGGCTGGCCGTTCAATGTGATCGCGCCGCGCGTGATCTGCACCCACCCGTGGCGCTCGGGATTGAGCTCGTGCACCACCTCCTGCTCGCGCTCGAGCAGGACCGAGTAGAGCCGGACGTCCTGATGGATGGTCACGGCGGAGCCGCCACCGCGGGGACCGGCGATCAGGCGAAGCACGCCGCGCTTGTCCGGGTCGGCGATCTTCTTCTGCTCGTAGCTCGGCCCGTGGCCGCGGCGGTCGGGCACGATCCAGATCTGGAGAAAGTGGACCGGCTCGCTCGGGGATGGATTGAACTCGCTGTGGGTGACGCCGGTACCGGCGCTCATCCGCTGAACCTCGCCGGGCCGGATGACGGAGCCGGTCCCGAGGCTGTCGCGGTGCTGCAGCGCTCCTTCGAGCACGTAGCTGATGATCTCCATGTCGCGGTGACCGTGGGTCGGAAAGCCGCGGTCGGGCTGCACGCGGTCCTCGTTGATCACCCGCAGGGTGCGAAAGCCCATGTGGCGGGGATCGTAGTACTCGCCGAACGAGAACGTGTGCGACGTGTCGAGCCAGCCGAAATCGAAGTGGCCCCGGTCGGCCGCGGCGCGCGGGGTGATCACAGCTGCGTCCCGGACTGGCCGGCTTCCCGGATCCGGCGCAGCCGCTCGAGCTCGGGCTCGACGTATTTCTCGCGACACTCCGGGCAGATCCCGTGCGTGAACTGCGCATCGGAGTGGCCCTCGATGTACGTCTCGACCTGCTGCCAGTAGTTGCGGTCGTCGCGCACTTTCTTGCAGTACGAGCAGATCGGCAGAAGCCCCTGGAGCTGCTTGACCCGCGTCAGCGCCTCTTCGAGCTCCCGCACGCGCTCGGCGAGCGCGGCCTGGAGTGCCAGCATGCGGAAGCCGACCTGCACACGGGCGCGAAGCTCCTCCCGCTCGAACGGCTTGACGATGTAGTCGTCGGCACCGGCGCCGAGGCCGGTCACGATGTCCTGAGTCCGGGCCTTGGCGGTGACGAAGATCAGGTACGGCTTGGGCTCGCGGCCCAGCGCGCGGATCCGCGTGCAGAGCTCGAGGCCGTCCATGCCCGGCATCGTCCAGTCGAGGATCGCGAGCTCCGGCGGATCCTCGCTCTGGAAAATCTCCCACGCTTGCTCGCCGCCCGGGGCCGACGTGACCTGATAACCCCAGCCGGTCAACGATGCCTCGTGCAGGCGGCGTACGATCGGCTCATCGTCGACGATGAGCACTCTCACGACATCGCCTCGAGATCGAGCCGGTCCTTCCAGGTCGGATCCGCAAAGAACGCCATGACGCGATCGAGCTCGCGCGCGATCTCCGCCACCAGGTCGGATCCGTTTTCGGTCTGGCCATCGTGCGCCGCGTCTTCGAGCGCCAGCGCGGCCGTCTGCAGACGGGTGGCCCCGAGAATCGCCGCGGAGCCCTTCAGGCTGTGGGCGACGTGCTCGATCTGCCGGACGTCGGACGCGATCAGCGCCGCGCGAATGGCCTGCAGGCGCTTGGGGCCGTCGTCGACGAAGATCCCGACGAGCTCGGAGAGCAGCCGCTGATCGCCGCCGAGCCAGCGCATCGCCACCGCGAGATCGACCGGCCCCTCGGCCGCACGATCCACGACCTCACACCTCCGCCAGGTCCTCGCCGACCGCAACCGCCCCGGCGAAGTCTCGCCCGGCGGCCGCCGTGAGCTCGGCGGGGACCGATCCCGGCATCAGGTGCGTGATCACGAGCTTCTTCGCGCCGGCACCGCGCGCCACGCGGCCGATCTCCGCGGGCTGGGTGTGGTAGGACGCCAGGTCCTTGATCTTCTCCTCGATGGTCGGCCAGCCACAGCCCGGGTACCAGGAGGTCTTGGCCATCTCGCAGCACTCGTGGATGAGGCAATCGACGCCGCGGCTCCAGCGCATGAGGTTCTCGCACGGGCGGGTATCGCCCGAGACCACGACCGATCGGCCGCCGCCCTCGAACCGGAAGCCGAACGCCGGCTTCACCGGGTCGTGCTCGACGAGGAATGCGCTCACCCGCACCGCACCCGTGTCGAGGATCTTTCCTTCCTCGATCTCGGTGACGCGCACGTCCGGCGGTCGCCGTTCGTGCATGTGCGATCGGCGCACCTCGATGTCCCAGCTCAGATAGTCGAGGAGCTTGTCGACCTGACGCTGCGTGCCGGCCGGGCCCCAGATCTCGAACGGCGAGTTCTGGCCGGTGATCCATCGGGTGATGAGCAGATGACCCAGGTCGATCGTGTGATCCGAGTGGTGGTGGGTGATGAACACGCGCGGCCAATCCCACGGCCGCACCCCGGCCTGGACCAGCTGGGCGCCGACCCCCGAGCCGGCGTCGACGAGAAATCGCTCGTCGCCGAGCGAGAGGAGCGTCGCGGGGCCCCGTCGCTTCGGGTTGGGCGGTGGACTTCCCGTACCGAGCAGAACCGCGCGCATCTAGCTTCGGATACTAGCATGGCTGCGCGACGGTCCCGACCTGTTCAGAACAGCCCGACGACGTTGCCGTTCGCGTCGATATCGACGCCTTCTGCGCCCGGCACCTTTGGGAGCCCGGGCATCGTCAAGATGTCACCCGCGTAGGCCACGACGAAGCCGGCGCCGGCCGAGAGCGCTGCGTCGCGCACCGTGAGCGTGAATCCGCGGGGCCGGCCCGGACGCTTGGGATCGTCGCTGAGCGAGTTCTGCGTCTTCGCCACGCAGACCGGCAGGCGGCCGTACCCGAGCGACTCGTAGCGCTTGAGCTTGGCCGCGGCCGCCGGCGCGAAGGTCACACCGTCGGCGCCGTAGACCTTCTTGGCCAGCGTCTCGATCTTTCCCGCCAGCCCCAGCTCGTCGGGATAGAGGTAGGAAAAGCGTGAGCGGTCGCTCCCGCGCACCGTGTCGAGCACCATGCCGGCCAGGTCGGTGACCCCGGCGCCGCCGAGCTCCCAGCCCCGTGACTCGCCGCAGGGCACGTCGAGCGTCTTGCAGCTGGCCTTCACAGCGCGCACCGCCGCGTCGGTGTCGTCGGTGAAGCGGTTCAGCGCGACGACCGGCGATACGCCGAAGAGCCGGATGTTCTCGACGTGCTTGGCCAGGTTCTCCTCACCGTGCATCTTCAGCGCGCGCGTCGTCACCACGATGACCGCCGCCGAGGGCACGAGGCCGCCGGTGCGGCACTTGATGTCCATGAACTTCTCGGCGCCGAGGTCGCTCGCGAACCCGGCCTCGGTGACCAGGATCTCGGCGAGCTTGAGTCCGAGCCGCGTGGCGATGAGGCTGTTGCAGCCGTGCGCGATGTTCGCGAACGGTCCGCCGTGGACCAGCGCCGGAGTTCCCTCGAGCGTCTGGACGAGGTTCGGCTTGATCGCGTCCTTCATGAGGACCGCCATCGCGCCCGCGGCGCGGAGGTCGCGCGCGGTCACGAGCGCGCCGTCGTCCTTCTCGGCGACGATGATGCGCTCGACGCGCGCCTTGAAATCCTGGAGATCGCGCGCCAGGCAGAGGATCGCCATGACCTCGGACGCCACCGTGATGTCGAAGCCGCTCTCGCGCGGCACGCCGTGGGCCGGTCCGCCGAGGCCGATCACCAGGCGGCGGAGGGCGCGGTCGTTCATGTCGAGGACGCGCTTCCAGAGGATCCGCCTGACGTCGAGCTGGAGCGCGTTGCCCTGCGCCAGATGATTGTCGAGCATCGCGGCCAGCAGGTTGTGCGCGGCCGTGATCGCGTGCATGTCGCCCGTGAAGTGGAGGTTGATGTCCTCCATCGGCGCGATCTGGGTATGGCCGCCGCCCGTGCCGCCGCCCTTCACGCCGAACACCGGGCCGAGCGAGGGCTCGCGGATCGCCACGATGGAGCGCTTGCCGAGCCGCTTGAGCCCGTCGGCGAGCCCGATCGTCGTCGTGGACTTTCCTTCGCCCGCCGGGGTCGGCGTCATCGCCGTCACGAGCACGAGGGCTCCGTCGGGTCGGCCGCCGACACGGTCGATCACGTCCGATCGGATCTTCGCCTTGTAGCTTCCGTACGGCTCGAGGTCGCCGCCGTTCAGTCCAAGAGTCTCGCCGATCGCCTGGATCGGCTGGAGCTTCACGGTGCGTGCAATGTCGATGTCCTGCTTTCCCATCACGAGATCCTCATGTCGGCCGCTCCACGAGTCCTGGAGTCGCCGAGGAGTGACTCCGGACGAATCGGGAGCCTGGTGATCTGCACGCCGAGATGGCGCAGGGCGTCGGCGACCGCATTGGCGATCGCCGCCGGGGCACCGATCGTTCCGCCCTCGCCCATCCCCTTGACGCCACCGTGGGTCACCGGCGAGGGCGTCTCGAGGTGCCCGATCTCGAGCAAAGGCAGGTCGTCGGCCCTGGGCAGCGCGTAGTCCATGAGCGTCGCGGTGAGCAGCTGGCCGTCGTCGTCGTGCACGACGGACTCGAGCAGCGCCTCGCCGATACCCTGGGCAACGGCTCCGTGGATCTGACCTTCGACGATAGTCGGATTGATCACACGCCCACAGTCTTCGACGAGCGCATAACGGCGCACCGCGACGCGCCCCGTGGCCGGATCGACCTCGACGACCGCGACGTGAACCGCGCCCGAGAAGGTCGGGCCCGGAAGGTCGCAGAAGACGGTCGCCTCGAGACCGGGTGTCACGCCGTCAGGAAGCCCGCCGAGCGGCGGCGAATACGCGAGCCGCGTGAGCTCGGTCAGGGCGATCGATCGATCGGGAAAGCCGCGCACGAAGGCGCGGCCACCGGCCAGCTCGAGGTCGGCGGCCGCCGCCTCCAGCCGATGTGCCGCGAGGGTCTTCAGCTTTTCGCTCACCCGATCGGCCGCGACCGCCGCGCTCCCGAGCATCGCGACGGTCCCCCGGCTCGCAAAGGTCCCGCTGCCGCGCGGCGACTCGGCCGTGTCGACACGCTGCAGCCGGACGTCGTCCAGCGTGAGCCCCAGGCGATCGGCGACGATCTGCGCGATGGTCGTCGCGTGCCCCTGGCCCTGTGTCGGGAAGCTCAGCGCGCAGCGGACGGTCGCGTCGGCGTCGACGGTCACGGTCGCGGCCTCGATCCCGGGCACCTCGACCGCGCCGCGCCGACGAAAGCCCGCGGATCCCATTCCCGTGTACTCGGTGTAGCACGCGATCCCGATTCCGACGAGCCGGCCGGCGGCGCGCGCAGCCTGTTGCTCGCGGCGGAGCGTGTCGTAGTCGACCGCGCCCAGCGCGGCCTCCAGCGCTTTGGGAAAATCGCCGCTGTCGTAGGTGTAGCCGGTGGCCGACGTGAACGGATAGGCCTCGCGCGGAATGAGATTGCGCCGCCGGATCTCGGCTGGATCGAGGCTCAACCGCTCGGCGAGGAGATCGAGCATCCGCTCGGCGACGAAGGCCCCCATCGTCATCCCGACGCCCCGATAGGCGCCGAGCGGCGGCTTGTGGGTCGCGAGCGCCAGCGCCTCGAACTCATACGCCGAGATCCGATAGGGCCCGGGCATGATGCTCGCCGTCCCCAGCGGCTCCAGGACTCCCGTCGTCGGGTACGCATGGTAGGCGCCATTGTCCGCCATGACCCGCGACCGCAGCGCGAGCACCGTGCCGTCCGCCGCGGCGGCGACCTCGACCGTCGTCCGCTGGCCCCGCGCCTGGGACGCCGCCGCGAGATTCTCGCGGCGCTCCTCGAGCCATTTCACGGGGCGGCCCAGCCGCCGCGTCAGAGCGGCGATCGCGACGTCCTCCGGGAAGACCTGCATCTTGAGCCCGAAGCCACCCCCGACGTCGGGGCACACGATCCTCACGCGAGCCTGCGGCAGGCTGAGCGCGTCGGCGAGCGCCGTGCGCATCAGCGACGGAGACTGGTTGCCGGACCAGATGGTCAGCGACTCGCCGTCCCAGTCGGCCAACATGCCCCGCAGCTCGAGCGGCGAGGGCGCGCAGCGGCCGTGCTCGAACGTCTCGCGGACGACGATCGGCGCGCGCGCGAAGGCGCCGTCGACGTCGCCGTGCCGGTAGCGGCGCTGGAAGAGGATCTGGTTGGACGCGAGCGCCTGGTCGATGGTGGCGATGACCGGTTTCGCCTCCCACGCGACGTCGACCAGATCGCACGCGTCGGCTGCGACGTACGGGCTCGCCGCCACCACCACGGCCACCGCTTCGCCGCAGAAACGGGCGACGCCGTCCGCCAGCGCGGGCCACGCCGTGGGCGTGAACCCGGTGCCATCGAGCCGTGGCGCGAGCGGCTTGGTCACGGCGCGGAGGTCGTCAGCGGTGACGACGGCCACGACGCCCGGCAGCGCGCGGGCGGCCGCGGCGTCGATCCGGACGATGCGCGCGTGCGCGTGCGGGCTTCGCACGAAGCTCGCGAAGAGCATCCGCGGGAGCGCGAGGTCGTCGAGATATCGCCCGCGTCCGGTCAGGAGCCGCGGGTCTTCGAGCCGCTTGATGCGCATGCCCGTATAGCGCAGCGGCGGCGCGTCGGCGGCGCTCATTCGCCGAGTCGATTGAACACGAGACCGTCCAGGAGCTTCGGATAGAAGTGTGTAGACTTCTGCGGCAGGAGCTCGCCGCCTCGGACGACTGCCTGGAGCTCCTCCGCCGTCGTGGGGGCGATCAGGAATGCCGCCTGGTACGTGCCGTCACGGGCGAGCCGGATCGCCTCGGCTCGATCGGCGGTGTACTCCACGTTGGTC
>CAYVHH010000193.1:0-8488 GCA_964450175.1 uncultured bacterium | reverse complement strand
ACCGAGTCCGTCGAGAGGTGGCGCGCGTTCGCCAGGACGTAGAACGCACCGGTCGGCTCGGCGCCGACGCCGAAGCCGAGGGCCCTGAGGCCGGCGATCATCGCGCGGCGCCGGTCATCGAAGATCGCCCGGAAGCGCCGGCTGTCGTCACCTGCCTCGCGCAGGGCGGCGACGCCGGCCCACTGCACGAACTCGTTGGTCGAGATGAAGAAGTTGCCGTAGAGCGTCTGCAGGGCCCTGATGTGTTCGCGCGGCGCGATCACCCAGCCGAGCCGCCAGCCGGTCATGGCGTAGGCCTTGGAGAATCAGTTGAGCACTAAGGCGCGGTCGGTGAACTCGAGGATCGTGCGGTCGCGTCCCTCGTAGCTGAGCCCGTGATAGATCTCGTCCGACACGATGAGGGGGCCGTCGCCGTGACTCAGCGCGCCGATCGCCGCCATGCGGTCGGCCGACAGCACGGTGCCGGTCGGATTCGCGGGCGAGTTGATGACGATCGCCCGGGTGCGCGGGCCGAGGCGGCTCTGGATCGCCTCGGGCCGGTACTGGAAGTTGTCCTCTTCTGTCACGCCGACGTAGACCGGCCGCCCCTCGGCATAGCGGATGAAGTTCGGATAACACGCATAGTACGGATCGCTCAGCACCACCTCGTCACCGGGATTCAGCAGATGCCCGAACAGGAGCAGCATGGCAGGCGAGGTACCGGCCGTCACGAGGATCTGACCCGGCGAGATCGTGACGCCGTACGTCTGCGCGTAGTGCTCCGCGATCGCTTCGCGTAGGGGCAGGATCCCGAGACTGTGCGTGTAGCGCGTGCGACCGTCCTTGATCGCGCGCGCCAGCGCATCACGGATGGCGGGCGGCGCCTCGAAGTCGGGCTCGCCGAACTCGAGATGGACGACGTCGATGCCGGCGCGCTCGAGCTCCTGGGCTCGTTCGGCGATTTCGACAGCGAGGAACGGCTCGATCTCCTGGATCCGACGCGCGAACGTCACGGGTGCCTCCTGCCGATTCTTCGACGCGCTCGCACGATCTGCCAGAGCATGCCGGGCCCGTGCCGGAGCACGCCGACTTTGCTCCCGGCCTGATCGGTCCAGTTGACGGGAACCTCGACGATCTGGCAGCCGGCGGCCCTAGCCAACAGCAGGATCTCGACGTCGAAGCCGAAGCCCTGTGTCGACAGCGCCTCGAACAGCCGGGTCGCGGCCGGGGCCGTGAAGGCCTTGAAGCCGCACTGCGAGTCGGCGATGTCCCGCAGACCGACCCGCGCTACCAGCCAGTTGAAGATGCGACCGGCGGCCACCCGGTGCGGCCGCGTCGTCACCGCGACGCCCGAATCGACGAGGACCCGGGAGCCGATCACGACGTCGGCGCCGGCGACGAGCATCGGCTCGAGGCGCTTGATCTCCTCGATCGGCGTGGCGCCGTCGGCGTCGGCGAAGACGCGGTAGGCTCCCTTCGCCGCCAGCATTCCCGCGCGTACCGCGGCGCCCTTCCCGGCATTCGCCGGCAGACGCACCACGCGGACCGCCGCGAGATGTCGGGCTCCCACGAGATCCGCGGTGCCGTCGGTGGAGCCGTCGTCGACGACGATGACCTCGTAGGGCTCGTCGCGTCCCTCGAAGTACGCGACGACCTTCTCGAGAAAAGACGGCAGGCGGTCTGCTTCGTTGAACGCCGGAATGACCACCGACCAGCGAGGGGTCACCGGATGCGGGAGACGTCCACGCGCCGCCGACGACGAGCGGTAGCGGTATCGTGCGCGGCCCGCGCCACGCCTTCGGCCACCGCCGGCGCGACACTCTTGTTGAACACGCTGGGGATGATGTACTCCTCGCAGAGCTCGCTGCGGCTCACGCACGCCGCGAGCGCGCGCGCCGCCGCGAGCTTCATCTCGTCGTTGACCACCCGCGCGCGGGCGTCGAGCAATCCCCGGAAGAAGCCCGGGAAGCACAGCACGTTGTTGATCTGGTTCGGGTAGTCCGAGCGCCCCGTCGCCATCACGCGCACGTGCCGTTCGGCCTCTTCGGGTCGGATCTCCGGGTCGGGGTTGGCCATCGCGAAGACGATGGGATCGCGCGCCATCCGTTTCAGGTCGCGCGCCGACAGGATCCCCGGGACCGAGAGGCCGATGAAGACGTCCGCCCGCTCGAGCGCCGCGCTCAGGTTGCCCTTGACCCGACGGGGATTGGTGGCGGCGGCGACCCAGCGCTTCATGAAGTCCATGCCTCGCGTCCGCTCGCGGTGAATCGTGCCGTGCTCGTCGACGCCGATGATGTCACGGACGCCCAGGGATTGGAGGATCTTGATGGTGGCCGTCCCGGCCGCGCCGACACCCGTCACGACCACGCGGATCTTCCGAGGGTTCTTGCGCACGATCTTGAGCGCGTTGAGCAGCGCGGCGAGCACCACCACCGCCGTTCCGTGCTGGTCGTCGTGGAAGACCGGAATGTCCAGCTCCTTGCGCAGCCGCTCCTCGACCTCGAAGCAGCGCGGCGCCGCGATGTCCTCGAGGTTGACGCCGCCGAACGCGGGCGCGACCAGCTTCACGGTCTCGACGATCTTGTCCACGTCCTTGGTCGCCAGGCAGATGGGGAAGGCATCGACGCCGGCGAACTCCTTGAAGAGCATCGCCTTGCCTTCCATCACGGGCAGCGCCGCCTCGGGACCGATGTCGCCCAGGCCCAGAACGGCTGTACCGTCGGTGACCACGGCCACCGTGTTGTGCTTGATCGTCAGCGAGAAGGCGCGCTGCCGGTCATCCCTGATCGCGAGGCAGACTCGAGCGACGCCCGGGGTGTAGGCCATCGAGAGATCGTCCCGCGTCCGGATCGGCACCTTGCTGGTGACTTCGATCTTCCCGCCGAGGTGCATGAGGAACGTGCGGTCGGAGATTGCGCCGACGCGGACGCCGGCCACCCGCCGAAGCCGGGCGACGATCTGCTGTGCGTGGACACTGTCACGCGCTTTGACGGTGATGTCGCGCTCGGTCCGTTCTCGCGTGGTCTCGACCAGGTCCACGGCGCCTATATCCCCGCCGGCGTCGCCGATCGCGGAAGCGACCCGACCGAGCATGCCGGGCCGACTCGCGATCTGTAGCCGGACGGTGAAGCTGTAGCTGGCACTCGGGGCGATCACTGCCGTCGATTCTAACCCTCCGGGTGCTCCAGGCGTCGCCATGCCGTGGACACCCGGGACGTGCCCTGGAACTTCGGGTGGGGTGGTCGCGTTTAGGACTGATGCGCGTCGGCCATGAATAGATCGAGGGCAGTCCCGATCAGAAGCGTGCCCTGGACCGTGGAAAGGGTCGGCGGGAGCGCGAGGCTCGGGGAATCGCCTGAAGATCGCGGCGGGGATGACCCTAGGCCGGGCTCGGATGGGATGAAAGTCCAGTTTGGTGAAACTTTGAAGCGCGTTCCTGCATCTGAACGAACAGGAATCCAATGACAGAAAGCCGGTGACATGATGACATTTCGCGAGACTTCGGACGCCGTCGAGGGTAGCTCCGTGGCTTCCGTCAGCATGGCCTCGGCCGGAGAGCGCGAAGCGAACACGGTCGTCGATGACGAGGCGGAGGAGACTCCGCGCGCGACCGTCGAGGAAACTTACGCTCCCGGTCTGAGCAGGGGCGAGGATCCGGTCCGTCTCTACCTGAAGGAAATCGGCAAGGTTCCCCTGCTCACCGCCGCGCAGGAGGTACAGATCGGCCGGCGCATCGAGGTGGGCCAGATCGCTCTGCGCCGCACGCTCGTCGCCATTCCGATGGCCGTCGAGGCCCTTCTCGAGGTTGGGGCCAAGCTCCGCCGTGACGAGATGCCTGCCGACGACGTGATCGTCCTGCCGGAAGGGGGCGAGCTTGAGGCGAAGGCGATCCGCCCGATCGTCCTGGCCTTCGAGAAGATCCGACGGCTCGAGCGGAAGATCGCTCGCCTCGAAGAGTCGCTCACGGCCAGGCGGCGGTCGGCGACGTATCGTAAGAGCACCGCGACCTCCATCGCCGCGGCGCGTGAGGCGATCCAGGACGTGGTCGCCGGGATGACGCTCAAGCCGGCGCTGATCGACGAGCTGGTCGCGCAGGTCCGCCGTCGCTGGGAGCAGATCAGCGAGCTGGATCGCGGCAACCGACGGGCGCACAACCCGGCGGCCGCGCGAGAGCTTCGTCTCCTCGAGAAGCGCACGGGGCTACCCAGAAAGCTGCTCGGCCCTCTGCTCGAGCAGATCGACCGGAGCGACCGCACGGTGCGCCAGGCCAAGCGTGAGCTGATGGAGGCGAACCTGCGTCTGGTCGTGTCGGTCGCGAAGCGCTACCTCGGCAGTGATCTCTCCCTGCTGGATCTGGTCCAGGAAGGCAACATCGGGCTCATGAAAGCCGTCGACCGGTTCCAGTACCGGCGAGGCTTCAAGTTCTCGACGTACGCCACCTGGTGGATTCGCCAGGCGATCACCCGGGCGATCGCCGACCACTCGCGGACGATCCGTATCCCGGTCCACATGGTCGAGACCCTGAACCGGATTTCACGCGTGAACCGCAATCTGGTCAACGAGATCGGCCGTGAGCCGACCCCGGAAGAGCTCGCGCAGCGCACAGGGGTCCCGGCCAAGAAGGTCCGGCTCATCCTCGAGTCGTCGAGGAAGCCGCTCTCGCTCGAGACGCCCATCGGCGAGGACTCCGAGCTGGGAGACTTCCTCGAGGACAAGTCGGCCGGCTCGCCCAACGAGTCGCTGCTCAACCAGGACCTCACCACGCAGGTCGAGCGGGCGCTGTCGATGCTGTCGCCGAAGGAAAAGGAAATCCTGCGGCTGCGATTCGGTATCGGCGAAGAGGGCGAGCACACCCTCGAAGAGGTCGGCAAGCGCTTCGAGGTGACGCGTGAGCGCATCCGCCAGATCGAGGCCAAGGCGCTCCGGAAGCTGCGTCACCCTCTGCGCGGCCGCAACCTTCGCGCGTTTATCGAGAATTAGGGAGCTGGGGGGGGGCCTCGAAGGGCCCCCCCAGGCCCCCCTCGAACGGCTCCTCGCGTCCTATCGCTGTTGGTTCGTCGTGACCAGGAGGTAGGTGGCGAGGCCCGTGTCCGGGGGAGAGCTGCTGACCATCGTCAGCATGGTCGCGATCTCGCTGCGGTGGTGTGTGGCGTGATTGGCCACGTGCTGGAGCAGCGGGCCGAGCGGCGCCCTGAGCTGCCTGCCCTCCGCATTGGTGTACTGGATCACCCGCACCAGGTCCGTCGCTGACAATCCCTCGATGTAGGCGCGCTGATCCCGCTCGAGGTCGTCCCACGGCGCCCGGATCGACGCGAGCGTCGCGAATTGTGCGCTCGGGTCCGGTGTCGGCGAGCCCCCTGCCCATCGGGCGAGCCAGACCCGGTCCGCGCCGTAGAGATGGCCGAACATTCGCCGGATCGTCGTGTAGCTGAACTGCTTGCCGACGTCGCGGGCCGCCAGGTCCTCGCCGAGCGCCAGGGCGACATCGAAGAGGCGCCGGTTGGCCCAGCGGTGGTAGTCGTAGAGCCCCCGGATGAGATCGACGCTCATCGTGCTCCTCCCTACTCGAGCACGGCCACTACGTCGCCCTCCTGCACGGTCTGACCTTCCTGGACCTTGATCTCCTTGACCGCGCCGGCCCTTGACGCTTCGACCGGGATCTCCATTTTCATCGACTCGAGCACGATCACCGCGTCGCCCGCCGCCACCCGGTCCCCGGGCTTGGCCGCGATCTGGAACACGACTCCCGTGATGTGGGCCTTGATCTCCTCAGGCATTGAAGGCTCCTTGTTCGAGCATTTGCGTGTGCACGCGACCCTGCCGGAACTCGGCGCTCGCGACGACCCCGCGCAGAAATGGAATCGTGGTCCGGACACCCTCGATCACGCAGCGATCGAGCGCGTCGGCGAGGCGCACGATCGCGTCCCCGCGCGTCGCTC
The DNA here is from genome assembly GCA_964450175.1 of uncultured bacterium. Taxonomy (GTDB): domain Bacteria; phylum Methylomirabilota; class Methylomirabilia; order Rokubacteriales; family CSP1-6; genus AR31. Next base: position 2,570 of record CAYVHH010000193.1, on the reverse strand, counting down.
CGTGGGCAATCAGCTTGAAGAGGAGCGGATCGTAGTGGACCGACACGGCGCTGCCCGCTTCCACCCCGGACTCGATCCTGATTCCCTCTCCTGACGGGAGCTCGAGCTGCTGGATCGTCCCCGGCGACGGCAGAAAGCCTTTCGACGGATCCTCAGCATACACGCGGCACTCGATGGCCGTGCGGCGCTGGACGATCTCACGTTGCTGCCACGGCAGCGGCTCGCCCGCCGCGACGCGAAGCTGCGCGACGACGAGGTCGAGGCCCGTCACCTCTTCGGTGACGGGATGCTCGACCTGTAGCCGCGCGTTCATCTCGAGGAAATAGAATCCCCCGAGCTCGTCGACGAGAAACTCCATCGTCCCGGCGTTCGTGTAGCCGATGGCTCGGGCGCCGGCGATCGCCGCGGCGGTCAGGCCGGACTTGGTGGCGGCCGGCAGCCCGGGCGCCGGCGACTCTTCGACGAGCTTCTGGTGACGCCGCTGGATCGAGCACTCGCGCTCGTGCAGGTGCACGATCGTTCCGGCCTCGTCGCCGAACACCTGAACCTCCACGTGTCGGGGCCGCTCGAGATAACGCTCGACGTAGAGCTCGCCGGTGCCGAACGCGGCCTGGGCGCGCCGGTTCGCCGCGGCGAACGCGGCGGCGAGATCTCCCGGCTTGTTCACGCGGGCCATGCCGATGCCCCCGCCGCCCGCGGCGGCCTTCAAAATGACCGGGTAGCCCACCTCGCGCGCCGCGGCCTCGGCTCCGGCGACGTCGGCGACCGCGCCCAGGCTGCCGGGCAGCACCGAGACGCCGGCGGCGCTCATCAGTCGGCGCGCCTCGATCTTGTCGCCCATCTTTCGGATGGCATCGGCGCGGGGGCCGACGAAGACGATGCCGGCGCGCTGAACGGCCTCGGCGAAGCGCGCGCTCTCGGAGAGAAAGCCATAGCCGGGATGGATGGCGTCGGCGCGGGTCTGACGAGCCGCGTCGAGGATCCGATCCGCGTCGAGGTAGCTCTCGCGGGCCGGCGCGCCGCCGATCTCGACGGCGGCGTCGGCGTCGCGCACGTGAAGCGCCCCTCGGTCCGCTTCCGAGTACACCGCGACGGTCTTGAGCCCGAGCTGACGGCAGCCGCGGAACACGCGACGGGCGATCTCTCCGCGATTGGCGACGAGGACAGTGCCGAACAACGGCCGCTCAGGCCGGGCGGACGGCGTCTCGCCCGACGACGTCGAGCGCGGCGATGCGCCAGCCGTGCGGCGACGACGTCCAGCGGGCGAGCACGGTTGCCGAGGTCGACGGGCCGTCGAGCCGTATCTTCACGAGCCGCTGATGGCCGAGCCTCGCGAACGCGACGGTCGCATGGCTGGAGTACGAGGCGCCCTCCACCAGCGCGCGCGTGGTGGTCTCGATCTCGAGACCCGGCACGAGCCACCGAGCCACGGTGGCCTCGTCACCGGCCACCAGCGCCGAGGCGAACGAGCGCTGCGCCTCCTCGAGGTCCGCGGGGATCGGCCATGTGCCCGTCGCCTTCTCCAGCCGGATGAACTCCTGCGCGTCGTCCGACATCTCGACGCGTCCCGCGCCGACGTCACTGGCCTCCCGTGCCGGCAGCCCCGCGCCCGTCACGCCGCCGGCGGCCGCCAGCAGCCCCTCGAGGTGCCGGCGCCGCGCGCTGACGCGCTCGGCGACCCGCGGGCCGGCGGCGAGGTAGCGCAGGATCGTCTGCCCCGCCGCGATGTGCCGTTCCTCGTCGTCGATGCATCGCGACAGGATACGGCGGGTCGGCGGTTCGTAGACCGGATTGGCGTGCGCCAGATGATCGCGGTACGTCGCGAGCAGATGGGGCTTCAGCACGCCGTACACGCCGACCAGACGCTCGACGGTTTGATCGGGCCTCTCGGCGTCCTCGACGGCGTCCATGAACGCGGCGACCGCCGGGTTCGCGGCTTCGGAGACCTGGGCGCGGGAGCGCAGCTCCGGGAGCCGCTGGCCGAAGGCGTCGCAGTGCTGGGCCAGGTCCCACACGTGCCGGCCCATCAGGAGCTTGGCCGAGAGCTCGGGCGTGAGGGCGATCCAGCCGCCCAGCGCTCGCAGGGTGCGCTCGACGACGTAGCGGTAGTTGCGGAGCAGCCGAGCGGAGTGGTCGGCGCTGAAGGTTCCTTCCAGGGGCTGCGACACGCCGGTCAGTAGACCTGAGACCGCTGGGTGGTCTTGATCAGCCGCTCGATCTCTTCCTCGGTGAACCCGGCCATCCGCCGCACGTCGGTCGCGATCGAGATGGACACCGCGTCGTGATCACCTTCGCGGCGGACACCGCCCAGGTTGAAGCGCTCGTCGATGCTCTCCTGGAACTCGACCGCGCGGCGCCGCCGTTCGGCGTCGCCCTCGGTGAGCTTGGTCAGCCACTTCGAGCCCATCCGGACGTGCGTGATCTCGTCGGCCAGCACGAAATCGACCGCGCGCTCGAGGATCGGGTCGCCGATCTTCCGGGCGATGTGCACGAGCTGGTTGAAGACGTCGCACGCGAGGCCCTCCAGGCCGCGGTTGACGCCGGCCACCCGCGCCGCCGCGTCCTCGGCG
>CAYVHH010000192.1:0-16142 GCA_964450175.1 uncultured bacterium | reverse complement strand
CGACGCGCGCGCGGTTCGTCGAATTATCTGGCTGCTCGCACTGGTGGCAGCTCGAGCGACCCGACGACGTGGCGAAGGAGCTCGAGGGCCACTGGTCGTGATCGCTGCGGTGATGCTGGCCGCCGGCCTCGCGCGACGCATGGGGCGGCAGAAGCTCCTGCTTCAGCTTCAGGGCAAACCAGTGGTCCGCTGGTCCGTCGAGCACATCGCGAGTCACGTGGAGGACGTCGTGGTCGTGACCGGCCCGGACGACACGGCGATCCGGCAGGCGCTCGAGGATCTCGCCGTGCGCTTCGTCGTGAATCCGCGGCCGCAGGACGGGCAGGGCACCTCGATCGCCGCCGGCGTCGCCGCGCTCAAGCCGTGGACGACCGCCGCGCTGATCGCGCTCGGCGACCAGCCGCGCATGCCCGCCGCCGTCGTGCCGGCCCTGCTCGAGGCGCTCCGTCGCTCGGGCAAGGCGATCGTGGCGCCGGTCTATCAGGGCGTGCAGGGCACGCCGGTGGTGTTCTCGTCCGAGGTTTTCGCCGAGCTCCGCGCGCTCAAAGGCGACGCAGGCGCGCGGGCGGTGGTGAAAGAAAATCCGGAGCGCGTCGAGACCGTGGCGTTCGATCTCGCGATGCCGCCCGACGTGGACACGCCCGAAGACTACGCAAAGCTTCATGTACAATAGCTAGCCATGCGTGACGAGATCCGGAAGATCCAGGACATGATGGAAGCGGCCGAGTACGTCACCGACGCGCCCGTCGCGACGTCGATTCATCTCGCGATGCGGCTGCGCAAGCCGCTCTTGATCGAAGGCCCCGCCGGCGTCGGCAAGACCGAGGTCGCGAAGGTGATGGCGCGGATGCTCCGGACGAATCTGATTCGACTGCAGTGCTACGAGGGCCTCGACGCGTCCACCGCGCTCTACGAGTGGAACTACCAGAAGCAGCTCCTGCACATCAAGCTCGAGGAAGCCGGACACAACAACCGGGGGATGGTCGAGAAGGAGCACGAGATCTTCTCGGAGCCGTTCCTGCTCCGCCGCCCGATGCTCCAGGCGATCACGCAAGAGTCTCAGTCGCCGGTGCTCCTGGTCGACGAGGTCGATCGCTCGGACGAAGAGTTCGAGGCCTTCATGCTCGAGGTCTTCTCCGACTGGCAGGTGACGATCCCCGAGATCGGCACGATCAAGGCGACGCACCCGCCGCACGTCATCCTGACCTCGAACCGCACGCGCGAGCTGTCCGACGCGCTCCGCCGACGGTGTCTGTATCTCTGGATCGACTATCCGGCGCCCGACAAGGAGATCCGGATCATCGCGCGCAAGGTGCCGGGCATCAACGGCCGGCTCACGCGCGAGATCGCGAAGTTCATGGAGACCCTGCGCCAGGTGCGGCTCGCGAAGGTCCCGGGCGTGGCCGAGACCCTCGACTGGGCCCAGGCGCTCGCCTCGCTCCACGCCGATCACATCGACGAGGCGCTCGTCAACGAGACGCTCGGCTGCGTGCTGAAGGACGTCGACGACATGAAGCGCTTCCGTAACGAGGTCGCGAAGACGGGGCTCGCCCCGTTCCTGCCCACGCCGAGCTGAGCGCGTGCCGCGCGATCTCTCGGCGGCGCTCGCGCGCTTCGCGGCGCTGCTCCGGCGGTCCGGTCTTCCGGTGACGCTCGTCGAGGTCACCGACGCGGTCCGCGCCCTCGACCACCTCGACGTCAGCGACCGCCACGAGCTCTACCTGGGCCTGCGCGCCATCTTCGTGACCCGTCCCGAAGAAGTGCCGCCGTTCGACCGGTGCTTCGAGGCGTTCTGGCGCATCACACCGGAGCGCGACGACGACCAGTCCGGATTCATTCCGGCGCCGTCGATCGACGACCCGGGCGGCGCGGTCGTCAAGTCCGGACAAAAGCGCGAGGCCCTCGCGCTCGACTCGTGGGGCGAGGAAGAGCCCGAGGAGGCAGGCGATCCGCTGAGCGTGCCGCTCGCGTCCGAAGCCGAAGGGCTCGTGAACCAGGACTTCTCGACCTTCAGCGCCGACCAGCTCGACGAGCTCCTGAAGCTCACGATCAAGATCGCGCGCCGGCTCGCGCATCGGATGAGCCGCCGCCGGCGGCCGGTGAAGCGACGCGGCCGGGTCGATCTTCGGCGAACGCTTCGCGCCAACCTCACTCGCGGCGACCTGATCGAGCTGCGCTACCGCGAGCGCAAGCGCAAGAAGGTCCGGCTGGTCCTGCTCTGCGACGTCTCCGGCTCGATGGATCTCTACAGCCGCTTCCTGCTCCAGTTCCTGTTCGCGCTGCAGAACGTGTTCGGGCGGGTCGAGACGTTCATCTTCTCCACGCGGCTCACGCGCATCACCGAGCTCCTCCGCGGACGGTCGTATCGCCAGGTGCTCCGGCGGCTGACCGACGTGCGCGACTGGTCGGGCGGCACGCGCATCGGCGAGTCGTTCGCCCAGTTCAACCGCGAGTGGCCGCACCTGGTCGACCGGCGGACGATCGTGATCGTGCTGTCGGACGGGTGGGACACGGGCGAGCCGGACGTCCTGGCGACCGAGCTCATGCGGATCAAGCGGCGCGCGGCGCGCCTGATCTGGCTGAACCCGCTCCTGGGCAACCCCTCGTACGAGCCGCTCACGCGCGGCATGGCGGCCGCGATGCCGCTGATCGACGACTTCGCGCCCGGCCACAACCTCGCGGCGTTGCGCGATCTCGCCGGCAAGCTGCATCTCTAGTCCGTCCCGCCGACGGCGACAGGGGCGACAGGGGTGCGTCGCGGCCCCGCTCGGCGTATCATGAGGACCCATGGCGGAACTCTTCGATCAGATTGACGAACTTCGGCGGAGTCCGGGCAAGGTCGCGGTCGCGACCCTGGTGAACACGCGCGGCACCACGCCGCGAAAAGAAGGCGCCAAGATGCTCGTCGGCGAGGGCGGATCCGTGCTCGGCTCCGTCACCATCGGCGGCTGCGTGGACGCCCAGGTGATCGAGCAGACCGAAGACGTGCTGAACACGAACCGCCCCCGGCTCCTCGAGCTGAACCTCGGCGACGAGGAAGCGTGGGAGATCGGGCTCACCTGCGGCGGCACGATCGAGGTGTTCGTCGAGCCGCTGTCGGCCGATTTCCTGGAGCGCGTGCGCGCGCACACCGACAGGGGCGGGAGGGCCGCGATCATCACGCGGCTCGATGGTCCGGTGGGCTCGAAAGTACTATTGCTGGACGACGGCACGACCACCGGCACCCTCGGCGACGCGGCGCTCGACGAGCGCTTCATCGAGGAGGCGCGCGACGCGATGACGGTCGGCACCTCGCGGACGCTCTTCGCCGAGGGCACGCGCGCGTTCGTCGAGGTCTTCGCGCCGTCGGCACTGCTGCTGGTCGTCGGCGCCAGCCACGTCTCGATGCCGATGGTCGACCTTGCCCGCGTGCTCGGCTACCGGACGGTCGTCATCGACGGCCGGCCGCGCTTCGCGACGCGTGAGCGCTTTCCGCAAGTCGACGAGCTGAAGATCGGCATTCCGTCCGAGCTCGTGGGCGAGTATCCGCTCGTGCCGTCGACCGCGCTCGTCCTGATGGCACACGACTACAAATACGACCTGCCGGTGCTGCACAAGGCGCTCGCCACCGACGTCGGCTACATCGGCATGCTCGGCTCGAGCCGGCGCGGCGCGGCCATCCTGAAGCTCCTGGCCGAGGAAGGGCAGAGCGAGGCGGCGCTCAAGCGCGTCCGCGTTCCGATCGGCCTGGACATCGGAGCGCGCTCGGCGCCCGAGATCGCCCTGGCGGTCATGGCCGAGATCCAGGCCGTGCGGGGCGGCGGCACCGGGCAGCCGATGAGCACGAAGCCTCGACGGGACGGCGTGCCGGTCTCGGGTCCCTCTGGAACGGCGCCCAGCTCGAAGTCATGAAGGCGATCGCGCAGCGGCGCGAGGCGGCGAGCGCGGAGGGCCTGGCGGACAAGGTCCTCTGCCACGACGTTCGCGACGCCGCCGGGAAGATCGCGGTCGAGAAAGGCGCGCGGCTCACCGCGGCCACGGCGAAGATCCTCCTCGAGACACCCTGGGAGGAGATTCACCTGCTCGCCGTCGATCCGAACGATCTGCACGAAGAGGAAGCCGGCAAGCGGCTGGCGGCCGCGGTCGTCGGCGACGGCGTCGAGGTGAAGGGCTACACCGGCGGGCAGTGGACGCTCACCGCGACGCGTCGGGGGCTCCTGAAAGTTCGCCGCCAGGCGCTGGCCGACGCGAACGCGCTCGAAGGCATCTCGATCTTCACGCTGTTCGAGTCGCAGCCCGTCGAGCCCGGCGAGACCGTCGGCAAGTGCAAGGTGACGCCGCTCGTCATCCCGGCCGAGACGCTCGCGGCCGTCGAGAAGATCGCCCGTGACGCTCGCGGGCTCGTCGCGGTCAGCGCCTTTAGGCCGACGACGATCGGCGTGGTCGCCCAGGAGCGCCTCGACGCCAAGCAGCGCGCCCGATTCGAGGCCGCGCTGAAGCAGAAGATCGAGTGGTTCGGCGGACGTTTGCTGCCGATCACCTACGCCGGAGGTTCACCGAAGGTCGTGGCCGATGCGCTGACGGCGCTGCGGCGCGATGGGGCCGAGCTCCTGATCGTCGCCGGGGCGAGCGCGCTCGACCCGCTCGATCCCGTCTTCGGCGGCCTCACCCTGCTGGGTGCCCGCATGGAGCGCCACGGGGTGCCGGCCCATCCGGGCAGTCTTCTGTGGCTCGCGCTGTGGGATGGAAAGCCGGTGCTCGGGATGCCGACCTGCGGCATGTTCTCGCAGGCGACGACCTTCGACCTGGCCCTGCCGCAGATCCTGGCCGGCGAGCGGGTGGACAATCGCACGCTGGCCGAGATGGGCCACGGCGGCATGCTCTCGCGCGACATGGCGTATCGGTTCCCCCCGTACCGGTCGAACGTCGCCCGCGGGGAGCTCGAATGAGCGGCGCCACCCCCTCGGCGGCAGGCGGTCTCTATAGCGACGTCATCCGCGACCGGTGGCGCAAGCCGCGCCACCGCGGCGAGCTGTCCGGTGCCAACGCCGTGGCCGAGGACGTGAACCCGCTCTGCGGCGACCGCGTGCGGATGATGCTGGCGGTCGAGCCGGAGGGGCGGATCGCCGAGGCGCGGTTCATCGGCGACTCGTGCGCGATCTGCACCGCGTCCGCCGACGTGGTCGCCGACCTGGTCTCCGGCCGCACGCGCGGCGAAGCGGCGGCGCTCGACGTGAGCGACGTGCTGGCCGTGCTCCAGGCCGAGATTCGCCCGACGCGGATGCGCTGCGTGACCCTGCCGCTCTCGGTGCTGGCGCAGGCGCTCGATGGAGCCAGGAAGCCTTGAGGCTCGACGAGCTCACGCGGCCGGACTTCCCGATCTTGAAGAGGATCGTCAACGGCCACCCGCTCGTCTATTTCGATTCGGGCGCATCGAGCCAGAAGCCGCGCGCTGTGCTCGAGGCGATGAGCCGCTACTACGAGCGGAGCCACGCGAACGTCCATCGCTCGATCCACACGCTCGGCGAGGAGGCCACCGAGCTCTACGAGCTCGCGCGGGATTCCGTCCAGCGATTCATCGGCGCCTCGAGCCGGGAAGAAGTCGTCTTCACCCGCGGCACCACCGACGGGCTCGGGCTCATCGCCGAGACCATCGGACGGACGCTCGGGAAGGGCGACGAGATCGTCGTCACCGAGCTCGAGCACCACTCGAACCTGATCCCGTGGCAGCTCGTCGCGAAGGACCGGGGCGCCGTCCTGAAGGCGGTCCCGATCCGTGATGACGGCACGCTCGACCTCGGCGCCCTGGACCGCCTGCTCACGGCCCGCACGCGCGTGGTGGCGTTCGCCCACGTCTCGAACGTGGTGGGGACGATCAATCCCGTCACCGAGATCGTGCGCCGGGCCCGAGCCGTCAAGGCGCTCGCGGTCGTCGACGGGGCTCAGGCGGCGCCTCACATGCGCCTGGATATGTCCGCGCTCGAATGCGACTTTTACGTATTCTCGGCCCACAAGATGCTCGGCCCGACCGGGATCGGCGTGCTGTACGGCCGTCGCGCGGTGCTCGATAGTCTCGAGCCCGGCCGGGGCGGTAGCGAGATGATCAAGGAAGTGTGGATCGATCACGCTCAGTGGAACGACCTGCCCTGGCGGTTCGAGCCGGGTACCCCGCCCATTGCCGAGGCGGTGGGGCTGACCGCGGCGATCGAGTACCTCGAGAAGCTCGGCATGGACCGGGTGACCGAGCACGAGCGCGCCCTCACGCGCCAGACTCACGAGGGCCTGGCGCGGATTCCAGGGGTGAGGGTCTACGGGCCGCCGCCCGGAGTCGAGCGCGGCGCGGTCGTCTCGTTCACCGTGGACGGCCTTCACCCGCACGACGTGGCGGCGCTCCTCGACGCCGAAGGAATCGCGGTCCGGGCGGGCCACCACTGCGCGATGCCGCTCATGCGTCGGCTCGGAGTCGTCGGCACCTCACGCGCGACCTTCTCGGTGTTCAACTCGCCCGACGAGGTCGCGCTGCTGCTGACGGCCGTCGCCGGGCTTCGGTCGGCGCTCTAAGAGGAGGTTCGGCGTGAGCACGTCGGGACCCCGCGATGCGTTCGTGTCCCCACGATTCGGTCAGGTGGCGACGTTCATGCTGCTGCCGTCGGCCGCCTCGGCCAAAGGCCTCGACGTCGCCCTGCTCGGCATTCCGTACGACGGCGGGACCTCGTACCGAACCGGCGCGCGCTTCGGCCCCCGCGCCGTGCGGGAGCAGTCCTCGCTGATCCGTCCGTGGAATCCCGTGCTGAAGGTGCACCCGTTCGAGCGGTTGCGCATCGCCGATTGCGGCGACGTCGACACCGTGCCGATCTCGATCGAGCGCACCCTGGCCGCGATCGACGCACGGGTGAGCCAGGTGATCGCGGACGGCGCGATGCCCGTGTGCGTGGGGGGCGATCACTCCGTGACCCTCGGCATCCTGCGCGCGGTCGCGCGCCGCCACGGGCGATTGGGACTGGTGCACTTCGACGCCCATCCCGACACGTGGGACGAATACTTCGGCTCGAAATACTTCCACGGGACGCCGTTTCGCCGGGCCGTCGAGGAAGGGCTCATCGATCCACGACGCATGATCCAGGTCGGGATCCGCGGTCCGCTCTACGGCTCCGAGGACTTCGAGTTTCACGACCAGCACGGAATCGAGGTGGCGCGCATCGAGACCGTCAAGGAGCAGGGGACTGCCTGGGTGGCCGAGCGGTTCGCCCGCCTGCGCGGAGGACCCGTCTACTGCTCGTTCGACATCGACGCCGTCGATCCGGCCTTCGCGCCCGGAACGGGCACGCCCGAGGTCGGCGGGCTCACCTCGTACGAGGCGCTCGTGCTGGTGCGGGCGCTCGTTGGTCAGTCGCTCGTCGGCGCCGACGTGGTCGAGGTCTCGCCCCCGTACGACGGGCCCGGCCAGATCACCGCGCTGCTCGGCGCGAATCTCCTCTTCGAGCTCGTGAGCCTGCTGGCGCTCCAGAAATGAAGGCGGCTCGCAACGGGTTCGGGCCGGCTCCCGCACGCTCCGGCCTCGCCTCCGTTGCGGGGACCGCCGCGTGCGCGTGTGTCGCGTTCGTCTTCGCGCTGCTCGCGCTCACGAGTCCGGCGTCGGCGGCGCCGCAGCCCGTCGCGACGATCGAGATCGAGGGCGTGATCAGCCCCGTCACCTTGCGCCTGGTGGGTCTCGCGATCGACCGGGCCCAGGCCGAGCGCGCCCAGGCGCTGATCATCCAGCTCGACACGCCCGGCGGGCTCGAGCGCTCGATGCGCGCGATCGTGCAGCGCATCCTGAACGCCGACGTGCCCGTCGTCGTCTACGTCGCGCCCACCGGCGCGCGCGCGGCGTCGGCCGGCGTCTTCATCACGATGGCCGCGCACGTGGCGGCGATGGCCCCGGCGACCAACATCGGCGCGGCCTCGCCCGTCATGGTCGGCGGCGGCACCGCCGACAAGACCATGATGAAGAAGATCGAGAACGACGCGGCCGCGTTCATCCGGACCGTCGCGATCGAGCGCGGCCGCAACGCGGACTGGGCCGAGAAGGCGGTGCGCGAGGCCGTGGCCATCACGGAGCGCGATGCGCTGAAGCTGAAGGTGATCGACCTCATCGCCGACTCCCTGCCAGATCTCCTCGACAAGATCGACGGCCGGACGATCAAGCTTCCCAAGGGCCCGGTGACCCTGGCCACGAAGGGCGCGCCGGTCCGGCCGATCGAGATCGGCTTCCGCGACCGGTTCCTGAACGTGATCACCGACCCCAACGTGGCCTACGTGCTCATGATGCTCGGCATGATCGGCCTGTTCTTCGAGCTCTCGAACCCGGGCGTGGTCCTGCCGGGCGTGATCGGCGGCATCTCGCTGATCCTGGCGTTCTTCGCCTTCCAGAGCCTGCCGATCAACTACGCCGGGCTGCTCCTGATCCTGTTCGGCATCGTGCTGCTGGTCGCCGAGATCAAGATCGTGAGTCACGGCATCCTGGCGATCGGGGGCATGATCTCGATGGCGCTCGGCTCGCTGATGCTCTTCGACGCGCCCGAGGTGGGCTTCCGCGTGTCCTGGTGGGTCATCGGGCCGACGGTAGCGGCGACCGCCGGGCTCTTCCTGTTCGTGGTCGCGGCCGGCGTGCGGGCGCTCGGCCGGCCGGCGTCGACCGGTACGGAGGGACTCGTCGGAAAGACCGCCACCGTGCGCGAACGTCTCGGGCCGGAAGGCCAGGTGATGGTCTCGGGCGAGATCTGGCGCGCCGTCGCCGAGGGCGAGCCCCTCGAGCCCGGCGCGCAGGTGCGGATCGTCGGCGTGGACGGCCTGACGCTCAGGGTCGCGAAGGCCGAGGCCAAAGGGGGAGTCGCATGATCACGGTCGAATCGCTGCTGCTCATCGTCGTCCTGTTCGTGGTGGTGTTCTTCATCGGCTCCTTCGCGCGCATCCTTCGCGAGTACGAGCGGGCCGTCATCTTTCGGCTGGGCCGCAGCACCAAGGCCATCCTGAACCCGGGCGGGCAGGGCAACGGGCCGGGTCTGGTCCTGCTGGTGCCCCTGATCGACAAGATGGTGAAGGTGAGCCTGCAGACCGTGGCCCTCGACGTGGCCCCGCAAGACGTGATCACGCGCGACAACGTCTCGATCAAGGTGAGCGCCGTGATCTACTTCCGCGTGGTCGACCCGGAGCGGGCGATCGTCGCGGTGCAGGACTATCTGTACGCGACCTCGCAGATCGCGCAGACGACCTTGCGGAGCGTGCTCGGCCAGGTGGAGCTCGACGACCTGCTCTCGGCGCGCGACAAGATCAACCAGCAGCTCCAGCGGATCATCGACGAGCACACCGAGCCCTGGGGCATCAAGGTCGCGACCGTCGAGGTCAAGCAGATCGACCTGCCCCAGGATATGCAGCGCGCCATGGCCAAGCAGGCCGAGGCCGAGCGTGAGCGCCGAGCCAAGGTCATCAACGCCGACGGCGAGTTTCAGGCGGCCGCGAAACTGTCCGAGGCCGCCGAGGTCCTGACGCGGCACCCGATCGCCGTCCAGCTCCGATATCTACAAACCATGCGCGAGATCGCGTCCGAGCGGTCCACGACGACCTTCTTCCCGCTGCCGCTGGATCTTTTCGGCCCGTTGCTCCAGGCCTTCAACAAGGGTGGGGACGGCTCCAAGGCCTGATGTAAAATAGCGGTCGCCTCGGTTGGTGGGCTCGGGGGGTTAGCTCAGTTGGGAGAGCGCGGCGTTCGCAACGCCGAGGTCGAGGGTTCGAATCCCTTACCCTCCACCACTTCACTTCTCGCGTAGTTACGATCCACTTGCCCAGATCTGACGCGAATCGCCGCGTTTTGCCGTAGGGCTCCCTCTGGACCAACGCTCTGTTCTGGCAGAAAATCCCGTGACGCGCGGTGTTGTCCGCGCTGTGCCGGGGGCAGGAGTGGCGGCAGGGGCCGCCTAGCGCAAGCTCACCTTCGACAGCGCCTCGGCCTAGGAGCTCAACGATTGCGCTCTAGTGCGCACCGGCTGCAAGGCGGATCTCTCCGGTCTGGGTTTCCCGGCCGGTTGCGGCGCGACCCTGATGCGCGACGTCACGCCGCGCGTGTAGGAGACGGAGATGAATGGCGTGTACGACGGACTCACCGTGGTCGAGCTGGCCGATCGCCGCAACCAGTGGGCGGGCAAGCTCCTGTCCGACGGCGGCGCGCGCGTGATCCAGATCGAGCCTACGGCGGGAGGCCCGGGGCGCTGGTGCGGCCCCTTCGTCGACGACACGGTCGATCCCGACTGCTGTCTCGACTACTGGTGGTACAACACCGGCAAGCAGAGCGTGGCTCTCGACGTCGGTCGCCCGCCGGCTCAGGATCTGCTGCGCCGCCTTCTGGCCGGCGCCGATGTCTTCCTCGAGAGCACGCCGCCGGGGACGTTGCGTGCGTATGGTCTCGACCACGGCGCGGTCTCGAGCAACCGCGCGCTCATCTACACCTCGCTGACCGACTTCGGTCAGGACGGTCCCTGGCGCGACTATCGGATGAACGATGCCGCCCACCTGGCCCTCGGTGGCCACATGGCCAGCACCGGCTATTCCGATCCCACGCTCACGCCGATCGGCGGGCAGGGTCACCAGGCCTGGCACATGGGCTGCGTGTTCGCGTTGCACGGCATCACGCTGGCCCTCTTCGACCGCATGACGACCGGCGAGGGGCAGTACATCGACGTCTCGATCCACGATGCCTGCTCGATCGGCACCGAGTCCGCGGTGCCCGAGTGGCTCTACAACGGCGCCACCCTTTATAGGCAGACCGGGATGCACGCCTCCGCGCGCCGGCGGCCCGATCTGGAATTGCCGACGGCCGACGGCATGTACGTGATCGCGGTGAACCAGACCTTCGGCGACCGGGGCTGGGCGAAGCTGATCGAGTGGATGGAGGAGAAGGGCGTCGCTGGCGGGCTGACCGATCCCAAGTACCGCGACGAGGCCGTCCGCATGGCCGACTATCGCCAGGGGACCGCCGTGCTCGACGGGATCCGCCGGCTGATCGCCGCCTGCAAGGGAGAAGAGGTCTTCACCCGCGCGCAGTCGTACGGCATCTCGTGGGGGCTCGTGCGCGCGCCCGAAGAAAACTACGACGTCGCGCACTACCAGCAGCGCGACTTCTGGCGCGATGTCGAGCACCCGGAAATCGGCCGCGCCATTCGGTACCCGCGCGGCCCGTTCATGTGCGACGCGCTCGGGATCGCGCCCCGAGGGAGAGCACCGCATCTCGGCGAGCACACGCGGCTGGTCCTCGAAGGCGATCTCGGTCTCACTGCCGCGCAGGTCGATGCGCTGGCGGCCGCGGGGGTGGTCCGATGAGCGCGTCAGTCACGCTCCCGAAAGGCATCCTCAACGGGGTGCGCATCCTCGATTTCTCGTGGAAGACCGTCGGGCCGTGGGCGCCGCGGCTGCTCACGCACTTCGGCGCCGAGGTCATCCACGTCGAGCGCGTCGGGTCCTGGGATGATCATCGCTACGCGGCCCACCCGAGTCCGGTCGTCGGTGGCCCGCAGAAGGCGTTCACGTCGGAGCAGGGGACGGGGCCGCTGCACGGCGGCGGCCAGGCCGACGGCAAGAAGCCCTACTACAACACCCCGTACTTCACGATCCTGCACCACGGCAAGCTCGCCATCAGCCTGAACACGCGTCACCCCAAAGGGCTCGCGCTGGTCGAGCGGCTCATCGGCATCTCGGACGCGGTCGTCGAGAACTTCAGTGGCGAAGTGTTTCCGAGCTGGGGGCTCACCTGGGAGCGCATCCACGAGATCAACCCGCGCGTCGTGTACATGAGCACGTCCGGCTTCGGCCATTCCGGACCCTACAAGGCCTACCGCAGCTTCGGCCCCACCGCCGCGGCCCAGTCGGGCCTGTCGCTCGCGTCCGGGTTGCCGGGTATGCCGCCCGCGGGCTGGGGCTTCTCGTACATGGACGTGATGGGCGGATGGATGGGGGGCCTTGCTCTCGTCATGGCATTGCTCCAGGCCAGGAAGAAGGGCGAGGGATCCTACGTCGACTATGCGGTCACCGAAGGCGCGATGTCGCTCCTTGGAACGTACATGCTGGATTTCCAGGTGAACGGCCGGACCACGCGCCGCCCGGGCTTTCCGCCGGGTAATCGCGCCCTGTGGCCCGCCGTGGCGCCTCACAACACCTATCGATGCTCGGGCAAGGATCGTGTCGGGCAGGACTGGTGGGTGTTCGTCGCCTGCGAGACTCAGGCGCAGTTCGAATCGCTCTGCCGGGTGATGGGTCAGCCCGATCTGAGTACGGATCCGCGCTTCGCGACCAACGAGGCGCGCGTGGCGAACCAGGACGAGCTCGACGCCATCGTCAGCCGCTGGATCAGGCCGCGCCGGCGCTACGACGTCATGCGGCGGTGCCAGGAGGCCGGGATCATCGCGGCGGTGGTCCAGAGCGCCGAGGACAGGGTCGAGCACGATCCCCAGCTCAAGCATCGCGACATGCACCCGGTCGTCGACCACCCCGAGATCGGGGAGTTCGAGTACGAGGGTTATCCGGTCAAGATGTCCCGCACACCGGCCTTCGTGCACGGAAGGGGGCCGCTGCTGCGCGAGCACAACCGCTACGTCTACGGCGAGCTGCTCGGTCTGAGCGACGAAGAGATGAAGTCGCTGGAAAACGACAAGGTGATCTGAGGAGGCTGCGATGGCGGTGAGCTTCGACAGGGCGCGGCTCGCGCCGCTGAAGGATACCGTGGCGGTCGTCGGTGTCGGCGAGACCGACTACAGGCAGGACTACCGGGGCGCCGGCGGCCAGGCCGTGGGCAAGGGTGAAGCCCGCTACGACTCGTACACGCTGGCGTCGAGGGCGCTCAAGCGGGCGCTGGACGACGCAGGATTGAAGAAAGACGACATCGACGGCCTGTGCGTCGGGGGTACGCTGTCCGGCGAGCGCGCGAGCGAACAGTGGGGTCTCAACCCGCGCTGGAGCGGGGGCGGCGACGCTGCGCAATGCATCATCGAGGCGACGCTGGCCATCAACGCCGGGCTCTGCACGACCGTCGCCCTGGTCTACGGCAACGCCCAGCGCTCGATGGACACGGCCTACGGCGGCGCGCGCGTGACCGGCGGCGCGATCACCTCGTACTTCTACTACGCGCCGTGGGGCATGACCTCGCAGGGCGCGCTCTACGCGCTCTTCTTCCAGCGCCACAAGCTGCTCTACGGCACCACCGACGAGCAGCTGGGCGCGGTCGCGGTGGCGTTTCGCAAGCACGCCTGCTTGAACCCGAACGCGGTAATGCAGAAGCCGCTCACGATCCGGGACTATTTGAATGCGCCATACATCGCCGAGCCCCTGCGCCTCAACGACTACTGCCTCATCAACGACGGCGGGGTTGCGATCATCGTCCGTCGCGCCGACCTGGCGAGGGATCTCAAGCAGCGGCCCGTCATGGTGAGCGGCTTCGGATGGTCCGAGGAGAATGTAGACGCCACCCAGCTGCGGCCCCGGCTGAAGACCTTCTATCACGGCGCCCATCACGGCGTGGCGGCCCAGGTCTATCCGATGGCTGGCGTGACGCCGAAGGATGTCGACGTGTTCGCCACCTACGACAGCTTCAGCGTGCATCTCCTGGCCTCGCTCGAAGGGTTCGGCTTCTGCAAGGAGGGCGAGGCCGGTCCGTTCGTGCAGGGCGGCCGCATCGAGATCGGCGGCGAGCTCCCGTGCAACACCAGCGGCGGGATGCTCTCCGAGAGCTACATGCAGAGCTGGAACCACCAGCCCGAGCTGGTCCGCCAGCTGCGCGGCGGTCTCGGCATCCGGCAGGTGCAGGGCGCCGAGGTCGCCCAGTACGTCCACGACGTCGCCGGCAAGTGCAAGAGCCTGATCTACACCAGGGGAGCGTGACGATGGCGACGGCCCGACCGGTACGCGCGATGGATCCGTACGCCGAGCAGTTCTGGACGTTCACACTGTCGAGAGAGCTGCGCCTGCAGCAGTGCTCGGCCTGCGGGAAGTTCCGCTGGCCGCCGGGCCCGACCTGCGACCGCTGCCTGTCCGACGACTTCGCGTGGTCCCCGCTCAGCGGCAAGGCGAAGGTGCTCTCGTGGACGACGTTCCGCCGCGGCTACTTCCCGGAGTATCCGCCGCCCCACACCGTCGTCGCGCTCGAGCTGGCCGAAGGCCCGCTCTTCATCTCCTATCCCGTCGACGTCGAGCCCAGCGACCTCCGCGACGGCATGACGCTGGAGCTCCGCTGGATCGACGCCACCGACAAATTCGGCGAGTACAACCTCCCGGTCTTCGGCCCGTCCGCCGACCGGAGCTGAGGACCACATGGCGCCCCGGAAGATCGTCGTGGCGATGATGATGCACGAGACCAACACGTTCTCGCCGGTCCCGACCCCGCTGGCGTCGTTTCGCCCGCTGGCCGGGGCGGCCGCGATCGAGGAGTTCCGCGACACCAACACGCAGCTCGGCGGGTTCCTCGGCATCGCGCAGAAGGCCGGCGCCGAGATCGTGGTGCCGGTCGCGGGCGGCGCGCATCCGTCGGGTTACGTCGAGAAGTCCGCCTACGAGGACATGGCCGAGGCCATCGTCGGCGCGGTGCGCGCCGGCTGCGACGCCGCGTTCCTCGCGCTCCACGGCGCGATGGTCGCCGAGCACACGGACGACGGCGAGGGCGAGCTGCTCCGCCGTGTGCGCGCGGTGGCGCCGCGGCTGCCGATCGCGGTCGGGCTCGACTTCCACGCCCACATGACATCGCGCATGATCGACAACGCCACCGTGATCACCGGCTACCGGACCTACCCGCACGTCGACATGGCGGAGACGGCGGCGCGCGCCGGGCGCACGCTGCTGCGCGCGCTCGACGGCGAGCTGGCGCCAGTCATCGCCTGGGCCTCGCGCCCGATGATGACGAGCACGCTCGAGCACACGCCGTCGCGCCAGCCGATGAAGGACATCATGGACATGGCGGACGCCGCCGAGACGGGCGGCTCCGTGCTCAACGCCTCCGTGTTCGGCGGGTTCCCGCACGCCGACATCCCGCACATCTCGTGCTCGGCAGTCGTGGTCTGCGATCGGCGCGCCGACCAGGGCCAGGCCCTGTGCGACCGCCTGATGGACCTCGCGTGGTCGCGGCGGGGGGCGTTCCTCTACAAGGGCGCGCCGCTGGCCAGCCAGATCGCCCACGCGCGGACCCTCGGCGAGGGCCCGGTGGTACTGGTCGACCACGGCGACAACACCGCCTCCGGCGGCACTCAGGACGTGATGAGCGTGATCGCTGAGGTGATCCGCCAAGGACTCGACGACGTCGTGGCCGGGCCGATCTGCGATCCGACCAGCGTGGCACGGATCCTCGACGCGGGCACCGCGGCTAGCGTCACGCTGCCCGTCGGCGGCAAGATCGACATGCCCCAGATCAACCTGCCCGGCGCCCCGCTGACGCTCACCGGCCGCGTGACGCGCATCACCGACGGCCAGTTCACCGTCACCGGGCCCATGGCGACGGGCACGCGCGTGCGCATGGGGCGGACGGCGGTGCTCGACACCGGAACCGTCCAGGTCGTGATCTCGGAGGGCCGCAGTGAGCCGTTCGACCTCGGCGTGTTCACCCACTGCGGGATCGACCCGCGGCGGAAGCGCTACGTGCTGATCAAGTCGCGCCAGCACTTCCGGGCCGGCTTCGAGCCGATCGCGCGCCACATCGTGCTGTGCGACGGCGACGGCTGCACCAGCTCGGACCTGGCGCTGTTCACGTATCGCAACCGCCGGCGGCCGCTCTATCCGTTCGAGACGGCATGAGCGCCCCGGGCGAGCGCGCGATGAAGCCGCCCGTCCTCACCGTCGACGACGCGCGCGACCCGGCCGCCGAGCAAGTGATCGCCGAGGGCCTGCGGCGCTACAACCGGGAGCAGTGCGGGATCTCGGATGGGCCGTACTCGACCCACGCGGCCAGCTCCTCCGTGCTGCTGTCGGCTTCGCTGGGTCCTCTCTGCCCTCCTATGAGCCGCCGCCCTTGCCCCAGTCGAAGAAGAGCACTTGGACCCGATACGACGCGGCCGGCACGACCGGCACGCTGAAGTAGCCGCGATTGCCGGCTGGTACACCGCCGAGCATCCAGGTCGACGAGGTGCCGACGACCTTGCCGGAGGAGTCGAGGG
>CAYVHH010000191.1:0-2992 GCA_964450175.1 uncultured bacterium | reverse complement strand
ACTTCTGGGCAACCTGGTGCGGGCCCTGCGCGCTCGAGATGCCCTCGCTGGAGGCGCTGTGGCGGCGCTACCGGGAGCGCGGGCTGGTCGTCATCGCAGTCTCCGTCGACCGCGGCTCGCCCCGCGGTCTGCTCGAGCCCTATGTGCGCAACCTGAAGCTCACGTTCCCGATCCTGCTGGACCCTGACTCCAAGACGTCCGACGGCTGGCGGGTGACGGCGCTTCCCGCGACGTTTCTGATTCGCCCGGGCGGTGACGCGACGGGGATGGCCGTCGGCGCGCGCGAATGGGACAGCGCCGAGATGAAGGCGCTCGTCGAGCGCCTTCTGCCCGGTCAACACGGACACAACTGAGGGCGACGACCTGGCTGGACGGCGGGCGCCGATCGTCGCAGAATCCCCGGGTGGGGGGTCGAACTTGACGGAGGAGCGAACATGCTGACGAGCGATCGCCGCGGATTCCTCAAAGGCACGGCCGCGAGCCTCGTGGTCGCCGGGCTCACCGGCGCCCCGCGTGGCGCCGCCGCGCAAACCGGGAGCACGAAGATGAAGCCCACAGCACAGGATGTCCTGCTCGTGATCGACGTCCAGAACTGCTTCACGCCCGGCGGCTCGCTGGCGGTGAAGGAGGGCGACCAGATCATCCCGCTCATCAACCGGCTCGCCGCCGGCTTCGAGCACGTGGTGCTCACACAGGACTGGCACACGCCGGGCCACGTCTCCTTCGCCTCGTCCCATCCGGGCAAGAAGCCGTTCGAGACGACCCAGCTGCCGTACGGCACGCAGGTCCTGTGGCCGGATCACTGCGTGCAGGGCACGGCCGGCGCCGACCTCCACAAGGACCTGAGAATCCCGCACGCCGAGCTGATCATCCGCAAGGGCTATCGCAAGCAGATGGATTCGTACTCCGCCTTCTACGAGGCCGACGGCAAGACGCCGACGGGGCTCACCGGCTATCTGAAGGATCGCGGGCTCAACCAGGTCTTCCTCGTCGGGCTCGCGACCGACTTCTGCGTCGCCTGGTCCGCGATGGACGCGCGCAAGGCGGGCTTCGGCGCGCTGGTCGTCGAGGACGCCTGCCGCGGCATCGACGCCGACGGCTCGCTCGCCAAGGCGTGGAAGGACATGCTCGGCGCCGGGGTCAAGCGCATCCAGTCAACGGACCTCGCCGTCTAGCCAGAGGCTGCTTTCAGCAGCCTCCTAAGAGATCGCGCGGGCGATGAGGAAGGCGGCGGCGGCGGCGACGCCGCCGATGAGAACCGTCTGCAGCGCGGTCCGCACCGGCCACACGCCGGTGAAGCGGCCGCGGATCCATCCGAACACGGCCAGCGCCGTGCCGGTGACGGCGACGGACCACGGCAGCGCGGCCTGAGCGCTCGGCAGGAGCATGTAGGGACAGAGCGGAATGAGCCCGCCCGCGATGTAGGCGGCCGCGATGACCGCGCCGCTCGTCACCGCGCGCCGCGGGTCGGGCTGCTCGAGCCCGAGCTCGAAGCGCAGCATGAAGTCGCGCCACGCCTCCGGACGCTTGCGCAGAGCTGCGACGATGGGCGCGCTCTGCTCGGCCGTGACGCCGTAGCGTTGCAGAAGCTCCTCGACTTCCAGGGCTTCGATCTCCGGCTTCTGCTCGATCTCGAGTTGTTCGCGTTCCCGCTCGCTGGCGTAGTGCTCGACGTCGCTCTTGCCGGCCAGATAGCCACCCAGGCCCATCGCGATCGAGCCGGCGACGATCTCGGCGAGGCCGGCGGTCACGACCACTGCGGTCGAGTCGACGGCGCCGCTGAGCCCGGCCGCCAGCGCGAACGGAACGGTCAGGCCGTCCGACAGGCCGATGACGGCGTCCCGAACGACGAGACCGCCGGTGAAGTGCTGCTCCACGTGGGGTGTATATGGCATTGTCCCTCCCCCGCTCTGGGTCGCATCGGTGCAGCCGGCGCATTCGCCCCTGCTACAGTGGCCGCATGAAAACGTACCTGGCTGTCTTCGCGAGTGTGCTCGTCGCCGAGCTGGGTGACAAGACCCAGATCGCCACCCTGCTCTTCGCCACCGATCCGACCGCCGGCAAGCTCGGCGTCTTCCTCGCGGCGGCCGCCGCTCTCGTTCTGTCGAGCGCGCTGGCGGTCGTCGTCGGGGCCCACGCGGGTGACTGGATCTCGCCGAGACTGCTCAGGACGGTGGCGGGGCTCGCCTTCATCGCGGTCGGGGTGTGGGTTCTCGTCACCTGACCCGATCGGCGCGGGCGGCGGCCGCTCGCGAGACGAGATCAGCAGACGATCGAGTGTTTCGGCGTGTAGCCCGCGGAGGTCGCGGCGTGCTGGAGACGCAGGGCCAGGCGCAGGAGCGCCTCCACGTTGGCGACGAGATTCGGGGTGTCCGTGTGGAGCGTCAGCTCCGGTCCGAGCGAGCGTTCATAGCCGAGGACCAGGTCCGGGGCAGACGCGGGGCCCCCGGAGGGCGGCGGCGACGGCGGTACGCCGAGATGCCAGCGGGTGGCACGCTCACGCTCGCCGCAAATCTCGTCCGGACACACCAGCTGCACTTCGGCGAAGTGCGCGATGAGCTCGCGCGCCAACCGTCGCCACGCGCGGCGGGGCGCCGTCGCATCCACGATCACCGGCACGCCGGCCTCGGTGAGCAGCTTGGCCGTATAGACCAGCGCACGGTGGACGATGTCGCGAGTCGCGTCGGACTCCGGGCCGTCGTCCAGCAGCACCCGGCGAAACTCGGCGAACCCCAGCACGTGCACGCGGGTCGATCGCGCCGCGAGCGTCTCGGCCGCCTTCCGCGACAGCGTCGTCTTGCCGCTGCCCGGGAGCCCGGTCAACCAGATGGCCCACGCGGCCCGGCGGTCGCCGGCTCGGCGCTCGAGCGGCTCGCCAAGCGCTCGGACGAGCGCAACGACTCGCTTGACCGCGACGTCGCGATCCTCGCGATGGGTGTCGACCGTCGCCTCGGGCCGCAACGCGGGCTCGTAGGGCACATCGACGCCGGGG
>CAYVHH010000190.1:0-4224 GCA_964450175.1 uncultured bacterium | reverse complement strand
GACCCGCTTGGACAGCGGCTCCATCATCTCGGGCGTCGTGGCGCCCGCCTGAGCCAGGTTGAAGCGGATGCCCCGCACGCCGAGCGCGTGCAGGCGCTTGAGCTCTTCGGTCGACACGGTGTCGTCGACGACCGCCACCATGCGAGCCGTGGGCCCGAATGCCGCCAGCGCCTCGAGATGGCACCGGTTGTCCGTGCCGTACGTCGAGGGTTGGACCAGCACGTGGCGCGTGGTCCCGATGCGCTTCTGGAGCGCGCGATAGTCGTCGACCAGCGCGTCGGCGGGGCGCAGCGTCGCCTTGGGATCGACGGGAAACTTCGCGTTGTAGATGTGGTGATGACAATCGGTGGCATTCGCCGGCGCCTTGAGCTTCGGCGCCTCGGTCCCGGTCGAC
Organism: uncultured bacterium; assembly: GCA_964450175.1. GTDB lineage: Bacteria > Methylomirabilota > Methylomirabilia > Rokubacteriales > CSP1-6 > AR31. The sequence goes on along the minus strand of CAYVHH010000190.1, from coordinate 3,830 downwards.
CATTTCACCATCTGAGCCGCCGCCGGCCGCGCGTGGGCTCCGACCAGCGCCGCCGCGGAGACGATCTTCAGCACTTCACGCCGATTCCAGGACCGGGCACTCATCGCGTCCTCCTCGCGGCGAGGGCCGCTTGAATGTGCAGCGAGCCTATCACGACGGAACGAGTGGCGTTCTCGTGATATTGCTACGTGATCATCAGGGCTCGCACATTCATGCGGGTCTGTGCGGCGTTGACGAAGGAGGCAGACGCTTGGATCTCGTGACGTTTTTCCTCCGGCAGCACGCGGCCGTCCACGCGAGCGACGTCGGCGGCGGCGCTTCCCTGGTCGAACGCGTCTTCGGTGAGCTCGACGACGACACCATGCGGACGCGCCCGGGCCGAGGCCTCAACTCGCTCGTGTGGCTCTTGTGGCACATGGCGCGCACCGAGGATGCGGCAGTGAACCCGGTCGTCGCCGCCCGGGATCAAGTCCTCAACGAGGAGTGGATACGCCGCATGAACGTCCCGTGGCGCACCATCGGCACTGGAATGACCGACCAGGAGGTGGCCGACCTGACGGCGCATGCCGACATCGCCGCGGTGCGAGCTTATCGCTCGGCGGTGGGGCGCCGCACCCAGGAGGTCGTGCGCGCGATGCGTCCCGACGCCTGGGACGAGATCGTCGCGGCCCCGGACATCAGGCGTGCGGCCGCGGTCGGCGCGCTCCGCGATTGGGTCGAAGGCGCGAAATACCCCTGGCTGGGCTGGACACGCGCCGAGCAGCTCGCGAGCTCGGCGCTCCGACACAACGCCGCGCACATCGGGGAAGCGGCCACCATCCGCGGCATCGCCGGTGTGGGTCTCGACATTTGACGCTCGGCTCCGGAGCCGCACTCGCGCTCGTCCTTTTCGCCTCGGCGACGACGGCGAATGCCGAGTGCGCGTGGGTGCTGTGGAGCGGCGCGACCTCGCCGCTGGCGGGCTACGGCAGCAAGCAGGAGTGCGACGGCGCGCGCAACGACGATCATGCGCTCGCTCAGCGACTGTCGAGGAACTACGCCCTGCCGCAGCCGCTGGAATGCCGCCCGGACACCCAGGTCACCGCCATGCGATCCACGTGTGCCTGGACATTGTGGAAGTTCGCCGTGCCCTCGATGAGATCGCCGGGCGCGACGCTGGAGCGATCTTCGATGGGCACGTTCGAGACCCGCGAGCAGTGCGAGAAGTGGCGATCGCCCGACGTGATGAAGCGAGACGATCGAGAGCTGACGTCATGCCTCCCGGACACCGTCGATCCGGGCCGGCCGAAGGACGTCGGCCGGTAAACGAGCGCCGTGAGCCTTTCGTCAGCTTGTCGGTAGTACCCTCTCGAGAAGAGGTGGCGAGTGATGAAGGCGATTCGACCTGCGCTCCTGATCAGCCTGATCGTCACGGCAGCCGTCGCGTGCGCGACCTCCGGGGCGACCCCGCCGCCGGGCGCGGGATACAGCACCCTGATGGCCGGCTGGGAGCACCACTTCAGCATCGACTGGACGGCCACCGACCAGAGCCCGAGCACCCGCAAGGTCAGCGGCTACGTCTACAACCAGAACGGCGAGTTCGCCATGAGCCTTCGCGTCCTCGCGCAGGCGGTCGACGCGACGGGTACCGTGGTCGGCCAGCGCATCGCCTACGTGCCCGGAGGCGTGGGCGGATTCGGACGCGCGTACTTCATCGTCCCCGACCTGCCCGTGGCGGACAACTACCGGGTCAGCGTGTGGGACTACACGTGGTTCCAGGCGCCCAAGGATCCGCGGTGACGGGACGTAGGCTAGGCGGCCTTGACCGATAGGTTGAACACGCGCAGGTAGTTGCCGCCCGCGATCTTGCGAATGTCGTCGGGCGAGAAGCCTCGCTTGCGCATCAGGCGCACGATCAAGGGAAAGTCGCGGTAGTCGTCCCACACCACCGGCGTGGCGCCGAAGCCGGAGTTGTCCGTGCCGAACCCCACGTGCTCCACGCCGGCCACGTCGACGGCAGCGGCGACGGCGTCGACGTAGTCGCGCAGGGACCTGAAGGTCAACGGGCTGCCCCACACGCCCACCACGCCGCCCGCGCCCGCCACGAGCCGGGCGTGTTCCGGCGAGATGCGGCGCGAGAATTCGGCGGGCTGCCCCTTGGCCACGGCCGTGTGAGACAGGATCAGCGGCGTCTTGCTGGCCTGGACCGCCGCCGCGACAAACTCTCTGGTGGCGTGAGCCACGTCGATCACGATGCCCAGCCGGTTGCACTCGGCGATCGCGTCACGCCCGAACGGCGTCAGACCGCCCTGGTCTGCCGGCTCGGTCTGGTTGTCCCCCATGTCACTGCGGAAGAAGTGCACCAGCTGCAGGTGCCGCACGCCGCGGCGGTATACCTCACCCATACGCTCCAGCTTGCCCTCGAGGAACTGGCAACCCTCGATGGTCTGCACGATGGCCGGCGTCTTGTCCCGATGCGCTGCCTCGAGGTCGCCACGTCGCAACGCGCGCCGTAACCCCTGCGCTGTAACCAGGTCGTCGAACCACCTGAGCCGGCGCTGCGTGAAGCCCCAGAGCTCGCCGGGGTTCGGCTGCCTGACGGTTCGAATGCGGTTGTCCGGTTCCCGCTTGATCACGGGAGCGTCACCCGGGTGGCACAGGCACACCGCCGTCATGCGCCCCACGCGAATGCGCTCTGCCAGGTCATAGGCCGGATGCGGCCGTCCGTTGGCACCCGCCGCGTGAGAGTGCATGTCGATACCGATCGCGCTATCGACCAGCGCCGCGATCTCCGGATCGGCCGCCAGCACCTGCGCACCGGACTGGGCCGTGGTGCAGGCGCCGAGCAAGGTCCCGGTCCCGCCGGTCAGTGTGAGCACGCCGAGCCCGCCCACGTGCCGCAGCACGTCGCGGCGGGTGAGCGTGGGCACGGCGGGTTTCAGTGCGTGAGGAATCATTGCCGACATGAGACCACAAATCCGGTCCAGATCCGCGGCAATCCCCGAATTCGCCGCTTCATGTGTGCGTCGGGCGAAACGCCCGAAGCGATCCAGGCGGAGAGCCCACGCCGAGCGTGAGAGCCATGAGCCAACCCCCGGAATGCCCCGCGAATCCTCCACCAAATGGCCTGGCACAGCACTTGCCGACTCGCAGGCGCGCAGCCAAACAGGAGGTGTCCTCATGGGCAACCGCGACTCTTGGTTCATGGCGTCGACGTTGGTGGCCGGATGCGTGTTCCTGGGTCCTGACCTGATTCGAGCCGGCTCGACCGAGCGGCCCTCCGACTCGGCAAGGATCGAGCAGATGGAGAAGTGCGACGCGATCCAACGGCGCTACGCGGATCTCGCTCGTCAGCTCGCCGAGCGGGCGAAGCAGATCGCGAACGATGCCGACCGTGCCGAACGCCTGGTGCCCGCTCGGTACATTCCGACCCAACGCTGGCAGGCCGACTACGACACAGCGCTGCTGCTCAACGATCAGTCGATCGAGACGTATCGATTGGGCGACGCCGCGTTCCAGCGGTGCTCCGAGACTGCGACCCGGGGGCTCCCTCGAGCGGACGCCCGTCAGCCGAGACGGAGCCGGACGGTTCCCGCCGAAGCGCCGTGAGGCACACAAGTCGTTGACGTAGCGCTGTCGCCCGAGTAGCTTCGCCGCGTGCTCGACCAACGTGGCCGGCTCCTGATGGCGGCGCTCGGCTTCGCCGGGTGCTCGATGGCCTCGTACGATCGCGCGCTGCACGCGCTCCGTGCCTGGCTAGACTCGTGGGAAGGGATCGGTCGCGTCGCCGTGGGGATGCACCGCCAGGGCTACGATCTCCAGCTGACTCAATATGACGACCGAGGCTGGCG
>CAYVHH010000189.1:0-16232 GCA_964450175.1 uncultured bacterium | reverse complement strand
GTAGCCGAGCGCCACGCCGAAGATCACCTTGCCTCCGCTCATGACGTCGACCGTCGCGATCTGCTCCGCGACGTCGAGGGGCTTGTGGAGCGACAGCAAGATGAGGCCGAAGTTCAGCCGCAGGCGCGGCGCCTCCGCCATGACACGCGAGAGAAACGGCAGCTGCTGCAAACTCTGCCACGGGGCGCTGCTGTAGTGCATGCCCTTCGTGATCGAATCGAAGCCGAGCGCGTCGGCGAGCCGCGCCTGCTCCAGGAGCTCCCGGAACCGCGCCGGCATGTCGTCGCCGGCCGGGAACTGCGCCCGGAGCATGAGCCCGAACTGCATCGTCAGCCGACTCGCTCGGGCTCCCAGCCCCAGGGATGCGGACCCCACTCCGGCTCGAACACGCGGCCGCGCTTCACCGTCAGCACCGGCACCACGGTCTTGTCGATCTTCATCGAGTCCCGCAGGGTGTCGTAGACCACCCAGCGCCCGTCGCGGACCTCGAGCACCGAGATGTCGGCCTGGCGCCCCACGCCGAGACTGCCGAGTCGGTTCGCCTCGCCGATCGCGCGCGCGGGATTGACGGTGGACATGGCGATCACCTGCTCGAAGGTGAAGCCCATCCCGAGGAAGGGCGCCATGATCTCCACCATGCTGTGCACGGTGTTGGCGCGGCCCGGAATCGTCAGGTCGGTGCTGATGCAGTGCGGCGTGAGTCCCTGGTCGAGGACACGTCGGCCCACGTTGAAGCCGAAGTTCATGCGGCCGTGCGCCGTGTCGAGCCAGACGCCGCGGGCGGCCAGCTCCTTGGCCTCCGGCACCAGCTTCCCGTTGGTGTCGAGGACGCCGCCCGGATTCGCGGTGAAGAGATGCGTCACGATGTCGCCGGGCTCCAGCAGCGGGAGCAGCTCGCGAATCACGTTCGGGTCGTAGCGCTTGGTCGTGTCGCCGATGTGCACCATCAGCGGGACGCCGCTCTCGCGCGCGGCGCGCTTGGCCAGGCGCGGCATCTCCATCCCGAAGATCTCGAGCGCGGGTGAGACCATCCGGGCCTTGATCCCTTTGATGAGCCCCTTGTGCTCCCGCGCGACCCGGAGGGTGCTCTCGAGATCGATGCTGCTCTCGGCGATGATGTCGGGATTCGTGGCGAGCCCGGTCTGGCAGATGTGTAGGAGCGGGATCACCTCGGTCTCGCACTTCGGCAGGATGTGGCGCGGAAACGCGCTGAACGTCGCGCAGCCGGAGCTGCCCGCGTCGACCACGGTCGTGACGCCGGCGTGAACGCCCGCGATGTCGGGATGGACGCCGTTGGCCGCCACCCCGTCGAAAACATGCGTGTGGAGATCGATGAGGCCGGGCGTCACGGTCTTGCCGGGCACATGGATGACGCGCCGAGCCTCGGACGCCGGGATGTTCGCGGCGACGGCGGCGATCTTCCCGTCTTGTACCGCGATGTCGAGCGCGCCGCGCAGATCTTGCGCTGGGTCGAGGACGTTTCCGCCCTTCAGGAGCAAGTCGTACATGAGCGAGTCTCCTCTACCGCGACGAGGTGACCGGAGAGTACACGGGTCGCCTCGACCGTTTCAAGCCGCTCTCGCCAGTGCGCCCGTTTCGTGAAATCCTCTGGACGAGACTCCTGCCGATGCCGACCCGTCCCCAGGCGCTCAAGCTGATCCTGACAGCGCTATACCTGCTCATGTGGCCGGTCCTGATCCTGGCGCTCGCCGGTGACTGGCAATGGGTCGAGGGCTGGATCTTCGGCGGGTGGTTCCTGGCCGTGTGCATCAGCACGACCGCGTGGCTCTATCGGAAGGATCCGGCGCTGCTGGCCGAGCGGTATCGCGCACCCGGCACCGGCGGCCAGAGTCGCCGAGACAAGATCGTCGTCTATCTGATCGTGCTCGGCTACGTCGCCTGGATCGTGCTCATGCCGCTCGACGCACGGCGCTTTCGCTGGACTCCACCGCTTCCGCTCCCCGTCGAAGTCTTCGGGTTCGGGCTGCTGGCCCTCTCCTGGGTCCTGCTGTTCCGGTCGTTCACGGAGAACACGTTCCTGTCACCGCTGGTGCGCATCCAGCGCGAGCGCGCCCATCATGTCGTCTCGACGGGCGTGTACCGGATCGTGAGGCACCCGATGTACCTCGGCGCGGTCCTCATGTTCGTCGGCGGGCCGCTCGTGACCGGCGCGGCCTCGGCGCTGGCGGTCAGCGCGGCGCTCGTGCTGCTGGTCGTCGTACGGATTCTCGACGAGGAGCAGCTGCTGACGCGAGAGCTGGCCGGCTATGCCGACTATCGCCGCCGCGTGCGCTCTCGCCTCATCCCGTTCGTCTGGTGAGCTCGATGGCCGAAGGCGTAAGCCGCGAAGCCAGCCGCGTTCCCCGCGTCTAGACAGCAACCGCCCCCGTGCGCCCGAATCTGGAGATGAGCGTCGCGCCGGCGGCAATCGCCGCCACGAGGATGACGACCGAAGTCCCGAGCCACGGCACCAGGCTCACGAGCGCGAGGACGACGCCGCCGAGCGCGACCGTCTTGACGGGTGTCTTCTCCTGCAGGAACGGCAGCTTCTCTCCGAGCCAGCCCGCCGAGACCGTGAACCCGAAGAGCAGGAGTGCGGCGAGGAGCATGACCGCCACGGGGATGAGCGGGATGCCGATGATCGTCACGGCCAGCAACGCGCAGAGCGGAAGGAATCCCAGAAGGATGGCGAGCCCGCCCAGCGCCGAGAGCCCCGGCCGATTGACGAGATACGTCCTGATGCGCGAGACCGCATGGGGAAACGCGAGCGCGACGATCAGCGCGATGACGTAGAGGAAGACGGCGCGCGTCATCCGCGCGGCGAAGCCGAATATCGAATGCAGGCTCGGCCTGCCTCCGACCGCGCCGCGGACGACCGAGCCGACCATCGTCGGGATCGTGCCGCCGAGGCTCACGTTGTCCCCGTCGAGCGTGGCCCCCTCGTCGACCGACACGGTGCCGCCGATCGCGACCGCATCGCCTTCGACGCGCGCGCCGGGGAGCAACGTGACGGACCCACCCACGGCGACCGCATCTTTGCGCACGTGACCCGAGATCGTGACGGAGCCGCCGATGGCGACCGCCTTGTCGACGGCTTCCTCGGGCCCGACCGTCAGGGATTGGCCGAAGACGACGCGCTCGCTGCCTCGACGACCGCGCCGCTCACGCCGTCGCTCGCGCCACGAATCTCCGGAGCCCGCGGTGGTGCTGTCCGAACGCACGCGGAGAACTCCGTCCGCGAACGAGGCCCGGAGGGAGCCGGCTTCGAGGATCAGCTCGAGCACGTCGCCGGCGGGCCGCTTGGATACCTGGATCGTGAATGCGCGGGTCGTCGCACTCTCCGGCGCGGTCACCACGAGGCTCCAGCCCGCCTGCTTCGCGATCGCGCTCAAAGCGTCGAGCACCGTCCCGCGCGACTGATCGATGGAGACGATGGGCGTGCTATCGGGAAGCCGCCCCTCCAGCCGCCGGCTGTCCGCGGCGGCCGCCCAGGCGAGGCCCGGTAGCAGTATGAGAGCGACGGTGAGAACGACGACCAGCTTGGCTGCGCTCATGTCCGATCTCCCTTCGCCTGGGAGTACGATCCAGCGCGGCCCTTATTTCGAAAGCGCCGGCGACTGGGCTCGCGCGATGAGCACCAGGGACAGAACGGCCACGGCGAAGCTCAGGACGGCCGAGGTCCAGATGGCCAGCGGCACGAGCGCGAGGACGACGCCGATCCCTGTCGTCCACCTGGCGAGGTCGGCCGCCGCCTCCGCGAGCCAGGCGACCAGGGCGGCCGGTGCCCTGCTCGTGCCCAGCAAGGCAACGACCGCCGCCAGACCGATGACCGTCGCCATGAAGCCCGTCAACACTGCCCGCCGGTCGCGCGCCTCGACCGCGTCGAGATATCGGCGCCGCGCGGCAGCGCGAAAGTGGGCCGACGGCTCCGGCGCTGGAAGGGCCCGGAGCAGCAGCGCGAGCTGGTCGTCGTCGTCGGGTCGCCGGCTCATGCGGTCGGCGCGCCTTCCAGCACCGTCTTGAGGTGCGCGCGACCCCGATGGAGCCACGTCATCACCGTTCCCATCGGAACCTCGAGGGCGGCCGCGATGTCGCGGTACGACATCTGCTCGATGTGAAAGAGCATGATGGCCTCCCGCGGGCCTTCGTCCAGATCGTCGAGAGCCCGATCCAGACGAGAAAGCTGCTCCCGGAACGACACCTCGTCCTCCGGGCTCGGCGAAGCCGCTTCGCTGACAGCCATCGTCTCCATCCTGGCCTTCACCGCACCCCGCCGCCACAGATCCAGGCAGAGGCGGCGAGCGATGGCGATGAGCCACGGCAGGACCGGCCGCTCCGGATCGAATCGCTCGAAGTGGACGAAGGCGCGCACGAACGTGTCCTGCGCGACATCCTCGGCGTCCGAGGATCGGAGCAGTCGCCAGCAGAAGCGCAGGACGGGCCGATGAAAGCGCCGCACCAAGTCGTCAAAGGCCCCCGCATCGCCGCGGCGGGCCCGGCGCGCAAGGTCAAGCTCTGATCGCCGGTCGTCCGCATCCGAGTCCGACACATTCCTCGCCGTCTGCCAAGGAGTACGGGCGACACCCGATGATTATTTCGCGCGCCTGCCGCTCCGGCGGTCACGGCGGCCGGAAGCTCAGGCCACCGGCCGCTGGGCGCCGCGCGGCGGGCCCTTGATCTCCTCGAACGACTGCGCGAAGGCCAGGAGTGTGGCGTCGGGCTCGTCCAGGTCGATGGGCTCGCCGAACGGCTGGCACACCTTGTACGGGGTCGTGTAGTAGAGCTCGATCCGGTTGTCCTCGGGATCGAAGAAGTAGACGCTGCAGGCGATCCCGTGGGTGACCGTGCGGTCGATCTTCATGCCTTCCTGCTTGAGCCGATGGTAGAACGAGCGCACGTCGTCGAGGCTCTTCACCTTGAACGACACCTGCTGGATGCTGTGCGTCTTCTGCCCGGCTTCTCTGGCCTGGACGAGCGCAAGCTCGTGGTGCTCGGTGTCCGGCGCCGCGCTCAGGAAGCAGATGCCGCGCGTGATGTCCTCGTCGCTGATCGAGAGACCGAGCACACGGGCGTAGAAATCCCGCATCTTCGGCAGGTCGTTGCAGTAGAGGCCCACGTGACCCAACCCACTGATCTCCGGCATATCTCACCTCACCGCGACGGCGCGCGTGCCGCACGCCCGGGTCTGTCCGTCGAATCGGCTCGCATTGTCCCACAAGCGCCGGCGCTTGACACGGGCGGCGGCGCGGCGCTATGTGCTCGCGCAGGATGGCTCGGCCGCGCATCTCTCGCTGGGGAACGACAATGAGGAGGACACCGTGAAGCTGGTCACGTTTCAGATCGCCGGAAAGCCGGAGCTCCTGCCGGGCCTTTTCACCGACCGGGGCGTGGTGAGCCTCGCCGACGCGGTCCCCGCGGGCGTCACCCCCACCGCCACGATGACGGGGATCATCGACGACTTCGACCGCCTGCGGCCGGCGCTCGAGCGGCTGGCGCGCGACGGCAAAGCCCTGCCGGCCGGCGACGTCCGGCTGCGCGCCCCGCTGCCGCGCCCCGGCAAGATCCTCGCGTGCATCGCCAACTACTGGGAGCACGGCGCGCTCGAGGCCCGGCCCCTCAACATGTTCCTGAAGAGCTCCGACGCGGTGATCGGGCCGGGGGACACGATCGTCCTGCCCGAGTTCACGGAGCCGTGGATCTTCATGCACGAGGCCGAGCTGGCGCTCGTCATCAAGGGGCCGGCCAAGTCGGTCAAGCGCGACAACTGGCGCAACGCGGTCTTCGGCTACACCGGCATGATCGACGTGTCGGCCCGCGGCGAGGGCCGCCGGACGTGGAAGACCGGAAGCTGGCTCGGCAAGTCGTTCGACACGTTCGCGCCGATCGGGCCGTGCATCGCGACGATCGACGAGATCCCGAACCCCAACGACGTCCACGTGCAGTTCTGGGTCGACGGCCAGCTCCGTCACAACTACAACACCGACGACATGGAGCATCTGGTCCCCGAGCTCGTCGAGTTCGCGACGACGATCATGACGCTCAACTCGGGCGATCTCATCGCGTGCGGCACGAATCACGAGGGCCTGGGCCCGCTCCAGGACGGCGAGGTCGTCGATTTCGAGATCCACGGAATCGGGCGCATGCGGCTCGACGTGCGCGATCCGTTGAAGCGAACGTGGGACAAGGGCATCTACATGGGCACCGACTCGACTCACCCGGACGCCGTCAAGCGTAACCGACCGCCCGCCGCGCGCTGACACCCGCCGACGGCGCAGCGATCCTACGGGGTGCCGGCGAGGACACGACCGGCCGCGCGGATCTCGTCCGGATCGAACGGTGGCTCCTGGAGAAGAATCAGACGGTGAACGCCGGCCCGCTCCAGCATCTGGCGCGCCCGAGAGTCGGCGCGAAGCCAGCGCTCGTCCAGACCGGCGAAGACCGTCAAGATGAACTCGCCGCCGCTTCGACCCGATTTCGCGTGCTCGTCGCGGGCCACGCGGGCGAGGTCGGCGAGCTTGGGGTGCATCGCCTGCGTGTTGAATCCGTCCGCGTGGCGGCCCGCGATGCCGGCCATCCGCGGACCAAAACCGCCGACGATGATCGGCGGTGGGGGCTCCGGCCGCAGGAATCCGGCGTGTCCCGACCAGAGCCGGCGCATGAGCTCGATCGCCTCGGCGACCTTCCGGGCGCGCACCTCGTCGCGCTCGACGGATTGCCCGATCGCCCGCTGCTCGGCCGCATAGGGCGTGCGCTGGCTGCCCCCGGCGCCGATCCCGAGCAGCAGCCGACCGCCTGAGACCGCCTGCAGCGTGGCCGCCATGTTGGCCAGAAGGCCGGGATGGCGGTTCGCCACGTTCAGCACGAGCGGCCCGAGCCAGATCCGCCGGGTGGCTTCGGCCAGTGCCGTCAAGGTCGTCCACGCCTCCGGCACCCCGGGACCGCGCTCGCCGTCCGGATCGCGCAAGTGGTCCCAGGTCCACAGCCCGTCGAATCCCGCGTCCTCGGCCGCGATGGCGGCGGCGCGCATGTCGCGGTATCGTGCGCTCATCGGAATCAGCAAGAGGTCCGTCTTCATGATCGCTCCAACGTGGTTTATCCTCTACGCCTCGGAGTTGCCATGCGCGCGTGGACCGTGGACGCCGACGACATTCGCGTCGCCGAAGATTTCGACGACACGCTCCTGCACCATACGCCGGAGATCGATACCTTCCTGAACCTCGATCGCGATGACAAGTTCATCGTGATCGGCACGAAGGGCTTCGGCAAGACGCTCCTCCTCAAAGCCAAGCGCATCCTCTATCAGCGCGACGGACGGGCCGCGTGCCTGCCGACCGGCACCCTCCTCGACAAGCCGATCGGCGACAAGGTCTTCGCCAAGGAAGCGCTCGCCTTCTTCGCCGCGTCGTCCCTGCCCTGGTCGAAGCTCTGGCTCACGGCGATCGCGGCGGCGACACTCAAGCATATCGGCCGCGTCGACGGCCTCCGCGTGACCACCAAGCTCACGGGTCTGATCGACGACGAGCGCCTGCACGGCGTGATCGACCACTTCGTGCGGCTCCTCGACTTCTCGCCGAGCGAGCTGCAGCGCGCCGCCGCCGACACCGACGGGCACCTCCTGCCGCGCCTGCGCGCGATCAGCTCGCCGGTCGCGATCTTCATCGACGGCGTGGACGAATACTTCAACAAGCACATCGAGCGGGCCAGCCTCCCGAGCGTGACCGGTCCGCTGTCGCCGAGCGTATGGTACTTCGCCCAGCTCGGCCTCGTCGAGGTCGCGTACCAGCTGCGCCGGATCAACCATCACCTCAAGGTTTTCGCGGCCGTGCGAAAGGAGGCGTACGCGCGACTGCAGACGACGGTCATGTCGCAGCAGTACCGCGGCAGCGCCGTCGACATCGCCTATCCGGTCGAGAGCCTGCGCGAGATCTTCGTGAACAACATCCGCCTGGAGAAGGCCGACCGGATGGTGCGACCGGATCGGCTGCGCGCCGACCCGATCGAGGCGTTCCTCGGCCGGACGAAGATCACCCACGTCTACACCGGCGAAGCGGAAGACGCCTTCGACTACGTGTGCCGACACACGCTGCTCCGCCCGCGCGATCTCATGACCATCGGCGAGCGCCTGGCAGCGCTGCGGCCCGAGGAGCGTCGGCACGAGCATCGGGTGAAGGAAGCGGTGAACGCGGGGGCGACCGAGATCGCCCGGGAGTACCTCACCGAGATCGCCCCGTACGTCGGCGAGCTGGACCTGGAGCGCTTCCTCGGGCGCATCCCCGGGCACATCCTCGGCCGCCAGGAGGTGGAGGAGCTGTTCCGGAGCCACAACGGGGAGGGCGCCGCCGACGACGAGCGGCACGTGTTCTGCGCGCTCTATCGCGTCGGGCTCCTGGGTCACCTGCACCACGACTGGGTGAGGGGCGAGTGGGTCCAGCGGTTCCTCCGACCGGGCGAGGGCACGCTCGAGCCCGACGGCGTGCTGCCGCGCGCGACGCGCTACCTCGTGCACCCGGTGCTGTCGGACGTGATCGGCCGGCTGAACCCCGGGTATCTCGAGCGCATCGATCGGGTCGAGATCGTCGGGTACGGCCGGACGTGGCGCGGAACGCCGAGCGGAGACCGCGCGGTGACCGCGCGCACCTTGTTCGTCCTGGCCGGTGACGTCAAAGGCTTCGGCGGGCTCATGCGAACCGGCGCGGACGCCGCCGTCCGGCAGGCGCTGGACGAGGCGCTCCGGAAGTGGGCCCGCGAGACGATCGCCGCCGAGGTCGGCGCGGGCGACGCGGTCTCGATCGTGCACGACGACCCGGTCGTCCTGGCGCAGGTCGCCCGCCACCTCGTGGACGAGGTCTATCGCGCCCCCGGCCAGCCTCGGCTCCGCATCGCGCTGCACTACGGCGAGGTCTTGACGAGCCGGCGGCCGGGCGACGGGCTGCCCGTCATCGCCGGCGGCGATGGCGTGCTCTGCGCCGTGCGGGTCGAGCCGCGCGTGGAGCCCGGGCAGATCTGGGTGACGGAGGAATTTCGCGCGCAGCTCGCCGAGCGTCCGTCGTTGTGGCGCACGACGCCGGTCACGGGACCGGACGGCGTGAATCGGGTCAACGTCAAGAAGGAAGGCGGGACGGAGCCCGATCTCTGGGTCGAGCTCTATCGGCTCGAATTCTGATCACCGACGGCGTCCGTCAGAGGGGTTGAGGGGTCGGCGGCGCCGGGCACACACAGCGGCGAGAGCTTCTCGCGAAAGCTCGCCGGCGTCCGAGCCGGCCGGCCGTCCTCGGTTGCGAAGGCCCCGGTGACCTCGGCGGTGACGAGCAGCTGCTGGCTCTTCGCTTCACGGATCTCCTGGATCCAGATCGAGCGCGCGCCGCGGATCTCGCGGACATACGTCACGATCTCGAGCGTGTCGCCCGATCGCGCCGGCGCCAGATACTTCACCGTCAGGTCGGCGGCGAGGATCAGGTAGCCTTGCTGGCGCATCTCTCCGAGTGACAACCCCAGCGCGTCCAGTGCCTCGATGCGCGCCACCTCGAGATAGTGGACGTACTGCGCGTGGTTCACGTGGCCGTACTGGTCCACTTCGTAGTGACGCACCTTCAGATGGTAGCGGGCCGGCTCGCCCATCAGGGCTTCGCCGGCGGGTAGTCGCGTCCGTACGCCGGCATCTTCAAGAACTCGTCGGGCTTGTACGTCCAGAACTGCGAGACCATCGGGTACGTGTGCAGCACGGTGTTCGTGAGCTTGCCGTCGACCCGCTCGACCTTCAGGATGTAGACGTTCTGCGTCGGGTTCCCCGACTCGTCGAGCTTGATCGGCCCGCGCGGATCCTCGACGGTCTCGCTGGCTTTCCGGATGGCGGCCAGAAAGCGCTCGCGATCCTCGACCTTCCCCTCGACGATCTTCGCCGCCTCGGCCACCCACCGGCCGGCGCTGTACATGATGGCCGTGAAGTAGGCCGGCGTCCGGCCGACCTTGGCCTCGGCGAGCTTCATGTACGTCCGGTTGGCCGGCGTCGTCAACGTTGGCGCCCAGATGAGCGCGCCGATGGCGCCGACCGCCTCGTCGCCCAGGTTACGGATCACGTGCTCGTCGGTCATGACGCCGCTGCCGATGAGGGGCAGCTTGCCCTTCAATCCGTACTCGGCGTACTGCTTGATGAAGCGCACGCCCTGCGCTGCCACGAACACGGCGCACACTGCGTCCGCGTTCCGGTTGATCTGCGTCAGATAGGGCGCGAAGTCGAGCACGTTGAGCGGCACCCAGATCTTCTGGACGACGCGGCCGCCCTGGTCCTCGAACACGCGCTGGAAGCCGCCGATCTGCTCGTGGCCGAACGGGTTGTCCATCGCAACCGCCACGACCTTCTTGTACTTGAGCACGCGCGCCGCGTAGTCCCCGAGGGGATGCATCGGCTGGCTCGCGGCGAAGTTCGTTCGCAGGATGAACTTCGACACGTTCTTCTTGGTGAGATCGTCGGGCGTCGTCAGGTAGAGCGTCGGCAGCTGATCGCGCTCGATCGGCGGGATCAGCCCGTAGCCGATGTTCGACAGGAGCACGCCGGTCAGCACGTGGACGTGGTCCTGCGTGACGAGCTTGCGGTATTTCGCCTGCGCGACCGCCGGGTTGCCCTCGTCGTCTTCCTCGATCAGCTCGATCTTCCGGCCGGCGGTCTGGTAGCCGATCTGCTCGAAGGCCAGCTTGAGGCCCTCGAGCATGTCCTTGCCGGCCTGGGCGAAGATCCCGCTCATCGGCGCCATGAAGCCGACCTTGATCGTGTCCGCCGCCTCGGCCACGCCGGCGCCCGCCGCCGCCCACGATGCCAGCGCGAGCGCCGCGAGCGTCCTGCCCCACCACGTCCCTGTCCGATCAGCCATGGAAGATCTCCTGAGGTTGTCGAGTCCGTGCGATCCAGATCATGCGCGCGCGCCGCGCTCGCGCACGAGGCGGGCGAGGCGGTCGGGTGAGAGCGGGAGCTCGGTGATGGCGACGCCGAGCGGCGCGAGGGCGTCGGCCACGGCGTTGGCGATGGCCGCCCCCGCTCCGGAGCTGCCGCCTTCCCCCACACCCTTCACGCCCAGCGGATTGAGCGGCGTGGGCGTTTCTTCGAGAATCTTCACGATCGTACGCTCCGGCATGTCCATCGCCGTCGGGACCAGATAGTCCATGAACGTCGTCGTGAGCGGCTGTCCCTGGTCGTCGTACACGAGCTCCTCGAAGAGCGCACCGCCCAGCCCCTGCGCCAGCCCGCCCCTGATCTGCCCGTCGACGATCATCGGATTGATCGCGCGGCCGACGTCGTAGGTCACGACGTACTTGCGCAGGATCACGCGGCCGGTCGCGAGATCGACCTCGACTCCGGCCACGTGCGTCCCGTAGGGATAGGTCATCTTCGGCGCCTCGAAGAAGTGCGCGGCGTAGAGTCCCGGCTCCATGCCCGGCGGACCGGGCACCGCGGCGCGGGCGAGCTGCCGAAGCGTGACCGAGCGCTCAGGCATCCCGCGCACGTGAACCGTGCCCGCATCGAGCACCAGATCGCCGGCGTGAGCCTCGAGCAGGGATGCCGCCACCCGGAAGATCTTCTCCCGCACCTTGCGCGCGGCCTCGAGCGCGGCCGGCAGCGCGACGGCCGCCCCGCGGCTCGCGAAGCCGCCGATCCCGAACGGCACGCGCGCACTGTCGCCGTGGACGACGGTGATCTGCTCGGCGTCGATCGCGAGCTCTTCGGCCACCACCTGGGCCAACGTCGTCTCGATCCCCTGCCCGACCGCGGCGACGCCCGAGTAGACGACCACGCTCCCGGATCCGTCGACCTCGACGCGCGCGTATTCCCACGGACCGAGCCCCGCCTTCTCGAGCACGCATCCGAAGCCGATCCCGAGATAGCGGCCCTGCTCACGGGCTTCCGCCTGCTCGCGGCGCATCGCCGGGTAGTCCGCCGCCGCCAGCGCCTGCTCGAACGCGGATCGATAGTCGCCGCAGTCGTAGACCGTCCGCTGGCCCAGCGACGCGCCGCCGACCTCGTAGGGCATCTCGCCGGCGTCGATGAAGTTGCGCCGCCGGACGTCGGCCGGATCGAGTCCAAGCTCGGCCGCCACGCGATCGATCAAGCGCTCGCGGACGAACGTGCCTTCGTAGCGCCCGGGCCCGCGGTAGGTGCCGGTCGGCGTCTTGTTGGTGAGCACGCACGAGGCTTCGCAGTCGTAGTTCTGGATGCGGTAGGGGCCAGGCAGCAGCGCGATCGTCAGCTCGGGCACGACCACGCCGTGCGTCCGGATATAGGCGCCCAGATCGACCATGAACCGGTCGCGCAGCGCCACGATCGTCCCGTCGCGTCGCACGCCGATCTCGACGTCGTGATATTGCTGGCGCGAGTGGTTGGTCGCCATCAAGTGCTCGCGGCGGTCCTCGACCCACTGCACCGGCCGACCGAGCCGCATCGCGGTCCACGGCACGACGAAGTCCTCGGGATAGAACTCGCCGCGCACCCCGAAGCCGCCGCCCACCTCGAGCTCGATGAAGTGGATCAGGTGCTCCGGGTGACCGAGCAGATCGGCGAGAACCCGTCGGTTGAAGTGCGGCACCTTCGCCACGCCCCAGAGCGTGAGCAGGCCCGTCCCGGGATCGTGGCCGGCGGTGAGGCCTCGCGTCTCCATCGGGACGCCGGTGTGACGCTGGACGGCGAAGCGCTCGGAGATGCGCCGCTCGGCGGACGCGAGCGCGCCCGACGCGTCACCGGCGCGCGTCACCAGGCGCTCGACGACGTTGCCGCCGGCCGCCGGATGAAGAATCGGCACGCCCGGATCGCTCGCGCGGCGCGCGTCGGCGACGACGGGCAGCGGCTCCCAGTCGATCTCGATCAGCTCGAGCGCGTCCTCCGCAAGATAGCGACTGGCCGCGACCACGAAGGCGATCGGCTCGCCGACGTAGCGCACCACACCGGTGGCGAGCGGAGGCTGAAGGCACGCGGTGGGGCCGACCCCCGAGCGCTGCCCAAGCCTCACCGGGATGCGCGGGACCGTCCCGAGATCGCCCGCCGTAATCACCGCGAACACGCCCGGAACGGCTCGCGCCGCGTCGCCGCGAATGGCCGCGATGCGGGCGTGAGGGTGTGGCGAGCGCAGGACCGCGGCGTGCAGCAGCCCCGGCAAGCGCACGTCGGCGGCGTATTTGCCGCGCCCGGTCAGGAGGCGGAAGTCCTCCTTGCGCTTCATCGGAGCGCCGATGACTCGATAGCCCGCCCCGTGCTCGACGCGCGGCGCGGTCATGAGCGAAGGTTGAAGATCTGCGCGGCGTTCTCGCCGAAGATTGCCGCCCGCGTGGCCGGATCGAGATCGGCGTCGCGAACGACCCGAAGCGGCTCCGGGTCGCCCATCCAGAACGGATGGTCGCTGCCGAGCATGACGCGGTCGTGGCCGACGAGCTGGACCAGATAGCGGAGCGCCTCGGGCCGCTGGACGAGCGTGTCGTAGAAGAAGCGCCGCAGATAGCGGCTGGGGAGCGCCGCGTCGTTCGCGCGCGCCTCCGGCCGGGTTTCGTGCGCGCGGTCGAACCGGCCGATGTGATACGGAAGAAAGCCGCCCCCGTGGACCAGCACGACCGAGAGGCCCGGGAAGCGGTCGAGGGTGCCGCCGAGGATCAGGCTCGCGGCGGCCAGGGTGGTCTCGAACGGATAGCCGACCAGGTTGTGCAGATAGTGCCGGCCAAACCGCTCGACGGCCTCGAGCAGGAACGGGTGCAGCACGACCGGCGCGGCCAGGTCCGCCGCCGCCTTCCAGAACGGGTCGAATCCGCCGTCGCCCAGCGGTCGACCGAGCGCGTTCGGATCGACCATCGCGCCGCGGAGCCCCAGATCGCGCACCGCCACCCGGAGCTCCGCGGCCGCCGTCGCCGGATCCTGCAACGGGACCGTCGCGAGGCCGCGATGCGGGCCCGGCGTCTCGCGGAGCGCGACCGCCAGCGCTTCGTTCTGCAGGCGGCTCCACGCCGCGCCCTGCGCGGTTGGCAGCGAGTAGCCCGCGATGTCCATCAGCGGCCCGAACACCGCGGTGTCGATGCCCTGCTCGGCGAAGAACTTCGCGTGCAGGTCGAGCGTGTAGAGCGCCGGCAGCAGCGGCCGCGTCGGCGGCTCGTCGCCGACTCGCAGCCGCACCCCGTCGCCGGGGAGCAGGCGGACGCCGTAGGCGTCCGGTCGGCGCCGAACCGTGTCGAAGGCGCCGGGCGACACGTAGTGGACGTGGACGTCGACGATCACGCCGCCGTCAGTCGAGCAGTGCCTTCCGCTGGCCGCCGTCGAGCGTGATGATCGCCCCATTCATGAAGCTGGCGCGCGGCGAGGCGACGAAGACCGCCACGTTCGCGACTTCCTCCGGCGTGCAGATCCGCCCCAGCGGGATGCTGCGCTCGGCGCGGCCCTGCGCCTCCTCGACACTGATCTTTCGCATGCGCGCGATCCCGCTGATGAGCTGCCCCCATCGCTCGGTCGCAACCGGCCCGGGGTTGATCGCGTTCACGAGGATGTTCTGCCGGCCGTACTGCTCGGCCAGCGCGACCGTCATGGCCAGGTCCGCGGCGTTGGCCGCGCTCGGCGAGAGCTCGATCCCGATCGGCTTGACGCCGTCGTTGCCGACGATGTTCACGATGCGGCCGCCGCCCTGACGCTGCATGTGCGGGATCACCGCCTTGATGCACCGGACGTAGCCCATGAACTTGAGCTGGAGGGCCTTCTGCCAATCCTCTTCGGTCAGGTCGAGGATCTCGCCGCCGGGCGCCGCGCCGGCATTGTTGACGAGCACGTCGATCCGGCCGAAGCGCGACGCCGTCGCGTCGACGATCCGCTGCACGTCGTCGGGCCGCGTGAGATCACCCGCCACCTGGAAGACCTCGGCGCCGGTCGCCTGCGTGAGCTCCTGGGCCGCCGCGTCGAGCGACGCCTTGTCCCTGGCGCAGATCGCGACCCGGACACCCTCCTGGGCGAGCCCGCGCGCGACCGCCTTGCCGATGCCCTTGCTGCCGCCGGTGACCAGCGCCGCCTGCCCCTTCAAGCCGAGATCCATGTGAGGCTCCTTCGTGCGCGGGATTGACGGACGCGAGTCTATCAAATATCCCTGAGCGCACAGGAAGGAGCTGCCATGGCGACATATCTCGAGGGGACCGATGCTCAGAAGAGCCGCGCGTACTCGCCGGCCGTCATCACCGAGGGCGGGCGCATCGTCTGGCTGGCCGGGCAGACCGCCACGGTGGACGGCGACGGCCAGGACATCTCGGGCGACTTCGAGGCGCAGACACACCGCGTGTTCGCGCTGATCGATCAGACCCTGCGGCGGGCGGGCGGCTCGCTCGCGAACCTCGTCACGATGACGGTGTTCATCAAGGAGCCGCGCCACGGCGACCGCTTCGTCGAGCTCCGCCGGCAGAAATTTCCCGACGGACACTACCCGGGCAGCGCGCTGATCACCGTGACGAACTTCGCGCGACCCGGCATGGAGATCGAGATCCAGGCCGTCGCGGTGATCGGCGACCGCGCTACTTGACCGTCTGTTGCAGCTGCCGCGCGTGCGCGACGAGCGACCATTCGGCCGAAGGGCTCAGGCTGCTCGAGTCGAACCGGCGCGCGTCGGCGGTCACCGTGTGGGGCACGATGTCGCGCAGCGTGAAGACGCGCCTCTCGCGCGCGCGTCTCAAGCGGCGCGACGAGCTCTACGAGCGGGCCGGCGTCGTCACCGGCGCCGCGTTCACGTTCGGCGCCGAGCGCTGCGATCGCCTCGTGGCCGCGGTGCTGTCTCGCCTGCGCGGCGAGCCGCTCGGCTAGGGCACCAGCACGATCTTGCCGTGGTGCCCGTTCTCCATGACCGCTTCGTGCGCGCGCGGCGCCTGGGCCAGCGGCAGCTCCTGGTGGATGACCGGCCGCAACGTGCCGTTGCGCAGCCCTTCGACGAGCGCGGCGTGGATGCCGGCGAGCTGCCCCGGTGACGCGTGGAAGAGCGCCACGCCCAGGATCGCCGCGTTCTTGTTCATGGCCAGGCGCGCGTTGAACTCGACGGAGCCGCGGTTGCCGATCACCGCGATGCGCCCGCGCATCGCGAGCGCGCCGAAGTCTTTCTGGAGATTCACGTTCGCGAGCATCTCGAGGATGACGTCGACGCCCCGCCCGCCCGTGAGCTTCACGACCTCGTCGAGGTAGCCCGGCGCGTTGTGGTCGAGCACGTGGTGCGCGCCCTGCTCGGCCACCATGCGTCGTC
>CAYVHH010000188.1:0-3058 GCA_964450175.1 uncultured bacterium | reverse complement strand
ATCGCGAACATCACCGTGAACATGTTCACCGGGATGCCGAGCGCCTTGTAGATGATGCCCGAGTAGAAGTCGACGTTCGGGTAGAGCTTGTGGCTGATGAAGTAGTCGTCCTTGAGCGCGATCTCCTCGAGCTTCATCGCGATCTCGAGCTGGCGGCTCTTGATGCCGAGACGGTTCAGCACCTCGGTGCAAGAGCGCTTCAGGACCGCGGCGCGCGGGTCGTAGTTCTTGTACACGCGGTGGCCGAAGCCCATCAGCCGGCTGTTGTCCTTCTTGTCCTTCGCGCGATTGACGAACAGCTGCACGTCGCCGCCCTCGGCCTCGATGCGCTCGAGCATCTCGATCACCTGCTGGTTCGCGCCGCCGTGGAGCGGACCCCACAGCGCGCTGATCCCCGCCGAGATGCTGGCGAACAGGTTGGCGCCCGAGCTGCCGACGGTGCGCACCGTGCTGGTCGAGCAGTTCTGCTCGTGATCGGCGTGGAGGATGAGCAGCAGGTCGAGTGTCTTCGCGAGCAGCGGGTCGGGGTCGCCGTCGGCCGCGGGCGTCGCGAACATCATGTGCAGGAAGTTCGACGAGTAGTCGAGCGCGTTGCGCGGGTACATGAACGGCTGGCCGATCGAGTGCTTGTACGAGTACGCGGCGATGGTCGGCATCTTGGCGATCAGCCGTACCGCCGTCTCACCCATCTTCTTGTCGGTCTCGGGCTCCTGGTAGAACGTCGCGAGCGCCGCGACCGCGGCGGCGCACACCGGCATCGGGTGCGCGTCCTTGGGCAGCGATTCGAAGAAGCGACGGAAGCTCTCGTGCAGCAGCGTGTGGTGGGTCACGTCGTCGGTGAACGCCGCGAGCTGCTTCGCGCTCGGCAGCTCGCCGTTGATCAGGAGCCACGCCACCTCGAGGAACGTGCTCTTCTCCGCCAGCTCCTCGATCGGGTAGCCGCGGTAGCGCAGGATCCCCTTCTCACCGTCGATGAACGTGATCGCGCTCCGGCAGGAGCCGGTGTTCCCGAACCCGGGATCGAGCGTGATCGCGCCGGTCGCGCCGCGCAGCTTCTCGATGTCGAGGGCGATCTCGTCCTCGGTGCCGCGCACCACCGGCAGCACGACCTCCTTGCCGTCGTAGGTGAGGGTGGCGCCAGCCTGGGTCTGCTGGCGGGTCTCGGGGCTCATGCGGTTCCTCCTCGGAGCGGTCGCGGACGGCCTATGTCGACGGAGACGGATGGGCGGTGAACGGCCGAGCAGAGTACCGCAAACGCGGTCCGTGCGTGGAAGCCTGCCGCGGGCGCCGGACCAACGCCGCGACCAGCGCGAGCACCGCGAGGAGGCCCCATCCCGTGGGCGGCTGCACCAGGCTCAGGAACTGGAAGACGAGCGCCGCCAGCGTCGCGAGCCCCAGCGGACGGCCCCAGCGCTCGACGCGGAACACCATGACGAGCGCCGCGATCATGAGGACGATGACGACGGTCCAGAGCACGACCGCCGCGACGTCGGCGAACCGCGAGACCGGCCGGCCTTCGGCGAGGGCGCGGATGTTCGTCATCATGCGTCGCTCCATCACGAAGTGAGCGGGCTCGAAGATGCCGTAGGCGAGCACGGTCGCGACCGGGCCCGCGGCCCCGGCGCCACGCGTCCGTTGAATCAGGCGCGTCGCGCCGGATCCGGCGGCGGCGAGATGGAATCCCCAGGTGCCATCGAACGGCGCGTCGATCGTGGCGCCGATCCGGCGCGTGGCGAAGACGAGCGCCGCTCCGGACCGGTACGCGACGAGCGGCGCGCCGCCGACGCCGTGGAGCTTCTGCGGCGGATACATCCACAGCCGGTCGCCGGGCGTCCACGCCTGCCGATCGGGAAGGATGCGCGTGAGGTGCGGCATTTCGCAGCCGACCAGGTTCTCGAGAACGTCGTAGCTGTAGAAGCCGGCACGATCCTGTCCGAGCTGGGCGACCCACGGCCACACGCGCGCACGGGGCGCCGCGATCGTGATCGCGCGGGTGACGACGTCGGTCGCGCCGGGGACCGCGTCATCGCCGGGGAGCGACCCGCGCACTTCGGCGTCGGTCGCGCCCCAGCATCGGAGCCACGGCCGCTCGACCACCGTGTACAGCGCGACGATCGCCGCGGCCGCGCCGATCACCGCCAGCGAGCGGCCCGCGATCCCCGCCGCGTTCATGCGAGCCGCTCGCGCTTCATCTCCGCGTCGACCAGCTCGCGTGGCGGCTCGTAGAGAACGTGCGCGGCGCCGGTGTCGGCGACCACGTACGGGAACTCGCCCTTCTCGAGGTGCCACACGGCGCGGACACCCGAGGGACGCAGCCGCCCGCCCTCGCGCACCCAGCCCACCACCGGCGTCGTCCAGCGCGCGCGCACCCACGGGCGGCCGGGCCGGTACGGGTCCTCGACGAACCGGTCGGTGGTCGAGACGTCGGTCGGCGCGCCGCGGTCGTCGATCGTGACGCGCGCCTGCACCGTGCGGCCCGCATCGCTCAGCGTGATGTCGAAAGCGTCGGCGCCGGCCATCGCCCACGTGACCGACGGGCGCAGGAGCATCGAGGGCGCGAACAGGATCGCGTCGTCGAGCCAGGTCACCAGCTCGCCGATGTCGAGCTCGAGACCCTGCGCCTCGAGCACGGTGAACTGCTCGAGCACGCGGCCTTCCATGTGGCCGCGGCCGTGCACGTAGGTGTCGTGCGCGGTGATCGTACACATGGGATAGAGATGGAGGTGCAGGCTGAAGTAGCGCGCGATCTCGGGTCCGGTGTTGTACTGCCAGATGTCGCAGCTCGCCCACGGCCCCTCGGGCGTGCGGCGGAAGCGGCCCTTCCAGCGCATCATGAACGACGTGTCGGACGGGCGCCCGACGACCTCCATGAAACGCAGATAGCGCGTCACCGGCTCGGGGAAGCCGGCGATGTCGCGCTCGGTGATCGCCGCCGGCCAGATCGCCTCGGTCAGATCGGCGGGGAACGGCGCGTTCCGCTGCACCCCGCGCACGCCGCGTCCCGGATGGAGTGTCATGGCTCCGCCTCCGCGCCGTGATTGATCGCCGTCGGCACGTC
>CAYVHH010000187.1:0-4653 GCA_964450175.1 uncultured bacterium | reverse complement strand
ACGTCGTCACCAACGTCCTCGAGGTCCACCGCGTGCCCGAGGCGTTCGCGGACGCAGCCCAGGGCTGGCGCTACCGCAGCGTGACCGCGCGACGCCCGCCGGCGATCGTCCAGCCGCTCTTCGCCCCCGGCACCGCGATCCGCGTCGCCGATCTCCTGCCCTGACGCGCCGGCGCGGAAGATCTACGCGAGCCCGACGAAGCCGATGTAGGCGCCGCACGCCTGCTCGGGCCCGACCAGCATCGCCTGCTCGCCGGTGTTGCGAACGCCGCGCGCGGGCGGCGGCAGACCGTGACCTTCCATCCAGCGCGCCGCCGCATCCATGCTGCGCGTGCGGTAGAGCACCTGGAACGGGCCGGGGCCGCGGCGCGCGACCGCCTCGGCGGCGGGGCCGGGCTCGGCGGGCTGCGCCACGGTGAGACCCGTCGGGCCGAGATCGAAGACCGCCATGTCGGCCTTGATCACCGCGCCGCGCTGGATCTTCGGCACGGGCATGCCGAGCACGCGCGCATACATGGCCGACGCGGCGCCGACGTCCGGCACCGCGATGTAGACGCGATCCAGGCGCAGCACGCCGTTGGGATGATCCCCGGCACGGGCCACCTGGCGCCTCCGCTCGGCGAGCGGCGTGAGGTGCTGAACGAAAAAAATCGGCAGGGCATTGTCGGCGCCGAGGCTCGCCGCCCGCCACTCGAGCGCCTGCCCGCTCGGCGATCGCCGCGCGCCGGCGGTCGGGTCGCTCACGTCGACGCCGCGCCGGCGCATCGCCGCCACGTCGGCCGCCAGATCGTCGCTCTGCACCGCGACGTAGCGAAATCCACCCCCGCGGGCGAGGAACTCCGCGAGCCGCGCGTCGGAGCTCCCGGGAGCGGGCGCGGCGGCGTGATCGCGCAGGCTCAGGAGCTCGAGATAGTCGTCCTGGTGAAAGGCGATCGCGTTATGGGTCGCGCGGCCGGTGTGGGCGCCACCCGGGTAGATGGCGAATCCGATGCGCGTGTAGGCGTCGATTCCGCGCTCGAGGTCCGGGACGCAGATCATGACGTGGTCGATGCGGGTCAGCACGTTGGCTCCTCCGAGCGCTGTATGCTACACCGCCTCACCGCCCCGCGCTCCGGGGACGTTCTTCAGGAAGCCTTAACCCGCCGTTGCGTAGACTGCGCGGGCGAGGCGATATGCGCGTCCACGGATACGGCAGGAATGTCAGCGCCCTGCGCGACACGGCCCGGCGCTTCGGATTGCCGGTCGTGGCCCTCTTCTACGGGCTCGGGCTCGCCGGATGCGAGCGTGCAGCCGACACGCCGACCGCGGCGCCGGCCCCCGTCTCGTTCCCGGCGGCTTCCTCGGCGGCGAGTGCCGAGGTGATCGTGCCGCCCGACTCTCCGCAAGCCGCACAGCTCAAGATCGAACCGGTGCGCGTCCGCGACCTCGCCGTCGACGAGGTCACGGCACCGGGACGCATCGGCATCGACCCCAACAGGACTTCTCGTCTCCTCATCCCGGTCGCGGGGCGCGTCGTCGCTGTCCTGGCGAAGGTCGGGGATGCCGTGGAGCAGGGGCAGCGCGTGCTGGACGTCGACAGCCCGGATGCCGATGCCGCGATCGCCGCCGCGATCCAGGGCGAGGCCGCCGAACGCCAGGCGCAGGCCGCGCTGGGCAAGGCCGACGCCGACCTCGCCCGGACGACCGAGCTCTACGAGCACCATGCCGTGGCCCAAAAGGACATGCTGAGCGCGCAGAACGACCAGGCGCAGGCCAGAGCCGCGCTCGAGACCGCGCGGGCCGCACTCCACCAGGCCAAGCGCAAGCTCGAGCTCCTCGACCTCAAGCTCTCGAGTAACTCACGGCAGGTCATCCAGGTGCGAGCGCCGATCAGCGGCAAGGTGCTCGAGGTCAACGTCGCACCGGGCGAGTACCGGAACGACACCGGGACGCCGCTGATGACCATTGCGGACTTGAGCCGGGTCTGGCTGGCCTCGGACGTCCCCGAATCGGCGATCCGGCTCATCCGCGTCGGCGAGCGCGTGACGATCACGATGGTCGCGTACCCCGGTGAAGCGTTCGAGGGGCGCGTCGCGCGGATCGCGGACGTGCTCGATCCCCAGACGCGGACGGTGAAGGTCTACGTCGACATGGCGAATCCGGGCGGCCGCTTCCGACCGGAGATGTTCGCGACCATCCGCCACGCGGGCGATTCGAAGCCGACGCCCGTGCTTCCGGTCGCCGCCATCGTCCAGGAGTACGGTCGCCCCATCGTGTTCCTCGAGCGCGCGCCCGGACGTTTCGAGCGACGCGACGTCGTGCTGGGCCCACGGGTCGGCGACGTCATGCCCGTCGTGTCGGGCGTCCAGGCCGGTGAGCGAGTCGTCGTCGACGGCGGCGTACTCCTGAAAGACCGCTGAGCGCGCTCCGCCCGTGCTGACTCGCCTTCTCGAGCTGGCCCTCGCCCGGCGCGTCGCGGTCGTCGCCGCGAGCCTGATCCTCGCCGTCGCCGGCGTGTGGGCCTTCCGTCAGCTCAAGCTCGAGGCCTATCCCGACATCTCCGACCCGGGCGTGGTCGTGGTCACCCCGTATCCGGGTTTCGCCGCCGAAGAGGTGGAGCAGCAGGTCACCGTCCCGATCGAGCGCGCGCTCAACAACACCCCCAACGTGATCGCGCGCCGCTCGCGTACGATCTTCGGCCTCTCGGTCGTGGAGCTGACGTTCGCGGACGGCACCGACGACTATTTCGCGCGCCAGCTCGTCCTCGAGCGGCTCCGGGACGCGAACCTCCCCGATGGCGTCAGCCCCACCCTCGGCCCGCTCTCGCCGGGCATCGGCGAGATGTATCGCTACACGCTCCAGGGCAAGGGCTACGATGCGATGCGCCTGCGCGAGATCCAGGACTGGGTCCTCACGCCGCGGCTGCTCCAGGTTCCCGGCGTCGCGGACGTGGTGACCTTCGGCGGGCAGGTGCGTCAGTACCAGATCGAGATCGATCCGCGCGCGCTCGACAAGTATCGGCTGAGCGTACGACAGCTCGCCGACACCGTGAAGAGCAACAACCGCAACGCCGGCGGCGCCCTGCTCGACGTGGGGCAGCAGTCGCTGCCGATCCGCGGCTCCGGCCTGATCCGCTCGATCGACGACATCGAACAGATCGTGCTCGATGCCCCGAAAGGCGTGCCGTTCTTCGTCCGCGACATCGGCCGGGTTCGGATCGGCTCGGTCCCGCAGACCGGAATCTTCGCCATCAATGACCAGCCCACGGGTGTCGGCGGCGTCGAAGGCATCGTGCTGATGCGCCGCTGGGAGAACCCCAGCGAGGTGCTCGATGCCCTGCACGACGCGGTCGATGAGATCAACGCCGGCCGTCTGCCGCCGGGCGTCCGCATCGTGCCGATCTATGACCGGACGTCGCTCGTCCGGAACACGCTGCGTACGGTGTCGCGCGTCTTGCTCGAGGGGTTCGTGATCGTCGTGACGGTGCTGCTCGTCTTCCTGCTCAGCGTCCGGGCGGCGCTCCTCACCGCCCTGGTCATCCCGCTGTCGCTGCTGTTCGCCTTCGTCTGCATGCGGGCGACCGGCGTCTCGCTGAGCCTGCTCAGCATCGGCGCCATCGACTTCGGCATCATCGTGGACGCGACCATCGTGATGGTCGAGCGCGTCATGCACGAGATCGCGCGGCGGCGCGGGGCGGCGGGCGCAACCGAGCACCTCGTCGGCACGGTCCGCGCCGCGGCGCTCGACGTGCAGCGCCCGATCCTGTTCTCGCTGCTCATCATCATCGCGGCCTACATCCCGCTGCTCACGCTCGAACGCGTCGAGCGGCGGCTCTTCACGCCCATGGCGATGACCGTGTGCTTCGCGCTGCTCGGCTCGCTGCTGTTGAGCCTCACCCTGGTCCCGGCGGTCGCCACGTACCTCTTTCGCGGCCCGCGCCCGGCTCCGCGCCATCGCGGCCTCGAGTGGCTGACCGAGCGCTACGCGCGGCTGGTGGAGCGCGCCGTCCATCACGCCCGGATCACGGTCGCGCTGGCCGTCGTGGTCGTCGCGGGCGCGGTCTGGCTCGGGGCGGGCCTCGGGTCCGAGTTCCTTCCGCAGCTCGACGAAGGAGTCATCTGGATCCGCGCCAACCTTCCCCCCGGGATCTCCGTCGAGAAGTCGGCCGAGGTGGCCTCGACCATGCGCCGCCTCATCCGGCAATCGCCGGAAGTGACGATGGTCATGTCCCAGACGGGCCGGAACGAGGCCGGCACCGATCCGTTCGGCCCCAACCGCAACGAGTTCCTGCTGGATCTGAAGTCCTACGAGACGTGGACGCCCGGCAGGACGAAGGCCGCGCTGGTGGACGAGCTCTCCCATCGCCTGCAGTCGGCTATCCTGGGCGCCTCGTTCAACTTCACTCAGCCGATCATCGACACGTCGACCGAGATCGCCACCGGATCGTCGGCCGACCTCGCCGTCATCGTCAGCGGGCCCGAGCTTCGCCAGCTCCGAACGCTCGCGACGCAGGCGCTCGCGGTGCTGCGGCCGATCCGCGGTGCAGCCGACACCTCGATCGAGCAGGAGGCCGACCAGGCGCAGCTCCGCATCGCGGTGAATCGCTATCAGGTGGCGCGCTACGGCATCAACGTCAGCGACGTGCAGGACGTCATCGATCTGGCCCTCGGCGGCA
>CAYVHH010000186.1:0-11955 GCA_964450175.1 uncultured bacterium | reverse complement strand
AGCTACGGCATCCAGGTGGCGCGGCTGGCGGGTCTGCCCGCGACCGTCATCGCCCGCTCGAAGGCGCTGCTGGCCGAGCTCGAGGAGGCGGGCCAGCTCAGGACCGACGCGAGCGACGCCGTGCAGCTCGGGCTGTTCGCTCCCGCGGCGCCCGATCCGTTGCTGGCCGAGCTGGCGAGCCTCGATCTGGCCCACCTGACGCCGCTCGAGGCGCTCAACATCCTCGCGAAGTGGCAGGAGGAACGCAGACGGTGAGGACGGGCGTGTCGGAGCCACACGCTTCTGTCTCAGGCCACCCTCGGCCCAAGCCGGCCTCAAGGTCCCCGCTACAAGGGTCCCCGCTTCAATAGTGCGCATCCGCCGCCTTCCGGACCACCTCGTCAACAAGATCGCCGCGGGAGAAGTCGTCGAGCGGCCGGCCTCCGCGGTGAAGGAGCTGGTCGAGAACGCGCTCGACGCCGGCGCGCTGACGGTGACCGTCGACCTGCGCGACGGCGGGACCGCGCTGATTCGCGTCACCGACGACGGGATCGGCATGTCGGCCGACGAGCTGCCGCTGGCCCTCGAGCGTCACGCGACGTCCAAGCTCGCAAAGGACGAGGACCTCGACGCGATCGCCACGCTCGGGTTTCGCGGCGAGGCCCTGGCCGCGATCTGCGCCGTCTCGCGCTTCATGCTGACCAGCTGCCCGCGCGGCGCCTCGCAGGGGCTGCGTCTGGCCGGCGAAGGCGGAACCGTCAAGCAGCGTCTCGAAGTGCCGGCCGACGCCGGGACCAGCGTCGAGGTGCGTGACCTCTTCTTCAACACGCCGGCACGGCTGAAGTTCTTGAAGTCGTCGGCGACGGAGCTGTCGGCGAGCCTCCGCGCGCTGACCCAGCTCGCGCTGGCGCACCCCGGGACGCATCTACGGGTGACGAACAACGGGCGCGCCGTTCTGACGGCGCCCGCGGCGATCGAGCTGCGCCCGCGCGTCGGCGCCTTGTGGGGCCACGACGTCGCCGAGCGTCTGCTGGCCGTCGACCGGACCGAGCACGGCGTCAGCGTGCGCGGGCTGATCAGCCCGCCGGATCTGGCCCGCGGCAACCGCGACCAGATCGTCTTGATCGTGAACGGCCGGCCGGTGCGCGATCCAGCCCTGCTGCAGGCGACGCTCGACGCGTATCGGCCGCTGCTGCCGCGCGACCGCTTCCCGGTGGTGCTGCTCGCGATCAGCTTGTCGGAGGCGGACGTGGACGTGAACGTGCATCCGACGAAGGCGTGGGTGCGATTCCGCCACCCCCGGCTGATCTACGAGATGGTGGCGGCGGCCACGCTGGGAGGTCTGCGCCGTCCGGCGGTGATTCCCGACGTGGACGTGCGCGGCGGCGACGGTGGTCTCGATCGCCCGGCGCCGGGCGTCGTGGCCGAGCAGACCGCGCTCTTCGGCGCGACGGCCGCGCTCGAGCCGCGAGCCCTCTTCGGCCGCGTTCTCGGCCAGGTGCAGGACACGTTCGTCGTCTCGACCTCCGACGAGGAGGTCTTCTTCCTCGACCAGCACGTCGCCCACGAGCGCGTGCTGTTCGAGCGGCTGCAGCACGAGCTGCGCGAGGGCACGCCGGCCGCGCAGACCTTGCTCTTCGCGGAGCCGCTCGAGCTGCCGCCGGCCTCCTGCGCGCTGCTCGAGCGCTGGCGAGGGCCGCTCGAGCGTCTCGGCTTCGCGTTCGAGGGGCTCGGCACCGCCACGATCCTCGTGCGCGCGGTGCCGGCGCTCCTCAAGGGCAACGAGCCGAAGCGGTTGATCGAGGCCGCCGTGGACGAGTTCGGCGGGCCCGGGGCCGGGGAGCCCACGCTCGACCGGGCGCTCGCGTTCGTGGCATGCCGGGCCGCGGTGAAGGCGAACATGCCGCTGGCGCGCGAGGAGATGGAGCGTCTCGTGGTGGAGCTGTCGACCACGGAGACGCCGTATTTCTGCCCCCACGGGCGACCTATCGTCAGCCGTGTGTCGCTTCACGATATTCGGCGGGAGCTCAAGCGTACGTGGTAGTGGTTCTCCGTCGGCGCGGGTCGGGCCTCGCGCTGGAAAACGGGCTGATACACTGAGGTTGGTGAGCGAGGGCGTGAAGGTTCCCCTGGTCGTCATCGCCGGGCCAACCGGGGTGGGGAAGACCGCGGTGGCGGCGGCGCTGGCGAAGCGGGTCGCGATCGAGGTCGTCAGCGCGGACTCCCGCCAGGTCTATCGCGGGATGGACGTGGCGACCGGCAAGCCGAGTGTCGAGACGCGCCGGCAGGTCGCTCATCATCTCGTCGACGTGGTCGATCCCGACGACCGCTATCAAGCCGCCCGTTTCCGCGTCGACTCCGCCGCGGCGATCGACGCGATTCGCGCGCGCAGCCATCTGCCGGTCGTCGTCGGGGGGACGGGTCTCTACGTGCGCGCGCTCCTGCGCGGGCTCGACCCGGCGCCGCCCGCCGACCCCGACTTCCGGCGTGAGCTCGCGGCGATCGCGGCCGCCGAGGGTCGCGCCTCGCTGCACGCGCGGCTCAGCCTGGCGGCGCCCGGCGTCGCGCGGCGACTGCACCCCAACGACCACGTGCGGGTCGTGCGCGCGCTCGAGATGGCGCGCGCGGGCGCGAGCGCGCTCGCGCAGGAGCGCTGGCGCGAGCCGATCGATTCGTACGACGTGACCTACTTCGGTCTCACGATGGATCGCGAAACGTTGGCCCGGCGTCTGGTGGCGCGGGCCGCGTCCTTCGTCGAAGCCGGCCTGCGGGCGGAGGTCGAGCGTCTCCTCGCGCGCGGCTACGATCCCACCCTGCCGTCGCTGCAGTCGATCGGATATCGCGAGTTCGTCCGGGTCGTGCGCGACGGGCTCGACCCGGCCGAGGCGCTGCGGCTCATGCAGCGCGACACGGTGCGCTACGCGAAACGGCAGTGGACCTGGTTCGCGCGCGAGCCGGGCATCGAGTGGCTCGACGTGGAAAGGGCCGGCGGTGTCGAGGGCGCCGCCGGCGCGATGGCCTCGGCGCTGGCACGGGGAGGCATGCTCGGATGAAGCGGGGCGCGACCAGTACCCGGAGCGCGCGCGAGCGCGCGGTGATCGGCGCCCTGCGCCGGCCCTCGCAGCGTCGGTTCCAGGTGGACGATTCGCTGGAGGAGCTCGCCGGGCTGGTGACGGCGGCCGGCGGCACCGTCGTCGGACGGATCACGCAAGACCGGGCCGCGCCGGCGCCGGGACTCTTTTTCGGGCGTGGCAAGATCGACGAGATCGGCCAAACGGCGCGCGAGGCCTCGGCCGTGCTCTTCGTCTCCGACGACCCGCTCTCGCCGATCCAGGAGCGCAACATCTCCCAGGCGCTCGGCATCAAGGTGATCGACCGGACGGCGCTGATCCTCGACATCTTCGCCCAGCGCGCGCGCACGAGCGAGGGCAAGCTCCAGGTCGAGCTCGCGCAGCTCACCTATCTCTTGCCCCGGCTGGTCGGCCAGTGGACGCACCTCGAGCGGCTGGGCGGCGGCATCGGCACGCGGGGACCGGGCGAGACCCAGCTCGAGTCCGATCGTCGCGCCATCCGACGCAAGGTGATGCAGATTCGGCGGCAGCTCGACAGCGTGCAGGTGCATCGGCGTCTTCAGCGGCAGGGGCGCCGCCGATCGGGCGTGCCGGTCGTCGCGCTGGTCGGCTACACGAACGCGGGCAAGACGACCCTGCTGAACCGCCTGGCGGGCTCTCAGCTCACGGCGGCCGATCAGCTGTTCGTGACGCTCGACCCGGCCGCGCGCCTGGTGCACCCGGAAGGCGGCCGGCGCTTCGTCCTGACCGACACCGTCGGGTTCATTCGCAAGCTTCCGCACGAGCTCGTCGCGGCGTTCAGGGCGACGCTCGAGGAGCTGGCGGACGCGGACGTGTTGCTGCACGTCGTGGACGCGAGCCACCCGGCGATCGACGATCACATGAAGGCCGTCGACGATCTCCTGGGCGAGCTCGGCGTCGCCGATCGGCCGACGATTCTCGTGCTGAACAAGATCGACCGCCTCGAGACCGACCCGGCTGTCCTGGCGGCTCGGAGCGAGGCGATCGCGATCTCGGCGGCCGACGGCACCGGCATCGACGCGCTGCTGGCGGCCATCGAGCGGGCGCTGCCTCCGGTCGGAAGCCTGACCCTCCGGATTCCCCACGGCGAGGGCGCTTCGCTGGCGCTCTGCTACGAGCGCGGTCGAGTGTTGGCGCGCCGCGACACGCCCGGACATGTCGAGCTGGACGTCGACCTGCCGGTCGGCCTCCTGAGGGCGCTGGCGCGCTATCGAGTCACCGACTCGGGGGCCGACGCCGGGATGATAGACTGAACAGCCCCATGGGACTCGCGAACTGGCTGACTCTGCTCCGGATCCTCCTGATTCCGGTATTCGTCTCGCTCCTGGTTTACCGGCGGCCGGGTCCGGCACTGATCGTTTTCGGTGTGGCCGCGCTGACCGACCTTCTGGACGGCTGGGCCGCGCGTCATTGGAAGGACGAGAGCTCGCTGGGCGCGTTCCTGGATCCGATGGCTGACAAGCTCTTGCTGACGGTGTCGTTCGTCACCTTGACCTATCTCAAGGTCTTGCCGTTCTGGATCGCGGCGGTCGTGATCAGCCGCGACGTGATCCTGGTCCTCGGCGCGCTGCTGATTTACATGCTGGGCAGCCGCATCCGGCCGCGCCCGACGTGGGCGGGGAAGGCGGCGACGTTCTTTCAGGTTCTCGTGGTGCTGAGCGGCCTGCTCGCGCGCGTCTTCCAGGTGCATCTGGCACTCTGGTCCGTGCTGTGGCTCGCCGCGGCGTTCACGGTGATCTCGGGGCTGCAGTACATCGTCCAGGGCATGCGGTTCCTCAACGCGTCGCCCGCCGCTCAGCGAGAGGAGTCTCCTGAAAACGCCTTGTTCCGCTGAGCCGGCGGGCGTGACCGTGGCCGCGGTCGCGCCCCGGACGCCGGCCGCGGGGGCGGGTCTGGCGCGCGGCGACCGGATCGTCGCGGTCAACGGCCACCCGCTTCGCGACGCGATCGACTTCCAGTTTCACGCCGGAGACGAGCGGCTCGAGCTGACCGTCGAGCGCGACGGCGTCACCGTGACGAAGCGGCTGCGTCGCCACGGGCCGGGGCTCGGGCTCGAGCTGGCGCCGCCGCGCCCGGGCGACATCGCGACGTGCGCGAACAAGTGCGTGTTCTGCTTCATCCACCAGCTTCCGAAAGGCATGCGGAAGAGCCTCTACGTGAAGGACGACGACTTCCGACTCTCGTTCCTGCACGGCAACTACATCACGCTCAGCGACCTCGACGAGGCGTCGTTCGAGCGGATCATCGAGCAGCGGTTGTCGCCGCTCTATATCTCGGTCCACGCGACCGATGCGGAGCTTCGGTATGCGCTGCTCGGCCGGCCGCGGCACTCGGCCGAGATCCTGCCTCGGCTCGAGCGGCTGGCCAAGGCCGGCATCCGGATGCACGCGCAGATCGTGCTGTGTCCCGACCTGAACGACGGCACCCATCTCGAGCGCACCGTGGGCGAACTGGCCCCGCTGCACCCGCACGTCGCGACGACGGCCATCGTTCCGGTCGGGCTGACCCGCCATCGCGAGCGGCTTCCCGCGCTGCGCAGCCTCACGCCTGACGAGGCGCGCGCGCTCGTGACGACGGCCGACCGGTGGCAGAGGCGCTGGCTCGCGCAGCTGGGCAGCCGGTTCGTGTTCCTGGCCGACGAGATCTACCTGCTCGCGGGCCTGCCGCTTCCGCCCGCGGCCGCGTACGAGGGCTTCGCCATCGCCGAAGATGGGATCGGCCTCGTCCGGCGATTCGAGGACGGCTTCCACCGTTCGATCGCGACGCGCACGCGCGTCGAGCGCGCGGACGCGCTGACGGTCGTGACCGGGACCCTGTTCGCGCCGCGGCTGCGCGAGCTGCTCGCCGACGCCGGGTTCGACCCGGCGACGATTCGCGTCGCGGCAGTTCCCAACGAGTTCTTCGGTCCGGCGATCGGGGTGGCGGGGCTTCTCACGGGGCGCGACATCCAGCGACATCTGGCGGTCCAACCCGACCTCGGCCGCGCGGTGCTGGTGCCGGCGGTGGCGGTGCGCGACGGCGACGGGATCTTCCTCGACGACCTGATACCGGCCGACCTGGCGCGCGACCTCGGCGTGCCCGTCAAGGTCGTCCAGCCGACACCGAGCGCACTGCTCAACGCGATCCGCGATTCCTGACAGGGGAGCGACCCGGATGATCCGTCCGATCATCGCGATCGTCGGGCGCCCGAACGTCGGCAAGTCGACGCTCTTCAACCGTCTCGTCGGCAGGCGGCAGGCGCTCGTCCGCGACACGCCCGGCGTGACGCGCGACCGCCTCTACGGCCGCGTGAGCTTCGAGCGCTGGCAGGCGACGGTGGTCGACACGGGCGGTTTCGATCCCTCGTCCGAGGAGCCCTTGATCGAGGGCGTTCGCCGCCAGGTGCTCGCCGCGGTCGAGGAAGCGGATCTCGTCGTCTTCGTGGTGGACACGCGGGACGGTCCCACCGCGCTCGACATCGAGATCGCGCGGATCCTGCGGCGCAGCGGGCGCGCCGTCGTGCTGGCGGCGAACAAGGTCGACGCCGCCGCCCAGGAGGGCGCCCTGGCGGATCTCTACCGCCTGGGCTTCGGCGATCCGGTCCCCGTCTCGGCCGAGCACGGGCGCGGCATCGCCGAGCTCCTCGAGATGCTGCGCGAGCGCTGCCCGGCGCCCGCGACCCCTGCGTCGCGGCCCGAGACCACGGTGCACGTGGCGGTCGTGGGGCGCCCCAACGTCGGCAAGTCGTCGCTGGTGAACGCGATGGTCGGCGCCGAGCGCGTGCTCGTCCACGCGGAGCCCGGCACGACCCGCGACGCCGTCGACACGACCCTCGTCTACGAGGGGCGGACCTACGTGCTGGTCGACACCGCCGGGATCCGCCGCAAGGGGCGAGTGCAGGAGGCGCTCGAGAAGCTCGCCGTCGTCATGGCGCTCAAGAGCCTCGAGCGGTGCCAGGTGGCGCTGGTGGTCGTCGACGCCTCCGAGGGCATCGCCGCTCAGGATGCGCACATCGCCGGGTACGCCAACGACGCCGGCCGCGCCTCCATCATCGTCGTCAACAAATGGGATCTCGTGCCCGGCGGCATGGTCCGGAAAGCCGAGGTCGTCGAGCAGATCCGCGACCGGCTGCCCTTCCTGGACTACGCCCCCGTGTGCTTCACGTCGGCGACGAGGCCGGAGGGCATTCCCGAGCTCTTCGATACGATCGCGCAGGTCGCGGCGGAAGCGCGGCGCCGCATTCCCGGCAACGCCGTCACGGAAGCCTTGCGCGCCGCGGTCGCACGTCGCCCGGCGTCTCTGCGGGGCGATCCGCTGACCGTCCAGTCCGCCTCGCAGGTCGCGATCGAGCCCCCGACCTTCGCGCTGCGAGTGAACCGGCCCAACGACATCCACTTCTCCTACGAGCGCTACCTGGTGAAGTCGCTCCGGCATGCGTTCGGGCTCGCGGGCTCACCGATCCGGCTCTCGTTGCGGAAGGCGACAGGCTCGAGGACACGCGCGAGGCGAGTGCGGCGGTGAGCCTCAAGGACTGGTGGGCGCGCCTCGGCATCTGGCGCTTCTCCGTGGTCCTCGTCGTCCTGGCCGGAGCGATCGCCGTGGTGACGGTCCCGCGCCTTCGCGCCTTCTACTTTGGTCCAGGGGGGCGGTCCGGCGGGACGGTCGCCCGAGTGGTGACGCCGCCGGCGGCGGCCACGCCGCCCACCGCCGACTCGACGAGC
This sequence comes from uncultured bacterium, assembly GCA_964450175.1. GTDB lineage: Bacteria > Methylomirabilota > Methylomirabilia > Rokubacteriales > CSP1-6 > AR31. The sequence continues at coordinate 4,184 of CAYVHH010000186.1, read as the reverse complement.
AAGAAGACGGGACAGCGGCCGATCCCCCTCCCCGACGCCGACGGGCGAATTCACGTACGCGTCAGCGACCGGGCGCCGCTGCGTCTTCCGGCCGACGGGGTCCCGGTGGGCTGGACGGCCAAGGAGTTCGTGGGCCATGCCTCGGTCGAGCTCGTCCGGGACGAGGCACATCTGGCGCTCAGGCTCCGGAGCGAGCAGTCGTCGTTCGCCCTCTATCGCGACGTCGTGGTCGACCTGAACGAGTTTCCGTTTCTCTCGTGGGCCTGGAAGGTCGTCCGGCTGCCGGCCGAGGGTGACGTGCGCGAGCGCGCGACGGACGACCAGGCGGCGCAGGTCTACGTGATCTTCCCGCGCTGGCCGGCGCCACTGAAGAACAGCGACGTGATCGGCTACGTCTGGGACAGCCGGGCGCCGGTGGGCACGCACCTCACGAGCACGAAGGCCGCCAACGTCAAGATCATCGTGGTGGCGTCGGGGCGGCGGCAGGCCGAGACCTGGCGCGTGGAGCAGCGCGACGTCGCCAGGGACTACGCGGCCCTCTTCGGTCGCCAGCCCCCCCGGGTCGGCGAGGTTGCCGTCATGATCGACACCAATGACACCCGGGGGGCGGCCGAGGCCCTGATCGGCGACCTGGTTTTCGCCCGGACGCGCGCTGAAAGCATGGAAAGCCCAACGTCTATGCTAAGATGACGCGCATGGCGGATCCTGAGCGCCCGCGCGACGATCACGATTACGACGACGAGCGCTTCGAAGACGAAGGACGGCGCTCGATTTTTTCGGCACTGTGGTTCCGTGCGATTCTCGTGGTGATCGTGCTCGGAGTCGTCGCCGCCGTCGCAGTTCCCTACGTGCTCGAGATCGCCAATCAGCCCGCGCCGAAGACGACCGCGCTCGGCAAGCCCGAGATGACCCCGGCGCCCGCACCGGTCGCACCATCGACGCCGCCCGTCGCGAGCGCGCCCATGGCGCCGCCCGCGCCGGAGAAATCACCCGCGGTCGACAAGCCGGCGGCGATGGACAGACCCGCGACGAGCGAGAATCCCGCGCCGACGTCGATGACGCCGGCGACAGAAACGCCGGCGCCGGCTCCGAAGAAATCCGAGTCGAGCAAGAACATCATCGCGAGCAAGAGCTCGACGCCGAAGGAGCAGCCGGCGGCACGTACGCCGCGTGCGCCGTCCGCACCGAGCCCGACGGGACCCGGCGAATATTTCGTGCAGGTCGGCGCCTTCAAGAATCCTGACACGGCCAAGAAGGTCGCCACGCGCCTGCGCGAGCAGAAGTACAACGTGGAAGAGACGTCGGCGAGCGGCATCAAGACGGCTCGCGGCGCGGCGCCGAGCGCGCCGCACGCGTCGGGATCGCCGAGCGATCGGTACGACGTGTACGTGACCGGCGGCGCGCCCGCGGACATCAACGCGAAGCTCTCGGCCAAGGGGCTCAGCGCCGAGCCGTCGGGGGCGGGCGTGGTCGTGAAGCCGAGCATGCCGCTGCGTGATGCGGTCGCGCTCTCGAAGGATCTCGCGGTCGACGGACTCAAGGTGCAGGTCCGCCGCGCCGCCAGCGGTCCGGCGCCGTCGCCGACGACGCCGAGCAGCGCCAGCATGGCGAGCGACGGAACCCTGTACCGCGTGCGTGTCGGCCCGTTCGACGACAAGTCGACCGCGACGTCGACCTTGCGCGAGCTCCAGCAGAAGGGGTACACGCCCTTCATCGCGCGAGGCGGGCAGTGACCGCCGGGGACGCGTGGGCGCTCCACGCCGCGTCCCCAGGGGGAGGTGACTTCCAACCGTGACGAAGAACGATCTGGTCAATGCCGTGGCCAACCACGGACTTTCGAAGCGGCAGTCGTCCTCGGTGGTCGAATCCGTGTTCGACATCATCTTCCGCTGTTTCGAGAAGGGCGAGGACGTGAAGATCGTCGGCTTCGGTCATTTCCGCATCCGCCGGAAGGCTTCGCGGCGGGGACGGAATCCCCAGACCGGCGAATCGATCGAGATCACCGCGCGCAAGGTGCTCACCTTCAAACCAAGTAAGGGGCTCAAACAACGGATCAACGTAACGGCGTGACCACGGAAGTCGCAGAAAAGCTCTACTATCGTATCGGTGAAGTGGAGTCGATCACCGGTATCCCTGCCTACGTCCTTCGCTACTGGGAGTCGGAATTCAAGCTGCTTCGGCCCAAGAAGAATCCGGCGGGCCAGCGCCTGTACCGCCCGCGCGACCTCGAGCTGGTCCAGCGTATCAAGACACTCCTATACGAGGAGCGCCTCACGCTCGAGGGCGCCAAGAAGCGGCTGATCAGCGAGTCGCGACGCACCGACCAGCTCGAGCTCGGCATGAAGGAAGCCACGTATGCGGAGACGCTCAAGCGCATCCGGGATCGCCTCGGCGTCCTGCGCGCGCGCCTCGGTCCTTGAAGGGTCTCGGGATATCTGCGACAATTTACGCCTAGCGGTCGGGGCGTGGCGCAGCCCGGTAGCGCACATGACTGGGGGTCATGGGGTCGGAGGTTCAAATCCTCTCGCCCCGACCATTTTTCTCGTCTTTAGCTATGTCCGTCGTACTCCTCACCAACGATGACGGTGTGCACGCCGCGGGTCTCGCAGCGCTCGAAAAGGCGCTCGTCGAGCTCGGAGACGTGTACGTCATCGCGCCCGAGCGCGAGCAGAGCGCCTGCGGCCACGCGCTGACCTTGCACCGGCCGCTCAGGCCGCTCAAGCTCGGCGAGCGTCGATTTTCGGTCAACGGCACGCCGTCCGACTGCGTGAACCTCTCCGTCCTCGGCTTCTTGCCGGAGCCGCCCGTACTGGTGGTCTCGGGCATCAACCACGGCGCCAATCTGGGTGACGACGTCACGTATTCCGGCACCGTCTCGGCCGCGATGGAGGGGACCATCCTGGGCGTGCCGTCGATCGCGGTGTCGCTCCTGGACGGCGGCGACTTCGAGATCGCCGGGCGTGTGGCGCGCCTGGTCGCGATGCGCGTGCTCGTCGGCGGCATGCCCGGCAACACGCTCATCAACGTCAACGTGCCGTCCCAGCCGCCGCGTGGAATCCGGATGACGCGTCTCGGCCATCGCGTCTACAAGGAGAAGATCGTCGAGCAGGCCGACCCGCGCGGACGGAGCCACTACTGGATCGGCGGTGGGGAAGCGCGCTGGGACGATCTGGAAGGCACCGACATGGGCGCGGTGCACGACGGCTACGTCTCGCTGACGCCTCTGCACCTCGATCTCACGAACCATCGCGCGCTCGTGCAGCTCGGCGACTGGCAAGGCGGTCTCAACGCCCAGTTCCTGAGCGAGGCCGGCCGAGCGCCTCGCCGAGCGCCCGCGGCCGCGCCCAAGAGGAAGCCACGGAGAGGGTAGTGGAGCGGACGCGCGACGCGTACGAAACGGCCCGCGCCCGGATGGTCGAGGAGCAGCTCGTGCAGCGCGGGGTCACCGACGAGCGCGTGCTGGCCGCGATGCGCCGGGTGCCGCGCCATCTCTTCGTCGAAGTGCCGCTCCGCGATCGCGCTCACGGCGACCACCCGCTTCCGATCGGTGAGGAGCAGACGATCTCCCAGCCCTACATCGTCGGGCTGATGAGCCAGCTCCTCGAGCTGCGAGGCCAGGAAAAGGTGCTCGAGGTCGGGACCGGCTCGGGCTATCAGACCGCGGTGCTGGCGGAGCTGGCGCGGCGGGTCTGCTCGATCGAGCGATTGTCGCGCCTGGCCGAGCGCGCGCGGGCCCTCCTGGAGCAGCTCGGCTACGACAACGTCTGGGTGCGCGTCGGCAGCGGCACGCTCGGCTGGCCCGACGAAGCGCCCTTCGACCGGATCCTGGTCACCGCGGGCGGCCCGTCGGTGCCTCCTCCGCTCTTCCAGCAACTCGCTGAGGGCGGGCGCCTGGTGGTGCCGGTCGGGGATGTCGCGAACCAGACCCTGACGGTGGTCGAGAAGGTCCGCGGCGAGATGAAGACCCGTCTCTGCGGCGAGTGCAAATTCGTCAAGCTTGTCGGGAAGTACGCCTGGGAGACCTGACGACCTTGTGCAGGCCCGACGACCCTGTACAATAAGCGCGTTGCGTCGGGGCGTAGCGCAGCCTGGTAGCGCGCACGGTTCGGGACCGTGAAGTCGGAGGTTCAAATCCTCTCGCCCCGACCATCTCTCTGGACCGTCCGGCGGCCGCGAAACGGCTG
>CAYVHH010000185.1:0-6314 GCA_964450175.1 uncultured bacterium | reverse complement strand
ATGCGCACGATGCCGGACTCGTCGAGGTCCTTCAGCGCTTCCTCGGAGACATTCGGAATGTCCCGGGTGACTTCTTCCTTCCCCAGCTTCGTGTCGCGCGCCTGGATCTCGAACTCCTCGATGTGGATCGACGTGAAGCGGTCGTCCTTCACGAGCCGCTCGGAGACCAGGATCGCGTCCTCGAAGTTGTACCCGCCCCACGGCATGAAGGCGACGAGCACGTTGCGGCCGAGCGCCAGCTCGCCCTGATCGGTGCCCGGGCCGTCGGCGATGATGTCGCCCTGCTGCACCCGCTGGCCTTTCTTCACGATCGGCTTCTGGTTCAGGCACGTGTTCTGGTTCGAGCGCCGATACTTCGTCAGGTTGAAGATGTCGAGCGGCAGATCCTGCACCGGATCGGCCTTCTTCGATCGGCCCTCGGCGCGCACCACGACGCGGTCGGCCGCGACGTATTCGACCACGCCGGGCCGCTTGGCGACGATGACGGCGCCCGAGTCGCGCGCCACCACGTGCTCCATGCCCGTGCCGACCAGCGGCGCTTCCGGCTGCAGCAGCGGCACCGCCTGGCGTTGCATGTTCGAGCCCATGAGCGCCCGATTCGCGTCGTCGTTCTCGAGGAACGGAATCAGCGAGGCGGCCACCGAGACGAGCTGCTTGGGCGACACGTCCATGTAGTGCAGCTCTTCCGGCGACACCATGCGGAACTCACCGCCCTTGCGCGCCGACACCCGCTCCTGGACGAACTTCCCGGTGCGGTCGATCTCGGCGTTGGCCTGGGCGATGACGAACTTCTCTTCCTTCAGCGCGGTCAGGAAGTCGATCTCGTCCGTGACGCGCCCGTTGACGACCTTGCGGTACGGCGTCTCGATGAACCCGAACTCGTTGGTCCTGGCATACGTGGACAGCGACGAGATCAGGCCGATGTTCGGGCCCTCGGGCGTCTCGATCGGGCAGATCCGGCCGTAGTGCGTCGGATGGACGTCGCGGACTTCGAAACCCGCCCGCTCGCGGCTCAGACCGCGGGGACCGAGGGCCGAGAGCCGGCGCTTGTGGGTCAGCTCGGCCAGCGGATTCGTCTGGTCCATGAACTGCGAGAGCTGGGACGAGCCGAAGAACTCCTTGACCACCGCCGAGACCGGCTTGGCGTTGATCAGGTCGTGCGGCATCAGGTTCGTGATGTCGGAGATCGACATCCGCTCCTTGACCGCCCGCTCCATCCGCGTCAGGCCGACCCGGAACTGGTTCTCGAGCAGCTCGCCGACCGACCGCACACGCCGGTTGCCGAGATGGTCGATGTCGTCGGTCGCCTTCGTCCCCAGGCGCACCAGCATCAGGTGCCGGATGACCGAGATGATGTCCTCGCTGCGGATCGTCTTGGCGTTGGCCGGCGCCTCCATGCCGAGCTTCTCGTTGATCATGAAGCGGCCGACACGGGCCAGATCGTAGCGCCGCGGATCCATGAACATGCCACGGAACAGCGCGCGCGCCGACTCGACGGTCGGCGGATCCCCGGGCCGCAGGCGACGATAGATCTCGACGAGCGCCTCGTCCGGATTCTTGAAGTGATCCCGCGCCAGGGTCTCGTAGATCGACTGGTCGACCTTGCCCGGGCTCAGCACCAGGAGCTTGAACGGCGCCACGCGCCGGCTCATCACCTGCGAGAGCACGGTCGAGGTGATCTCGGCGTTGGTCTGTACCAGCACCTCGCCGCTCTCCGTGTCGACGATGCGCGACGCGGTCCGGCGCCCGACGAGCGACTCGGCGCGCACGGCAATCTTCTCGACGTTCGCCTCGAGCAGCTTCTCGAGCACCTTCGCGGTCAGCGGCTTGCCGGCCGTCGCCAGCGGCTCCTTGTGGCGGGGCGCCTTGACGTCGTCCGCCGGCCGCGTGCCGGTGTGGGCCTCGGCGGAGAGCTTCACCCACGCGTTGCCGTCCTCGAACGACAGCACCTCTTCCGGCTCGTAGAAGTGCGCCAGGATCTCCTCGTCGGAGAGGATGACGTTCCGCTCCAGGAACCAGAACGCCCGCAAGAACGCCGTCGCCAGCATCTTGCGTCGGCGGTCGACCCGGACATGGAGGATGTCGTTGGCGTCGAAGTCGAACTCGACCCACGATCCGCGATAGGGGATGACCCGCGCCGAGAAGAGCGGCTTGCCCGACGCGAGGGTCTTGCCCTTGTCGTCGTCGAAGAACACGCCGGCCGAGCGCTGCAGCTGGCTCACCACCACGCGCTCGGTGCCGTTGATGATGAACGTGCCCTTGTCGGTCATCAGCGGCAGCTCGCCCAGATAGACTTCCTGGCCGCGCTGCTCGCGGATCGTCTTGGTCTTGGCTTCCTTGTCGTGGTCGAACACGACGAGCCGGAGCGTCACCTTCAGCGGAATCGCGAAGGTCATGCCGCGGTCGTGGCATTCCTCGACCGTGTATTTCGGCTCGCCGAAGTGGTACGAGTCGAACTCGAGCAGCGCGTTGTCGTTGTAGTCGGCGATCGGAAACACCGACTTGAAGACCGCCTGCAGTCCGAGCTCCTCACGCCGGTCAGCCGGTCCGTCCTTCTGCAGGAAGGTCTCGTACGATCGCTTCTGAACCTCGATCAGGTTCGGAATCTCGACGATCGACGGGATCTTGCCGAAGTCTTTGCGGCTGCGGCGCCCACATTGAATAGTGCCTGCCATACCCTCTCCTCTATCGGACGGGACCACCGCCCCATCCGAGGTCTCCTGCTAGGGATTGCGGCGGCTCAAGCCGCCGCGTACGCGTCCGCGCTTCCCCGTTGAGACCGGCTCGCTACTTGATCGACACCGTCGCGCCCTGCTCCTCGAGCTTCTTCTTCATGTCGTCGGCCTCGGCCTTCGTGACCCGCTCCTTCACCGGCTTCGGCGCGCCGTCCACCAGATCCTTGGCTTCCTTGAGGCCGAGCCCGGTGAGCTCGCGGACGACCTTGATGACCTGGATCTTCTTCTCGCCCGCCGCGTTCAGGATGAGGTCGAACTCGGTCTTCTCCTCGGCCACCGCCGCTCCGGCTGCCCCACCGCCGGCCGCTCCCGGGACCGCCGCGACCGCCATCGGCGCCGCCGCGGACACGCCCCACTTTTCCTGCAGCTGCTTCGAGAGCTGGGCCGCCTCCAGCAGGGTTAGCTTGTCGAGCATCTCCGCGATTTCGTCTACCGTCGCCATCTCGATCTCCTTTGTACTGGGTCGGCACCGGGCCGAGCCCGTCGATGCCGCGCCGCTGTCTCCCGCTACGTTCCACTCAGTCGCCGGGCGCGGCGCGCGCCCGGCGATATCGCCCGTGACGATTTATTCGGTCTTGGCGTCCGTCTTGGCGGCTTCGGCGGCCGCCGCCGCGCCGCGCTGCTGCAGGATGTACGCGAGCTCGCGATGCGGCGCCGAGATCAACCCGACCAAGGTGGCCAGGCCGCCCTGGATCGCGCCGACGATCTGCGCACGAAGCGCCTCGCGCGACGGCAAATCGGCGAGGGCCTTGAGCCCGGGCGGCGGCAGCATCTGCCCCTCGACGTAGCCTGCCTTGATTGCCAGCGCCTGGTGAGCGCGCGCGAACGCGTGCAGCGCCTTGGCCACCGCGACCGGATCCTGCTTCGAGAGGATGACCGCCGTCGGGCCCTTGAGATGCGTGCCGAGCCCTTCGAACACGGACGCCTGGATGGCGAGGCGCGCCAGCCGATTCTTGACGACCTTGTACTCCGCCGAGACTGCGCGAAGCTGTTTGCGCAGCTCGCTGAGCTCCTGGACCGTGAGGCCGCGGTACTCCGTGAGCACCACGGTCTTTACGCCGTCCAACCTCGATTTCAGGTCCTCGACCGCCGCGACCTTCTCTTGCGTTGGCACCTGATGCTCCCCGTTTGTCCTAGACGGCCTTCTTGAACAGATTGGCCACCGCCACCGCGTCGATCGGGACACCGGGCCCCATCGTCGTCGAGAGGGTCAGCGACCGCAGATAGACGCCCTTTGCCGCCGCCGGCTTCGCCCGAACGATCGCCTCGATGAGCGCCATGCCGTTGGCCGCGAGCTGATTGGCGGCGAACGAGTGCTTGCCGATCGGCGTGTGCACGTTCCCGGCCTTGTCCACGCGGAACTCGACCTTGCCGGCCTTGGCCTCGCGCACCGCGCGGCCGACGTCAAATGTCACGGTCCCGAGCTTCGGGTTCGGCATGAGCCCGCGCGGGCCCAGCACCTTACCGAGCCGGCCGACCTGTCCCATGAGATCCGGCGTCGCGACCGCCGTGTCGAACTCCATCCAGCCGCCCTGCACGCGCTCGACGAGGTCCTCGGCGCCGATCACGTCCGCGCCGGCCTCGCGCGCCTCGCGCTCCTTCTCGCCCTTGGCGAAGACGGCGACGCGCACGGTCTTGCCGATGCCGTGGGGCAGCACGACCGCGCCGCGGACCATCTGGTCCGCGTGCTTGGGATCGACGCCCAGCCGGAACGACAGATCGACCGACTGGTCGAACTTCGTCGCCGGCATGCTCTTCAAGATGCCGACCGCCTCCTCGAGGGTGTACTGCTTGTCCGGGGCGATCTTCGCCGCGGCCGCCTCGTAGCGCTTGCCCCCCCGTCTTCGAACGATCGTCGCCATGATGTCTCCTCGCCGCTCTTATGCTCGCCTCGGACGGCAGGGCCCCAGCCCCGCGACGTCCTGCGGCTCACTAGACCACATCGATGCCCATGCTCCGGGCGGTGCCCTCGATGATCCGCATCGCGGAGTCGATCGAGTCCGTGTTCAGGTCCACGAGCTTGGTCTGCGCGATGTCGCGCACCTGCTGGCGCGTGACCTTGCCGATCTTGTCCTTGTGCGGGACGGCCGACGCCTTCGCGATCCCCGCCGCGCGCTTCAGGAGCACGGCGGCCGGCGGCGTCTTCACGATGAACGTGAACGACCGGTCCTGGAAGATCGTCACCACCACCGGCAGGATGAGGCCGTCCTGCCCGCCGGTCTGCGCGTTGAAGCCTTTGCAGAACTCCATGATGTTGACGCCGTGCTGGCCGAGCGCCGGGCCCACCGGCGGCGACGGATTCGCCTTGCCGGCCGGGATCTGCAGCTTCACGATCGCCTGGACTTTCTTCATCGCGTGGTCCTATTCGCCGCCGCACGCATCAGATCCGCTCCACCTGGTAGTACTCGAGCTCGACGGACGTGGGCCGGCCGAAGACCGGCACGACCACTTTCATCCGCCCGCGCTCGGGGTTCATGTCGTCCACCACACCCTGGAAGTTGACGAACGGTCCATCGATGACGCGCACCTTGTCGCCGCGCGCGAACACGGACTTGGGCTTCGGCTTCTCGGCGCCGGCCTCCATCTGCCGCAGGATGTCGTCGACCTGGTCGTGAGGCAGCGCGACCGGCTTCGAGCCCGAGCCGACGAATCCCGTGACCTTGGGCGTCGAGCGCACGAGATGCCACGTGTCGTCCGTCAGCTCCATCTCGACCAGCACGTAGCCCGGGAAGAACTTCTGCTCGGTCTCGCGCTTCTGCTTGTTGCGGACCTCGACGACCTTCTCGGTCGGGACGAGCACGCGCGTGATCCGCTCGGACATCCCGAAGATCTTCGCGCGCGACTCGATCGCCTCCTTGACCTTGTTCTCGAATCCCGAATACGTGTGCACGACGAACCACTGCTTGCTCGTGGTCGCCGCCGTCGCGTCGTCGCTCATCGCAAAATCCTTTCGACCAACCGCGCCAGCACGACGTCCACGGCGCCGAGGAAGAGCGACACCACCACGGTCACCGTGATCACGACGACCGTGGAGTTGATCAGCTCCTGGCGGCTGGGCCACGCCACCTTGCGAAACTCCGCCACAACCTCTCGGACGAACTCCTGTGCGCGCTTCAGAAAATCCATCTGCTCCCTAGTCCGCCGAACAATGGCAGGGGTGGAGGGATTCGAACCCCCATCCCCCGGATTTGGAGTCCGGTGCTCTAGCCGTTAGAGCTACACCCCTATCCCGAGCTACTTGGTCTCTCTGTGTGGTGTGTGCTTGCGGCACCACCGGCAATATTTCTTGAGCTCCAGGCGATCGGGGTGCGTGCGACGATTCTTCGTCGTCGCGTAGTTCCGCCGCTGGCACGTCGAGCACGCGAGCGAGATGATGTCGCGCATCGCCTACTCCACGATCTCCGTGACGACGCCCGCGCCCACCGTCCGCCCACCCTCCCGGATCGCGAACCGCAGCTCCTTCTCCATCGCGATCGGCACGATCAGCTCGATCGCCATCGTCACGTTGTCCCCCGGCATCACCATCTCCACCCCCGCCGGCAACGTGCACACCCCCGTCACGTCCGTCGTCCGAAAGTA
>CAYVHH010000184.1:0-5227 GCA_964450175.1 uncultured bacterium | reverse complement strand
GCGAGCAGCAGCGCGGCGCCACTCACAAGATTGAATATCCCGAAACCCGTGCCCAGCAGCTCTGTCGGAGCGATGTCGGCGACAAGCTTCGACAGCAGGCCTTGCGTGAAAGCCATGTGCAGCCCCCATAGTCCGGCCCCGGCGAATACGATCAGCGGCGATGCGGCAACGGCAAGCGCAACATCCGCTGCTACGAGCAGAACCAGGCCGAGAAACAACAACGTGCGCGGGCTGACGCGGTCCGCCGCGGCCCCGGCTGGATAGGCGGCCCCGGCGTAAAGGACGTTCATCACGACCATCACGAGGGGAATGTAGCTGAGCTCGAGCCCGACGTCCTGGGCGCGCAGCACCAGAAACGCCTCGCTGAAGCGCGCCAGCGTAAAGACGCCTCCGAGCACCACGACGAGCCAATAGCGCAACGGGAGGCGCTTGACGTCAGCGGCGGTAAGCGGCGTCCTGGCTGGGCCGCCGGCATTCGTGCGCTCGGGCTCGCGCACATAGACGAGCAACAACGCCACCGCGATGAATGCCGGCAGCGCCGCGATCCACATGACCATTCTGATGTCGTTGGCGAGCCAGATCATGAGCGCCACTGCGAGCAGCGGGCCGGTCAAGGCGCCGACCGAATCGAGCGCCTGGCGAAGTCCATAGGCCGCGCCCCGCATGTGCGGTGGCGTGAGGTCGGCCACCAACGCGTCGCGTGGTGCACCGCGGATCCCTTTGCCGACGCGATCCACAAACCGTGCTGCGAATACCCAGCTGACCGAGGTCGCCAGCGGGAAAATCGGTTTGGTGAACGCGGCGAGCGTATAGCCGAGAACCATCAAGACCTTGCGCTTGCCGAGGTAATCGCTGAGAGCCCCCGAGAAGACCTTCATGATCGCGGCGGTCGCTTCCGCCACGCCCTCGATGATGCCGACCGCGACCATCGAGGCACCCAGGACGGTGACCATGAATACCGGCAGCAGGCTGTGGATCAGCTCCGAGGAGATGTCCATGAACAGCGACCCGAATCCCAATGCCCATATGCCGGCCGGCAAAGCCCGCCATGCCGCAGGCGGCGCGCTGGAAGCGCCGGAGCTCTTCGAAGTTGTCGGCGTCACCCTTCACCGACCAGTCGCCTGTTCGGCTGCCCACTCGCTTCGCGATATCGCACACCAGACCTCGTCCACCGGACCGTCATGGCCAAGGCGGCCCAACGAAAGAACGCCTTCACGCCTCATCGCGATCTTCTCGAGCACTCGAAGGGATGCACGGTTGCGCGCATCGACCAGCGCCCTGACGCGTGTGAGCGTTGGGCACCCCTCGAACGCCGCGCCCACGATGGCGCGAGCGGCCTCGGTGGCCAGGCCGCGTCCCCAGAATGCCCGGGCGATCGAGTACCCCAGCACGCCGATGCGAAGGTCGGAGAGCAGCCGCAGATTGATTCCGCCCACGACGCGGGCCTCATGCTCGATGGCCCACGACGGGTACTCGTCACGATTCAGCGACATCTGCCTGGCGATGAATTTTTGCGCATCCTCCAGAGAATAGGGTTGCGCAATTCGCAGGTACCGACTCCACTCCGCGTCGTTGGCGTAGCGGGCAACATCGTCGGCGTCGTCGAGCGACCACGGTCGAAGGACCAGGCGCTCGGTCCTGATCACTTCTCGGAGCATGACCTCGAACTCTCCGGGGCAACCATTCGGGGCCCCCGATTGCTAGTCGATGGCGCGATACACCCGCTCGTCGTACAGGGCGCCCGTCATCGTGGCGAGCTTGTCGCGGAACTCGCGCGTCGGTGCCGCCATCGAGTGCGTCTCGACGGCCTTCGCGTCGCGCCAGATCTCGACCACCGTAAAGTGATTCGGCCGGCTGATCTGCTGGACGACCTCGAAGCGGAGGTTGTCGTGATCACGCCGGCTGTCCTCGCCCAGGCGCTTGAGGGCGACGACGCCATCGTCCTTGCGCGGGGGAATGACGTCCACGTGCGTCGCGACGTAGATGCCGCCGCGCGAGGCCGGCGCGTCGATCGGACCGATCGAGAGCGCGGTGTGCACCCGCTCGTCGGTCGGCGCGTTGCGGATGAAGGCGATCTTCTCGCGCGTCTCGGAGGTGCTGGGGCTCTTGCCGTGAGCCTCGAACGCCCCCTGGTCCTTCCAGATCTCGAGGATCGCGAACTGGTGCGGCTGGTCGATGCGCTGCACGACCTCGCAGCGCAGATTGCCGCCTTCCTTGTGCGTGGCCTCGCGGTAGCGGCGGAGCACGGTGGCGGCCTCCGCCTTCGAGATCGGCATGACCTCGATGTACGTGACGGAATAGATGTTGCCCACGATCGGGGCCGGTGTCGGCGCCTGAGCCGGCGCCGGCGTCTGGGCGCGCGCGTCTCCGATTACACCGATCGCCACCACGACCAGTCCGAGCAAGAGCACGCGAACGACCATGTCCATGAGGTCACCCCCACGCATGCTACCCTATGCGCTCGAAGCGCGGAGGAGCTATGTCAGCGGGGCTCGTCGTCGGAGGAATCGAGCTGGAAGTATTGCGACGCGGCGCCGGTCGTCCCGTGCTGCTGCTGCACGGAGCGCAGACCGTCGAGCCGCGGGCGCCCTTTCTGGAGATGCTCGGCCATCACGCCGAGATCATCGCGCCATCGCATCCAGGCTTCGGACGGTCGGCGCGCCCGGCCGACTTCGAGACCGTGTACGACCTCGTCCACTTCTATCTGGACGTGCTCGACGCGCTGCCGCACGAGAAGATCACGTTGATGGGGCTCTCGTTCGGCGGATGGCTCGCCGCGGAGATCGCCGTCACGTGCTCCCATCGGCTCGACGGGCTCGTGCTGGTCGACGCGTTCGGCATCAAGGTCGGCGACCGCGAGACGCCGGACATCCTCGACGTGTTCAACACGTCGCCGCAGGAGGTTCAGCGGCGAAGCTGGCACGATCCCGCGACGTGGACACCCGATCTCGACGCCCTGTCCGACGACGAGCTCGTCGTCCGCGCCCGGAACTGGGAGGCGCTCTGCCTCTACGGCTGGAATCCGTACATGTACAATCCGCAGCTCAAGCGCTGGCTGCGCCGCATCACGCTACCGACCCTGGTCGTGTGGGGCGCCAGCGATGGCATCGTGAAGCCGTCGTACGGGCGTGCCTACAGCGGCCTGATCCCCGGCTCGCGCTTCGAGCTGATCGAGCGCGCCGGACATCATCCCGAGATCGAGCAGGCCAGAGCCTTCGTCGACACGGTCGTGAAGTTCTTGAATCGCTGACGCGGCTCGGGGGAGACAGCACGATGGACGCGTGGTGGCAATGCGAGGTGCCGTACCCGTTCGTGCCACAGGAAGTCCTCAACGCGACGGACTCGGTCCGCGCCAGCCTGCCCAATCGCTATTGCGATCCGAAGGTGGCCGCCGACCTGTTCGAGGAAGTCATCGACGAGTTCCTCCTGTGCGACGACCTCGGCCTGAACGTCCTGGCGGTCGAGCATCACGCCGGGATCAACTCGCTCCTCGGCGCCAATCCGCTGCTGGTCGGCATCCTGGCCCGCCAGACACGCCAGGTGCGAATCCTGAGTCTCGGCACCCTGATCTCGCTGCGCAAAGATCCGGTGCGGGTGGCCGAAGAATACGCGACGGCGGACGTCATCTCGCGCGGCCGGCTCGAGATCGGCTTCGTGAAGTCCGGCGGCACCGAGATGGCGTCGAACAACGCGAACCCCGTGAACAACGTCGAGCGCTACTGGGAGGCGATCGACCTCATCAAGAAGGCGCTCAGCCATCACGACGGCCCGTTCAGCTGGGAAGGCAAGCACTTCACGCACCGTCACGTCAACATCTGGCCGCGCCCGTGGCAGCAGCCACATCCACGCATGTGGTCGGCCACCGGGGACCCCGAAACCGCCGCCGAGGTCGGGCGCCGCGGCATGGTGCACGTGCTCGTGCTCCGCGGACCCGAGGGCACGAAGCGGGCCTACGCGGCGCATCGCAAGGCGCGCGCCGAGCTGGGCTTGCCCAAGGTGACGACCGACAACTTCGCATACGCGGCCTTCGTCTACGTCGGCGACACCGACGAAGAGGGGCTGCGAGTCGGGAGCAAGCTCCTCTGGTTTCTCCACACGAGCCTCAAGTCCGCTCCGCAGTACTCGAGATTCCTGCCCGGCAGCGCGCCGGCCGAGGCCGCGCCGCAGATCTATCGCACGGCGCCGAAGCCGGGGCCCGGCGGCGTGCTCTCGGCGGGGCAAAACGCCGCGCGCCTCACGTCGCTCAGCGCCGAGCAGGCCATGGCCCAGGGCATCCTCTTTGCGGGCAACCCGGACAGCGTCTACAAGCAGGTCATGGACTTCTATGACAAGGTCGGCGGGTTCGGTCACCTGAGCCTGGTCGGCCGCTCGGGCTTCATGACCCACGCCGAATCGGAAAAGAGTATCCGCCTCTTCTCGAACGAAGTGCTGCCGCGGCTGCGCGCGATCAAGCCGGTCACCGTCGACTAGCGATCTCGCGTGCGGCGCCGGCCTCGGCGCTCAGCGTCCCGTGAAGCGCGGCGCGCGATGCTCGCGGTGCGCGATCATGCCTTCGTCGATGTCGTTGCTCCACTCCAGCGCGTGACGAAGCGCGTCTGAGAGCTCCCGCGCCGCGGCGAAGCCGGCCGCGTTCCGGACGTTCATGATGCGCTTGGCGCCCCGCGTCGCGATCGGGCCGCTGGCCGAGATTCGGGCGGCGAGCGCCTGCGCCTCCGGAAGCAGTCGCGCCGCGGGATATACCGCGAGCACGAGGCCCAGCCGTTCCATCTCCGCGGCGTCGATCTCGCGCCCGGTGCAGATCAGCTCCACCGCCCGTGCCCGGCCCTCGGTGTGCGCCTCGACCACCACCTGGCCCTGGCCGAAGCTGAGCTGGACCGGGCTGGCCCGGTCAGCGACCAGCGACACCCGCCGGACGGCCTCGATAAACGAGGCGGCCGGGACCTCGGCCCGGCAGCCGTACGAGTCGGGGAACCGGGACTGGTAGCGGATGAACTCACCGCCGATCAGCCGGCCGGTGAGCCGCCGCCCGCGGCTGGCGAAGCTGATCATTCCGCTGACCGGCTGGGGCCCGGCATCTGCCGGGGCCGGCTCGCTGGCCGGGCTGAACGCCACCGGCACCGGCTCACCGCTGGTCATCGTCCGGGCCGCGTCCATCAGGGTGCGGGCAGGCACCAGGACGATCGCCCGGATCCCGGGATCGGCGGGCTGCCAGCGCAGTTCCCGCACG
>CAYVHH010000183.1:0-5661 GCA_964450175.1 uncultured bacterium | reverse complement strand
CCGCGGGCTACTCGCCGACGGCGTCCAGTCCGTGGCGCTCGTCTTCCTGTTCTCGTATCGCGATCCCGCCCACGAGACGCGCGCCGCGCGGATCGTCGCGGGCGAGATGCCGGGCGTGTCGGTCTCGGCCTCGCACCGGATCACGCAAGAATGGCGGGAGTACGAGCGGACGAGCACGACCGTCGTGAACGCGTACGTGCAGCCGATCATGGACCGCTATCTCCGCGAGTTCGGGAAAGGGCTGGCCGGGCGCGGCTTCACGGGCCAGCTGCTGGTGACGCAGTCGAACGGGGGCGCCTTCTCGCTCGACGCGGCGCGATCGAAGCCCGTGCACACGATCGAATCCGGTCCCGCGGCGGGGGTGACGGGCAGCGCGAGCCTGTCGCGCGTGCTCGGCGCCGACCGGCTGATCTCGTTCGACATGGGTGGCACGACCGCCAAGTGCGCGATCGTCGAGCGCGGTCTCGTGCAGACGACCGACGAGTACCACGTCGATGGCCGTCCGCTGCGGATTCCGGTCATCGACATCAAAGAAGTGAGCGCGGGCGGCGGCACGATCGCGTGGATCGACGCGGGCGGCGCCCTGGCGCTCGGCCCGCACAGCGCCGGCGCGGACCCGGGGCCGGTGTCCTATGCGCGGGGCGGCAGCGAGCCGACCGTGACCGACGCCAACCTGGTGCTCGGGCGAATCGACTCGGCCCGCTTCCTCGGCGGGGCGATGCCGCTGGATCTGGCCAGCGCTGTGCACGTCATCGACGAGAAGATCGGCGCGCCGCTCGGCCTCACGCGCGCCGCCGCTGCGGCCGGCGTTATCCGGCTGGCCGACGTGAAGATGGCGCTGGCGGTACGCAGCATCACGACCGAGCGCGGTCTCGACCCGAGGGACTACACGCTCCTGGCCTACGGCGGCGGTGGGCCGCTCCACGCCGTCGCCATCGCCCGCGAGCTCGGGATCCCGCGTGTCGTGGTGCCGCCCTCGCCGTCGACCTTTTCGGCCTGGGGGATGCTGGCGACCGACCTCAGACACGATCTGGTTCGGACCGTCCTCGTGCCCCTCGAGGGGGCCGACGCGGCCTGGGCCGAGGCGCGATACGAGGAGATGCAGCGTGAGATCGCCGAGATCTTGCCCGGCGTGGGCGCACCCGTCTTGCACCGCGGCGTCGACCTTCGCTATCTGGGCCAGGAGCACACCGTGACGATCGCGCTGGAGGCACTCGGCGAGTGGTCGATGCTTCGCGCCCGATTCGACGCGGCTCACGAGCGTGCCTACGGCTACGCGGCGCGCGAGGTCGACGTCCAGCTCCTGAACCTCCGTCTCGCCGTCGTCTTCCCTCTCGAGCCTCCGCGCCTGGCCACCGTCGCTCGGAGAACCACCGGGACACCACCGTTCGAGACGCGCAAGATCTACTCGACGCTGACGGGCGACGACCTGGAATACCGCGTATATCAACGGGACGTGCTGCGTCCCGGCGACCAACTCATTGGTCCCGCCGCCATCGAAGAACCAGGAACGACAACGATCATCGACGCAGCCGACACACTTTCGATCGAAGACCAGGGCTGCCTGGTAATCGACGTACACGCCGCCGGAGCGATGGGGGGTATCGGGGGGAGCGAGCACCGCTCCCCCCGATGACCATCCAACAGCCATGCCAGACGCGATAACCGTCGAAATTATCCGCGCCGCGCTGAACGCAGCGGCGCATCGCATGCGGATCACGCTGATCAAGACCGCCTACAACCACATCATCAGCGAGAGCCTCGACTTCGGCTGCGCGATCTTCGATCCCGACGTGCAGATGATTGCCCAGGGCATCGGCCTGCCGGTCTTCCAGGGGCACCTCGGGTTCCCGATCCAGGCGACGATCGCCGATCGCGGCGTCGAGGCGTTCCGCGAGGGTGACGTCTTCATCCACAACGATCCGTACACCGGCAACGGTAACCACCTGAACGACGTGGCGATGACCGCGCCGGTCTTCTGGGAAGGTCGCCTCGCGGGCTTCGTGGCCGTGAAGGCTCACTGGACCGACGTCGGGGGGCCGGTGCCGAGCTCCATGCAGGTCGGCTCGACCGACTTCCGTCAGGAGGGGCTTCGCTTCCGCTCGGTGCGGATCGTGAACCGCGGCGAGCTGAACGAAGAGGTGATGCGGATCATCGCCGGGAACATCCGCGTCGAGAGCGGGACCCTGAAGGACATCCAGGCGATGCTCGCGGTCTGCCGCGCGGGCGATCAGTTCTTCCGCGAGGTCCTGGCCAAGTACGGGCGCGAGGCCGTGCTCGAGGCGACGCGCGTGTATATGGCCCAGTCGGAGCGACGCACGCGCGCCGCGCTCGCGAAGATCCCGGCCGGCGTCTATCGAGCGGTCGGCCACTTCGACAACGACGGCATCTCGCTCGACCGGCCCGTGCGCGTCGAGATGGCGATCACCGTCGGCGACGGCGGCATGACCGTCGATTTCACGGGTTCGGACCCTCAGGTGAAGGGGCCGTTCAACTGCGGGGACGCGATCACGATCAGCGCCTGCCGGATGCTCATCAAGTGCCTGACGACGCCGCTCGACCCGGTGGACGAGGGCTGCTTCCGCCCGCTGACCGTCGTGATCCCGCCGCGCTCGGTGCTGGCCGCCGAGGAGCCGGCACCGACGGCACGCTACTACGTGCCGGTCAATCTGCTGCTCGATCTGGGGCTGCGCGCGCTGGCGCCGGCGATGCCGGCCGACGTGCCCGCGGGTTCGTACGGCGATCAGATGCCGACGATCGCCTTCGGGACCCACCCGCAGACGGGAAAGCTCTTCATCCAGGGCGACCTCAATGCGGGCGGCACCGGGGCCCGGCCGACCTTCGACGGTGAATCCGCGATGATCATCTTCGCGGGCTCCACGGCCCGCAACAATCCGGTAGAAGTCGTCGAGTCGCGCCTGCCGACCATTCGCATCATGCGCTACGGGCTCCGACGCGATTCGGGGGGCGCCGGGCGCCACCGCGGCGGCCTCGGCATCGAGCGCGAATATCATTTCTTGCAGCCGGCCTTCATCACCTTCAGCCTCGAGCGCAAGGCGACGCCGCCGTGGGGGCTCTGGGGCGGGAAGGACGGCGCCGTGAACGGCGTCGAGATCACGTCGCCGGACGGCGCGCGGCGCCAGGTGCGCAAGGCGACCCAGCACCCGATCGCCGCCGGCGAGGTCGTTCGCATCATGACGGGCGGCGGCGGGGGCTACGGCCCGGCGTCGGAGCGCGAGCCCGACGCCATCCGCCGCGACGTGCGCGAGGGCTATGTGTCCCGCGAGGCCGCACGGCGCGACTACGGGATCGACGTGAATGGATCGTCCGCGTAGGGTCATCGCCGCCGCGCTCTCGATCGTCCTCGTCGCGTGCGCGAGTCCGTCATCGGCGCCGGCGCCGCAATCCTCCGCGCTCGGCGCTCGCTTCAGCCCGGGCGGACCGGATGCCGACGAGCAGGGCGCCCGCGAGGGCTATCCGCTCGGCGACCGCGCGACCTTCTTCCGCATGCCCTTCCTGGTCGGCTCGCAGAGCCACCTGGACGAGATCTTTCCGGCTCGTCTGGTCCATCGGGCCGCGACGCCATCGCCGCTCGGGCGGGTCGCCTCCGAGCCCATCCTGCGCTACGAGTATCAGGGGCAGACCTTCGGCCTCGACGACTACCTGGCCCGCAACCCGGCGACCGGGCTGCTGGTCGCCCGCGCCGAGACGATTCTCGTCGAGCGCTACCAGTACGCACGGACCGATCGCGATCGGTTCACGTCGTGGTCGATGGCCAAGACGGTCACGTCGATGCTGATCGGGATCGCCATCGCGGAGGGGCGCATCCGCTCGGTCGACGATCTTGCTGCGACGTACGTGCCGGGGCTCGCCGGGACCGAGTACGGGCGCACGTCGCTGCGCCACCTGCTGCAGATGTCCTCGGGCGTGCGCTTCGTCGAGGAGTACCGGCCCGGTGACGACGTCTCGAAGCTCTCGGTCGACACGTTCCTCCAGAGAGGCGCTGGCGGCGTCTCGGCGGTGCGCTCGTTCAACGAGCGCGCGGTGCCGGCCGGCACCAAGTTCTCGTACGCGTCGGTCGAAAGCCAGGTGCTCGGCCTCGTTCTGACCGCGGCGGTCGGCCGCCCGGTCGCCGACTACCTTCAAGAGAAGATCTGGCAGCCGATCGGCGCCGAGGCCGATGCCGACTGGATCATCGATCGCTCGGGACAGGAAGTGACGTACTGCTGCTTCAACGCGGTCCTGCGCGACTACGCGCGGCTCGGTCTGCTCCTGGCGCACGACGGCAACTGGCGCGGCCGGCAGATCATCCCAGCGGCATGGGTCCGGGACGCCACGACCGTTCGCGCGGACCAGCCACATCTGCGGCCCCTCACGGCGACGCCGTTTTTCGGCTACGGCTACCAGACGTGGATCTTCCCGGGTGATCGCCGGATGTTCGCGTTTCTCGGCGTGCGGGGGCAAGCGATCTACGTCGACCCGGCGAGCCGGCTCGTGCTGGTCACGACCGCGGTGCGCAAGCTGCCGCGCGACCCGGGTGTCGCCGAAACCGGCGCGCTCTGGCGTGCCGTGGTGCGAGACCTCGGCCGCTGATGCGAACGCCGAACGCGTATCGCGCCGAGGTGATCGGTAGCCTGCTGCGCCCCGCCTATCTCAAGGACGCGCGCCGGCGCCATGCGTCGGGCGCCATCACCGATGCCGAGCTCAAGCGTGAAGAGGACCGCGCCGTCGACGACGCCGTGGCCCTGCAGACGCGCGCCGGCGTGTCGGTCGTGACCGACGGCGAGATGCGGCGCTACGCGTACTTCGGCCACTTCATCGACTCGATCGAGGGCTTCGACAAGTTCGGTGGCTGGGCGATTCCCTTCCGCGACGAGCAGGGCCAGGAGCTCCTCTTCCAGCGCGCCGTCGTGGTCTCGCGCCTCAAGCGCCGTCGCCACCTGTGCGCCGAGGAGTTCACGTACCTCCGGGCGCGCACCGATCGGCCGACCAAGGCGACCTTGATCAGCGCGCTGAACACGACGTCCTACTACGATCCGGACAAGTCGGCCTCCGCCTATCCGACGCGCGACGCCTATCTGAGCGACGCCGTCGACATCCTGCGCGGCGAGGTGGACGAGCTCGTGCGTCTGGGCTGCACCTACGTCCAGATGGACGGCCCGCCCTACACGCTCCTGCTGGATCCGGCCACGCGCGAGGGCTTTCGCCGCCGCGGGACGGACCCGGAGCGCCTCGTCGACCTCGGGGTCGAGATGGACAACGCGGTGATCGGCAACCATCCTGGCGTCACGTTCGCGCTGCATCTGTGTCGCGGCAACAACCAGAGCAAGTTCCTCGGCAGCGGCGGTTACGACCCGATCGCCGCCAAGGTGTTTCGCGCGAGCCGCTTCTCGCGCTTCTTGCTGGAATACGACGACGCGCGCTCCGGGGGCTTCGAGCCGCTGAAGAACGTGCCCGACGACCGGACCGTCGTGCTCGGGCTGGTCACGACCAAGCACGCCGCGCTGGAGAGCAGGGGAGCGCTCGAGCGCCGGATCCGCGAGGCCGCGGCT
Organism: uncultured bacterium; assembly: GCA_964450175.1. Taxonomy (GTDB): domain Bacteria; phylum Methylomirabilota; class Methylomirabilia; order Rokubacteriales; family CSP1-6; genus AR31. The sequence continues at coordinate 109 of CAYVHH010000183.1, read as the reverse complement.
TTCGTCCCGCTCGAGCGGCTCGCGCTGAGCCCGCAGTGCGGCTTCGCCTCGACCGAGGAGGGCAATCTGATCACGCCGGCCGACCAGGAGGCGAAGCTTACGCTCGTGA
>CAYVHH010000182.1:0-5663 GCA_964450175.1 uncultured bacterium | reverse complement strand
GGGAACGTCGCGCCGGCGCCGTTGATCAACGTCTGGGCCGCGGCCGGCTGCCCGAACGCGCTCGCCACGAGCAACGACAGCGCCGTGATCCACGCAATCTTCATCTCTCTCCTCCTCAGTCGGTGTCTATGGTTACAGTCGAGTGTTGCGCGAAGGTTTCGACAGTGTTACGAATCTGCGACAAGCGTTACGGCTTGTCCTTGAAGCGGTAGCCGACGCCCCTGACGGTCTCGATTCCGGGCTCCTCGAGCTTCGCCGCGGAGAACTTCCCGCGCAGGCGCGCCACGTGAACGTCCACCGTCCGGGGCTCGACGAACCCGTCGCGGCCCCAGACCATGTCCAGAAGCTCCTCGCGCCCGAACACTCGGCCGGGCGTCCCGACCAGGGTGGCCAGGAGCTCGAACTCCTTGGGGGTCAGCTCGACCTGGCGTCCCTTCATCCGAACCTCGAAGCGATAGCGGTCGATCTCGAGATCGCCGACCTTGAGGCTCGCCTTCTTTTCCTTCGCGTCCGCCGGGCGGCCGCGGCGGAGCACGGCCCTGATCCGCGCGATCAACTCGCGCGGTGAGAACGGCTTGGTGACGTAATCGTCGGCGCCGACCTCGAAGCCGAGGACCTTGTCGCCTTCCTCGACGCGGCCGCTGACCATGATCACGGGAATCTGCGCGAGGTCGGGGTCCTTCTTGAGTCGGCGGCACACCTCCCAGCCGTTCAGCTGGGGGACCATGATGTCGAGCAGGAGCACGTCGGGGCGGTGCTCACGCGCCAGCCGGAGCGCTTCGTTACCGTTCGCGCTCAGGAATACGTCGTAGCCTTCCTTGGTGAGGTTGTAGCGGATCAGCTCGGCGACGTCCTGCTCATCCTCGACGAGGAGCACCCGTCCGAGGCGCTGGCGGCCCGGCTGACCGGCCCCCGGCAGAACCCGGCGCCGATCCGTGGTCATCATGTTGGCCTCCTGTGGGGTGCCCATGGCTCGCACAGGAGTGTTGCCGCGAGGGGGTTACGGGACGATGACGGACGGGTAAATCTTGGGTGACGGGTTCCAGGCGGGAACGAAGGGGCTAGCAGAGAGGAGCTTGTCGACGACGCCGACCAGCCCGCCGAAATCGACCCCGCCGGTCACCTCGACCACCGCGACCCGACCGAATAGCTGACGGAACCCGTCGCGCGCGCCGCCGTTCATCGCCGCGCCGGGACGCGGTCGAGGTCGAAGGCGCCGAGGTTCTTGTAGACGGGCGGCAGGGCCGCGAGCGCTTCGTCGACCGAGAGTCGGCGGACGTCGAGCCCGAGTCCGTCCCGCCGCCACTTTGAGAGCACCATGGCTGCCATGCGGCCCCGCAGGTCGACGGTGCCGGCTCCGTAGATGCGGTCGAGGTCCACGTCCGACTTTCGCTCGAGCTCCCACAGCTCGCGCGCCGGCAGCACGAACGTGTTCGACGCGGGGACGACGACTAGGCCGACCGCACGAGCTCGAGCGCGACGTGCCGCTCCTCGAGTCTGGCGAACGCCGTGACGACGGAATCGGCGCTCGCCAGATTCGTGGCGAGCGGCACGTTACGAACGGTCGCCGACCGGCGCGCCCCTGATGTCGGCGAGGCTCAGTCGGTGGCCGAGCGGATCGCCCGCAAGGAATGCGATCGGCTCCCCGCCGTACCGGTTGGGGTCGATCGGAAACAGCGGCGCACCGTTCTCGGCGGTGAGCACCCCGCCCGCCTCGGCGAGGATCGGGGCCGCCCCCGCGATGTCCCAGAGCGAAGCGCGATGGTCGTGCACGAACGCCAGCGCCCCGGCGGCCACGTAGCAGAGCTGGAGCGCCGTCGATCCAAATCGTCGGAGCCGATACCGCCTGAGCCATTCGGAGACGTAGCCCGGCACCTGGTCAGAGAACGGCGAACGGATCGAGAAGAGCGAGCGCGAGCTGAGGCCGACCGGCGAGGCTCGGAGCGGGCGGCCGCTGAGCCACGCCCCGTGACCGACGCACGCGGTGAAGAGCTGGCTGGAAACCGGATCGTACACGGCGCCGGCGAACGGCAGGCCGTCGCGCAGTACGCCGACCGAGATCGCAAAGCCTGGAATGCCTCGGCCGAAGTTGTTGGTGCCGTCGACCGGATCGATCACCCACACGTACTGAGCGCCCGGACGCAGCCGGTTCTTCGTCAGTCCCTCTTCGCCCAGGATTCCGTCGCTCGGGAACGCGCCGGCGATCTCGTCCTCGAGCCAGGACTGGATCGCGACGTCCGCCTCGGTCACCATCGAGTCGTCGGCCTTCCAGGACACCTCGGCCCTCTCGAAGTAGTCGAGCGCGATCTTTCCGGCCAGTCGTGCGATCTCGGACGCCGCCGCGGCACGCCGATCGATCGCGACGGGCGTCTCCCGCTGCACCGGCTGGTCCAGGAACTCCGCCATCGTCGCCGAGCGCCTCAGGCCACTCGACGCCCGTCGCGCCAGACCGCGCGGACGAGTGGAATGTCGTCGACGACCCGCACGCGCAGGAGATCGGCCCACCGGCCCGGCGCGATCTCGCCGCGATCGTCGAGCCCGATCCGCTCGGCCGGCGTCGCGGTGACGGACGCGATCGCATCGGGCAAGGTCCATCCGTGGTGCTGATGGAGGAGAAGCGCTCCGTGCAGCGCGCTCGCCGGCACGTAGTCGGAAGACAGGATGTCGAGAAGCCCCGCCGTGGCGAGGTCGGCGACCGAGACGTTCCCGGAGTGAGACCGCCCCATCACGAGGTTCGGCGCGCCGGCGATGACCGCCAGACCGTAGGCTTTCGCCGCCCGCGCGGCTTCGAGCGTCGTCGGGAACTCCGCGATGACCATGCCGGCCTTGACCGCCTCTTCGACGTGGCCCGTCGTCGCGTCGTCGTGGCTGGCGAGCGGCACGCGGCCCGACTCGCAGAGCCCCAGAAGCGCCGCCCGATGCGCGTCGCCGTACCTCGCCCGGTCGGCGATGCGCTTCTCGATCAGCGCGTCGATCTCCGCGTCGCTCAGACCGTACTTGCCCTGGTTGTACTCGCGGTACTTCGCGACGTCGGTGAACTGGCGCTGGCCGGGCGAGTGATCCATCAGCGAGACGAGACGAACGAGCGGATCGTTCGCGTGGGGCGCAAAGTCGGCCACGACGTGCTCGGTCGAGACCTCGCACCTGAGGTGCAGCAGGTGCTCGGCCTTCAGCATCCGGCTCGCGCGCGCCTGCGCGATCGCGGCGATGAGCGGCAGCGGATTGCGGGCGCGCTGGCCGCCGTCGTAGACGTACCCGATCGCCAGGCTGTCCAGCACGGTCGTGATGCCGGCCGCGATCAGCTGTCCGTCGTGCGCGACGACCGCCGCGACCTCGGGCCAGCGGGCGCTCGGGCGCGGGAACGCATGCTTCTCGAGGACGTCGGTGTGCAGCTCGACGATGCCGGGAATCACGTAGTCGCCCTCGAGATCGATCACCCCCGGCCCGACCGCCCGCGCCGTGTCCACGTCCGCGATGCGGCCGGCGATGACGCGAACGGCGCCGTACACGATCTCATCGCGCATGACCACGCGCGCGTTGGCGAGGACCAGCTCGCTCACGCGGCGGCCCCGGCGCCGTGCAGGCTCACCGTCCGCGTCGCCACCGCGTCGCGCACCTCGGCGTCGTGGAACGCGCCCACGATCGCGGTTCCCCGGGCCAGCGCGTCGCGGATCTGCTCGACGACGATCGCCCGGCTCGCGACGTCGAGCGACGCCGTCGGCTCGTCGAGGAGAAGGATCGGAAAGTCGGCGACGAACCCCCGCGCCAGATTCACGCGCTGCTGCTCGCCGCCCGAGAACGTCACCGGCGACAGGCTCCACAGCCGGTCCGGAATCCGGAGCCGCGCCAGGAGCGCCCGCCCGCGCTCGAGCGCCGCATCGCGCGGCACGGCGAACGCCCGCAGGGGCTCCACGACCACGTCGAGCGTCGGGACGCGTGGGATCACTCTCAGGAATTGGCTGACGTAGCCGATCGTCCGCCTGCGCACGGCCAGCAGCTCGCGCGGCCCCGCGTCGACCATGTCGACGCGGGCGCCCTCGTGCGCGACGAGGATGCGTCCGCGCTGCGGCCGATAGTTCGCGTACACGGCGCGCAGCAACGTGGACTTCCCAGACCCGGATGGGTCCGTCAATGCGACGCACTCGCCGGGGGACACGACCAGATCCACGCCGCGCAGGACCGGAAGCTGGATTCCCCCCTGCGTGTGCAGGGTGAACGTCTTGTGGAGCGCTTCGACGACGAGCACCGCTCCGTGGCGGTCACCGCTCACGGCTGCAGCACCGAGGAGACGAGGAGCTGTGTATACGGATGCTGGGGATCGTCGAGCACCTGGTCGGTCAGCCCCGATTCCACCACCTCGCCGCCGCGCATCACGAGGAGGCGATGCGCGAGGAGCCGGGCGACCGCGAGATCGTGCGTGACGATCACCGCCGACAGGCCGAGGTCGGATACCAGCCGCCGGAGCAGGTCGAGCAGGCGGGCCTGGACCGACACGTCGAGGCCGCCGGTGGGCTCGTCCATGAAGACCAGCCGGGGCTCGGTCACCAGGGTGCGCGCGATCTGGAGCCGCTGCTGCATGCCGCTCGAGAAGGTCTCGGGCCAGTCGTCGATCCGCTCACGGTCGAGCTCGACCCGGCCGAGCCAATCGAACGCCGCGTCCCTGATCTGACCGTAGTGCCTGGCGCCGAGCGCCATCAGGCGCTCACCGACGTTGGCGCCGGCGCTCACGCCCAGCCGCAGCCCGTCGCGCGGGTTCTGATGGACGATCCCCCAGTCGGTGCGGGCGAGCTTGCGGAGGGCGGGCTCCGGCATCCGCAGCACGTCGACGACCGTGCCGTCGCGCTGCGTGAACTCGACCGCGCCGGCCGACGGCTCGAGCCGCCCGGACAGGCAGCCAAGCAGGGTCGTCTTGCCGGAGCCGGACTCGCCCACGACGCCGAGCACTTCACCGGGCCAGAGGTCCAGGCCGACGTCGCGGCAGCCGACGCGCGATCCGTAGTATCGCGTGACCCCGCGCGCGCACAGCAGGGGCCGGTCAGCGTCCACGACGGCGCTCGCAGAAATCCGTATCGGAGCAGACGAACATCCGCCCACCCTTGTCGTCGACGACGATCTCGTCCATGAAGACATCTGCGGCGCCGCAGAGCGCGCACGTCTGGTCCCAGCGCTCGATCGTGAACGGGTGGTCCTCGAAATCGAGGCTCCGCACCGAGGTGAAGGGCGGCACCGCGTAGATCCGCTTCTCTCGGCCGGCGCCGAAGAGCAGGAGCGCCGGGCTGCGGTCGAGCTTGGGATTGTCGAACTTCGGGATCGGCGAGGGTCGCATGATGTAGCGGCCGTTGACGAGCACCGGATAGTCGTACGCGGTCTCGACATGACCGTGACGCGTGATGTCCTCGTAGAGCCGCACGTGCATGACGCCGTATTCTTCGAGCGCGTGCATCTTGCGCGTCTCGGTCTCGCGCGGCTCGAGCCAGCGCAGCGGTTCGGGGATCGGCACCTGGAACACGACAATCTGGCCCTCGGCGAGCGGGGTCTCGGGGATGCGATGGCGCGTCTGGATCAGCGTGGCGGCATCGGTGCGCGTGGTCGTCCGCACCCCGGTCGTGCGCTCGAAGAACCGGCGGATGCTGACGGCATTGGTCGTGTCGTCGGCCCCCTGA
>CAYVHH010000181.1:0-11888 GCA_964450175.1 uncultured bacterium | reverse complement strand
TTCCTTGACCTCGCCAATTCCGAAAAGAGACAATGCCTCCAATTTCTATTTTCTATATTTGGTGTCGTGGCGACCGAATGAAGGCCGGTAGTCTACGCAGGTGCCTCAGCCTGCTCCTCGTGGTGTCCCTACTGGCGCCCGGCCCGGGGTTCGCTCAAATTCCGGGCACTTCCCAGTCGCCTCAGCCGTCGGGACCCCCCGCACGGGTGACCCCGAGCCCAACCTCGGCCCCGGCTGCCCCGGCGGCGCCGCGCGGCCTGACCCCGGGGCCCGATTATCGACTTGCCCCGGGAGATTTGCTGGACGTCCAGATCGCGGGCCGCCTCGAGGTGATCCGGCAACAGGCCGTGGTCGATCTCGAGGGTGTGATCAACGTGCCCCCGCTCGGGGCGCTTCCGGTCGGCGGCCTGACCCTCCTCGAGGCGCATCGCAAAGTGTCCGAGCGCGCGCGCGACGTGTTCAAGTTCGCGGACGCGACCATCACGGTCGTCGCACCGCGCACCTTCGAGGTGACCGTGTCGGGCGAGGTCGAGCGTCCCGGCACGGTCCAGACCACGGCGTTGCGCCGCGTGTACGACGTCATCCTCGACGCCGGCGGCATCACGTCTCGCGGCAGCATGCGCAACATCGTCCTGACCCGCCGGAGCGGCGAGCGTCAGGCCGACCTGCTCGCGTTTCAGCTCCGCGGTGATCTCGCGCAGAACCCGTTCGTCGAGGAAGGTCTCCGCATCCACGTGCCGCCGCGCTCGGGCTCGGTCACGCTATCCGGCGCGGTGCGCCGGCCCGGCGAGTACGAGATCGGATCGACGGCGTCGCTGCGCGATCTGCTGGAGCTGGTGGGTGGCCTGAGCCAGACCGCGGCCCTCGCGGATGCGCGCATGACGCGCGTGGGCGCCGGCGACCGGCGGGAAGCGATGCCGCTCGATCTGCGCGCGGCGCTGGCGCCCCCTGCCGACGTCACGTTGCGTCCGGGCGACGCGATCTTCGTGCCGGGGGCGTCGTCGCTCCAGGACGTGATCGAGGTCCGCGGCGCGTTCAACGGCACGGCCGAGAGCACCAAGACCACGGTCGGCGGCAAGTCCACCATCCTGCAGCGCTTCGAGCTCGCGCAGGGCGAGCGCGTGCGGGACGTGCTCGAGCGAGCGGGCGGTGCGTCGGTCTACGCCGATCTGAGGCTGGCGCTCGTCGAGCGGAGCAGCGCGACGGGCCCGCGCCAGCGCATCCCGATCGACCTCTACCGCATGCTGGTCGAGAAGGACGACACGCCGAACATCGTGCTCCAGAACGGCGACGTGTTCACCTTGCCGATCGTCGAGGACAAGATCTTCATTCTCGGCGAGGTCAAGACGCCGGGCCCCCAGGACTTCCGGCCCGACTTGACGCCGCGAGAGTACGTGGCGCTCGCCGGTGGTCCGTCGAACCGCGCGCGGCTGGTTAACACTCTGGTCACGTTTCGCAACGGCAAGACCTACGTGATGGCCGATGCGCCCCCGCTCGAGCCCGGCGCGGTGGTGACGGTGCCCGAGGTCGCGGTCAAGTGGTGGCAGGACTACGTCACGATCCTGACAGCGGTCGCCACCCTGGTCACCGCGTACACCGGTCTCTACTTCATCTTCAACGGACAGGCGAGCGGCAACTGACCCATGTACGAATCGTACTGGGAGCTGAGCGAGCCGCCCTTCGACAACTCTCCGAACCCGAAGTTTTTCTATCTGTCGCCCGAGCACGAGGAGGCGCTGGTGCGCCTCGTCTACACGGTGCGGCACCGGAAAGGCTGCGGGATGCTGACCGGAGAATACGGCTGCGGCAAGACGACGCTCTCGCGCGCGCTCATCCAGCGCCTCGAGGCCGAGCGGTACGAAATCGGGCTCTTGACGAACCCGAGCTGGACGCCCGCCGATCTCCTGCGCGAGGTGCTCTACCAGCTCGGCGTCGAGACGCAGGAGACGCGCAAGCCGGAGCTCCTGCACCTGCTGAACGACGTGTTCTTCCGGAACTACCAGGCCGGGCGTGACAGCGTCGTCATCGTCGATGAAGCCCAGCTCATCGAGGACGACGCGGTGTTCGAGGAGCTTCGGCTCCTGCTGAACTTCCAGACCGACGACCGGTTCCTGGTGACCTTGCTGCTCATCGGCTCGCCCGAGCTCGGCGTGAAGGTCCGACGTCTCAAGCACCTCGATCAGCGCATCAGCCTCCGGTACCACCTCAACACGCTCGACGACAAGCACACCGCGAGCTACATCGCCCACCGGCTGCGGATGGCGGGTCAGCCCAATCAGCTCTTCACCGAGGAAGCGATCAAGCTCATCTTCGACTTCACGCGGGGCACGCCGCGCGAGATCAACAACCTCTGCGACGTCGCCCTCCTGGTCGGGTACTCCAAGCGGGTGAAGGAGATCGGGGAAAAGATCGTCGCCGAGGTGATCAAGGACATGGTGGGGGTCTCCTGATGGTGCGCATGAGCGACGTCGTGCGCGGCATCGTCCGCGAGAAGCCCGCGGACGCCGCCAAAGACGCGCCGGCGCCGGCCGCGCCGCCAGCCCCATCCCCGCCGCCGCCACCGCCGCTGCGTCCACGCCCCGTCGCCGAGGCGCCGCGGCCGGCGCCGCCGCCCGCCGCGGAGACGCCCCACGCCATCGAGCCGGGTCCGAGCCTCGACGTGCTGCCGATCGAGCACGAGACCCCGTCGGAGAGCGCGGAGCCGCTCTTTTCCGAGCTCCAGCTCTTCCTCGCCCGCGTCCGCGAGCTGATCCGCACCGGCGACGAGTTTCCGTGGTCCGAGCTCGAGCAGATCATCGACCGCGGCGTGGTCTCGCTGCAGCGGTCGAGCGAGCTCTTCTGGGTGGCCAACAACACCACCGCGCTCACCGGGGTCGACTACCTGGCGTTCCACCAGGCGCGCGTCGCCGTGCTCTCGATGTCGATCGGCGCGAGCGTCGGCTACGACCGCCCGCGTCAGGTCCAGCTCGGCATGGCCGGCAGCCTGATCGACGTGGGGCTCTGGCAGGTTCCGGAGAGCCTGCTCCGCCGGCTCGACGCGCTCTCCACCGACGAGCAGACCATCTACCGGTCGCATCCACGGCTCTCGGTCGAGCTGATTCGCCGCTGGTCGTCACCGCGCGAAGGCCTCGTCGAGGCCGTGCTGCAGCATCACGAGCGCGAGCAGGGCCAGGGCTTCCCGCAGGGTCTGCACGGCACCGCCGTGAGTCAGGACGCGAAGATCCTCGGTCTGATCGACACCTACACCGGGCTCACGATGCCGCCGGCGCCGCGGCCGCGGCTGAGGCCGCACGAGGCGATCCGCGAGATCGTGCGCTCCAAGCACGAGGCGTTCCCGTCGGCGCTGGTGAAGGCGCTGCTCTCCGAGATCTCGGTGTTCCCGCCCGGCACACTCGTGCGCCTGAACACCGGCGAAGTCGGCCGTGTGATCGCGGTGAATCGCAACCACCCGCTGCGGCCGCGCGTCGAGATCGTGGCCGACGGCAAGGGCCAGCGGCTCACGTCACCGAAGACCACCGACCTCGCGGACGCGCCGTTCCTCTACATCACGGGCGCGGTCGCGGAGGGCGGGCGTTGAGGATTCGCTAGTGGCGCAGTACGAGATGAACCTGCGCGACTACTGGCTGATCGTGCGCCGTCGACGCATGATCATCATCGCCTCGACGGTGCTGGTCGCGCTGCTGAGCTTCGGCTTCGCGCGCCAGAAGGTTCCGATCTACCAGGCCACCACCGCGGTCAAGTTCGAGCAGTCGACCCAGCTGTCGGGGCTCCTGGTCGAGGTCCTCTCGTACTCGAGCGCCGACTCGATCGAGACGCAGGTCACGATCATCAAGAGCTACCCGATCCTCGAGGACGTCGCCAAGCGCCTCGGCTACCTGAAGGAGACGCCGACCGGCGCGGCGGCGCGCGAGGCGAAGAGCTACTGGGGGACGCTGGACTCGATCAACGGCAAGCTCAGAGTGAACCGCGTCCCCAACACGAGCATCCTCGAGATCACGGCGACCTCGACGAAGCCGCGCGAAGCCCAGGACCTCGCCAACGCCACCGCCGAGGCGTACCGCGACTACAACAAGTCCTTGCGGAACTCGCGCGTCACCGAGGCGCGGCGGTTCATCGAGACCCAGCTGAAGGACGTCGAGGCGCGCTCGCGCCGGACCGAATCGGAGATCTGGGCGTTTCGCGAGGCGAACCGGATCGTCGCGCCCGGCGCCGAGTCGTCGGTGCTGATGTCGCTGTTCACCCAGGTCCGGGGCGACATCGAGAAGGCGCGCCAGCAGCGGATCGAGCTCGAGTCCCTCCAGCAACGGCTGGCCGGGCTCGACGCGGCGGTGCCCACCGACCGGGTCTTCATCGAGACTTCCAATCCGGCGATGCAGAAGCTGCAGGTGACGCTCTCGGAGCTGCAGCTCGAGCGGAACAATCTCTCGCTCGAAGTCACGGACCGGCACCCGCGCCTGCAGGCCATCGACGACCGGATCCGCGAGATCCGGACCGAGATGCGCCGCGAGGTGGCGGCGCAGATCGCGATGCTGCGCAACCGCGAGGAGTTCCTCAATCGCCAGATCGGCGAGCTCCAGCAGAAGAATCGTGAGCTGCCGACCCTCGAGCTCTCCCTGCAGCGGCTGCAGCGCGAAGCCAAGACCAACGATGACCTGCTGGCGCTCCTGAAGACGAAGCACCAGGAAGCGCTCATCAAGGAGGCCGAGCAGATCGAGGAGGTGTCGATCGTCCGCCCGGCGACAGAGCCGGACGCGCCGATCGGCGGCGAGACGGCCAACACGATGCTGGTCGGCGCCGTGCTGGGGCTGGCCATCGGGCTCGCGCTCGCCTTCGTGCGCGAGAACCTCGACACCTCGATCGGGACGATCGAGGACGTCGAGTCCTATCTCGGCGTCCCGGTGCTCGGCGTCGTGCCGCACATCGATTCGCGCGAGACCGTGCAGCGGATCCTCGAGCGTCGGCCCGCGCTGGCCCAGATCGATCCCGAGGCGCTGCTGAGCCATTCGCTCCTGATCACGCACTTCGATCCGAAGTCGCCGGTCGCGGAAGCCTACCGCACGCTCCGCACCAACATCCAGTTCGCGCGCATGGAGCGCTCGGGCAAGGTGCTCGTCGTCTCGAGCCCGACCCTGCAAGAGGGCAAGACCACGACGATCGTGAACCTCGCGCTGACGATGGCCCAGAGCGGGCAGAAGACCTTGCTGATCGGCGCGAACTTGCGGCGCCCGAGTATCCATCGGTTCTTCGGGATCGAGCGCGAGCCGGGGCTGTCGAACATCCTAGTCGGGAGCGCGCAGTGGCGCGACTGCATCCGGACGGTCGCCGACATCCTGATGGGACGCTTCGAGATGGAGGACATCATGGCCGCCCCCGGCCTCGACAACCTCCACATCATCGAGGCCGGCCCGGTCCCCGCGAACCCGTCGGAGCTCCTCTCGACGCCGGCGATGAGCGGCTTCCTGCACTCGGTGCGCGACGTGTACGACGTCGTCCTCGTGGACACGCCGCCGATCCTGCCGGTCACCGACTCCGCGATCGTCGCCTCGCAGGCCGATGGCGTCGTCATCGTCTACCAGGCGGGCAAGGTCGGACGGCTTGTGCTCAAGCGCGCGAAGGTGCACGTCGAGAACGTCGGCGGCAAGGTCTGGGGCGTGGTGCTGAACGACGTGAAGACCGAGATCGCGGGCTACGCGTACACGCAGTACTACACGCACTACTACGGCGAAGAGACGGTCGTCGATCCGGGCAAGGAGCGCCTGCAGCGGGTCCGCGAGTTCGTGCGCAGCCTCCTGCATCGCGGACCCCGCGCCGAGAGCGTCACGGTTCCCGATTACGAGCGCGCCGCGTCGAGCCGGGCGGCCGATTCGCTCGACTCTGCTTCCCCGACCACGCCCGCGGTCGAGCCGGCCGATCTCGACATGCCGCCGCTCGGTCCGTCCGGCCCGTCGAGGTCGAAACGTCTCGTCATGGGCGCGGTCGTCCTCGCGCTGCTCGCGGCGCTCGGCGGACTCGCCGGCTGGCGTCTGGGATGGTTCGGGAGCTCGCAACGGCCGAAGGAGATTCTGCGCCAGCGCCTCGAGGCGCCGGCGCCGGGGCCGGCCAAGGCGCTGCCGGCGCCGCGTGCGGTCACGCCACCCCCGGGCCCCGCGGCGGCACCGTTATCCGAGTCTCCGGCGCCGGTGATGAGCCTGGGCCCCGCCACGGTCCCGCCCGCGCCGGTCGAGCGGCCGGCTCCCGTGGCCTCGGCCACTCCGCCCAAGCTGGCACCCCAACCGGCGCCCCCGCCCAGCTCCGGTCTTCCGGCCGGCGCCCGCTTCGCGGTCGAGTTCGGACCGTTCATGACCGCGCCCGAGGCCGAGCGTGTCGAGCGCCAGCTGAACGAGGCCGGCTACCCGACGGTGCGCTTCCGCCAGCAGACCGGCGCCTCGCTGTACGCCGTGCTGATCGAGAAGATTCCGAGCACGCGCGACGCGCAGGCGCTCGTCGCGTCGCTGCGCCAGCAGGGATTCGCCGAGGCATTCGTGGTGGGCGAGCGAGAGCCGCTGAGCGTGCAGGTGGGCTTGCCGCTCCCGCTGCGCGGCGCGGTCCAGGCGGCGGAGCGACTGCGCGCGAGCGGCCAGCAGGTGCGCGTTGCCGCCCAGCCGGGCGAGGCGGTGATGTTCGCCCTCCGGCACGGCAACTTCGCCACGTTAGGGGAAGCGGAGGCGAAAGGTCAGGAGCTGATGCGACTCGGCCTGGGCAACCAGGTCGTGCGAGTGAAGTAGCCGCGTGGATTCCCCGTTCGTTCTGGCCGCCGCGCTGGCCGTTTTTCTCATCGTCTTCGTCCGGATCGAGTTCGGCCTCTACCTCGTGATCTTCTCCATGCTGCTCTCGCCGCAGCTCGGTAGCGGCGGCATGGTCGCCGAGGGGCGCCGCATTGTGATCCGGAGCGAGGACATCCTGCTGCTGGTCGTCGCCTTCAGCTGGCTCGCCAAGACCGCCGTCAACAAGGAGCTCGGGCTCACCCTGAAGACTCCGCTCAATCGACCGATCCTCGCGTACGTCGCCGCCACCGCGATCGCGACCCTGATCGGGTACATGACGGGCACGGTCGCCGGCTTCGGCGGCGCGTTCTACGTCCTCAAGTACGTCGAGTACTTCGTCGTCTACTACATGGTCGTCAACAACCTCATCGACCGCCGTCAGGCGTGGCGTCTCGTCACCGCGGCGTTCCTGACCGCCGTCATCGTGAGCCTGATCGGACTGACCCAGATCCCGAGCGGGCAGCGCGTGTCGGCGCCGTTCGAGGGCAAGGAAGGCGAGCCCAACACGTTCGGCGGCTATCTCTTGCTGCTGATCGCGGTGGCCGGCGGCATCGCGCTGGAGACGGCGCGCGTGCGAACCCGCGCGATCTACCTGGGTCTCGCCGGGCTCATGTCGATTCCGTTCATGTTCACGCTGTCGCGAACGTCGTACGTCGGCGCGATTCCGGCGGTGGCGGTGCTGGGTGTGCTCTCGAGCCGGCGGCGCCTGATGGTCGGCGCGCTCATCGTCGGTCTCGTCGCCTCGCCGATCGTCATCAGCGTCCTGCCCGAGTCGGTCACGAAGCGCGTGCACTACACGTTCGAGCCCGAGCGGGGCCAGCCGACGGTGCGGGTCGGCGCAGTCGGCCTCGACCCGTCCACGTCGGCTCGGTTGATCAGCATTCAGCAGGCGTTCGAGGGGTTCACGCAGCGTCCGATCTTCGGCTACGGCGTCACCGGGTTCGCGTTCATGGACCAGCAGTTCGCCCGCACGCTCGTCGAGACCGGCATCGTGGGGTTCGTGACGTTCCTGGCGCTCGTGTGGGCGGTGCTGAAGGCCGGTGTCGTCTCGATGCGCAGCCTGACCATTCCCGAGGACCGCGGGCTGGCCCTCGGCTTCGTGGCCGGCACCGTCGGCCTCCTGGGTCACGCGCTCGGGGCCAACACCTTCATCATCGTGCGGATCATGGAGCCGTTCTGGTTCTTCGCCGCCATCGTGGTCGCGCTGCCCGGCCTGGCCCAGGCGGAGACGCCGGTCGAGCCCGCGCCGGTCACGCGCTTCTCCCGGCGCGTCGCGTGATGCCGGCGCGCGCGGTCGTCGCACGCGCCCGAAAGATCCGGCTCCTCGTGATGGATGTCGACGGGGTGCTGACGGACGGTCGGATGATGCTCTCCGAGCGTGGCGACGAGCTGAAGGCGTTCAACACGCACGATGGCGTCGCCATCGCCCTGGCCAAGCGGGCGGGCATCCGGACCGCGATGGTCACCGGCGAGTCGAGCCCGATCGCCAAGACACGCGGCGCCAAGCTCGGCGTCGACTCGGTCGTCCTCGGCGCCCGCCGCAAGGGCGAGGTGGTGGAGGCGCTGCGCGTCGAGCACAACGTGCCGGCCGAGGCCGTCGCCTACATCGGCGACGACCTGATCGATATCCCGGCGATGCAAATCGTCGGGCTGGCGGTTGCGGTCGCCGACGCGCCCGCGGCCGTGAAGGCGGCCGCGCATCACGTGACGCGCGCGCCGGGAGGGCAGGGCGCGGTTCGCGAGCTGGTGGAGCTCGTCTTGAGGTCGCAGCGCTCGTTCTCGGGCATCGTCGCCGCGTACGTGCGCGAGCACGGAGGTCGATGACCACTTCCTCGAGCTCCCCGGGGCTCAGAGGCCGGACGCTCAGAAGCTTCTTGCTCCTCGGCGCCCAGAAGGTGGTGAGCGTGGTCGTCACGGCCGCCGGCGGCATCGCGCTCGCGCGATTGCTGACCCCGGAGGTCTTCGGCCTCTACGCCATTCTCATCTTCGTGATCACCCTCGGCGTCCGGTTCAGCGAGCTGGGGCTCGGCGCCGCGCTGATCCAGCGCCGCGACCTCGATCTGGCGACCGGCCTGAGCGCCGCGTTCACGGCGACGTTCGTGCTGGCGCTCCTGCTGGCCGCGGCGATCATGGCCGCGGCGCCGCTCGTGGCGCGGTGGCCCGGCGTGTCGAGCGAGGTGACCGCGCCGGTGCGCTGGCTCGCGCTGCTGGTGGTCTTCTCGTCGCTCCGTATGCCGGCGATGGTGCTGCTCGAGCGCCAGCTCGCCTACCTGCCGCTGACGATCGCCGAGACCGCCGACACCGTGACGTTCTATCTGGTGGCGATCGCGTCCGCGGTCGCCGGCGCCGGCTTGTGGAGCTTCGTGCTGGGCGCACTCGCGGCGCGTGCCGCGAACCTGGCCGTGCTGTGGTCCGCGACGCGGTGGCGGCCGACGCTCCGCTGGAATCGTCGCGAGCTGATTCCGGTCCTGAAGTTCGGGATCCTGTTCCAGGGCAGCGTCCTGATCGGCGTCGCGGGGGACGCGGTGGTGCCGATGTTCGTGACCGTCTGGAGCGGTGTCACCGCGGTCGGCTACCTGAACTGGGCCGCGACACTCGCGTTCCTGCCGCTGCAGATCGTCAGTATCGCGGGCCGCGTGCTGTTTCCCGCGCTGTCGAGTCTCCAGACCGAGCCGGAGCGGTTCGCCGAGGCCACCGCGCGCGCGATCAATCGGGTGACGACGATCTTGTATCCCGCGGCGGCGCTGCTGCTCGCCGGCGCCGATCCGGTCGTGCGGCTGGTCTTCGGCGACGCGTGGCTGCCGGCGGTGCCTGCGGTACGCTGCTTCTGTCTCTCCGCGATCATCGGCGGCACCTCGACCATCTTCGTCCACGCGCTCTACGGCCTCGGCCGGCCCGATCTGGTGTTCCGGCTGAACCTCGCGAGCGCGGCGCTCTTGTGGGTGCTCACGGTCGCGCTGGTGCCGTGGCTCGGCTTCGTCGGCTTCGCCGTGGCCAGCGCGGGCCTCGCGTGCGCCGGGGTGTCGTACACGGCGCTGAGCCTCCGCGGCCTGGTCCCGCTCCACGTGCTCTCGGCAGTGCGGGTGCCGCTGGCGGCGAGTATCGGGAGCGCGGCGGTGCTCGCGGCGTTGTCCGGCTGGTGGATCCACGACCTGCCGTCCTTGATCGTCGGCGCCGCCGCGGCGGCGGGCGCCTACGTGATCTTCGCCGGCCTCATCGGCGGTGCCGCGTGGCGGGTCGAGTTCCTGGCCGACTGGCGCACGGTGCTGCAGGGATGAGCGCACGGTGGGCACGACGGAGCGTGCGATGAGAGTCAAGGAGACGTGGCGACGCTACACGCCGGCGCAGGTCAAGGACTTCCTCCGCGTGGGCTACGAGGGGCGGGAGCACCCCTCTCGGCTCAGGACGATCGAGCTCCTCCAGGGGATGACCTCGGTGCTCGACGTGGGCTGCGGCACCGGCGTGATGTTCGAGCTGCTCCGGGAGCGCCGGCCCGACATCGACTACCTCGGCATCGACGTCACCGCGCAGTTCGTCGCCGCGGCGCGCGAGCGATTCCCGGCCGACGCGGCGCGGTTCCAGGAGGGCTCGCTCTACGAGCTCGCGAAGCTCCCCGGTGTCTCCGACGCGGTCTTGTGTCGCCACATCCTCGAGCATCTGCCCGACTTCGAGCCCGCGGTGCAGCGTATGTACGAGCGCGCCCGGCGCAAGCTCATCATCGTCTTCTATCTCCCGCCCCGTCCGCTGCGCCTGCGGCGCAAGCGCGACGAGCGGTTCGAGCGCGGCTTCTACACGCACACCTACGATCTCGGGCGCTTCGTCGACCATCTGCTGAACGGCCTGACGCCGCCGCCGAGCGAGGTCCGCATCCATCCGCGCCAGGGTACGAGCGATCCGTCGTTTCGCTGGGGTGATCGCGAGAACATCATCTACGAGGCCATCCGGTGAGCGTGAGCCTCGTGATCGCCACGTACAACCACGCCCGGTTCCTCGGCGAGGCGCTCGACAGCGCCGTCGCGCAGACGCTCACGGGCGTCGAGGTGGTGGTGGTCGACGACGGCTCCACCGACGACACCCCGGACGTGCTCGCGCGGTACGGCGGGCGGATCCGGGTCATCCGGCAGCCGAATCGCGGTCTGGCGGCCGCGCGGAACACGGGGCTCGCCGCCGCCCGCGGCACCTACGTGAGCTTCCTCGACGCCGACGACGTCCTGATGCCGACCAAGCTGGCCGAGCAAGTCGTGATCCTCGACCGCGCTCCAGCCGTCGGCTGGACCTATTGCGACGTGCTCATCGAGACCGCCGCGTCGGGCGCCGCGATACGCGCCTCTGAGCGCTTCGGCTACGGCACGCGCACGCTCGAGGGCTGGCTCTTCCCGGAGCTGATCCACGGCAACTTCATCCCGGCGATCGCGCCCCTCATCCGCCGCAGCGTGCTCGACGCGGCCGGCGCATTCGACGAGCGGCTGACCGCGCTCGAGGACTGGGACCTCTGGCTGCGCCTGTCGCTGATCGCGGAGGCGCGTTACAGCCCGGCCGTGCTCGTGCGCTATCGCGTCCGTCCCGGGGGCATGAGCGAGGACCGCGCCCGGATGGACCGGAATCGTTTCCGCGTGCTCGACAAGCTCTGCCGGACGCGGCCGGCGGCGGTCGAGGGTCTCGGGGCCGCGGGCCGGCGCCTGATCGCGGACACGCACAACTGGCTCGGCAAGGAGGCGTACGCGCGCGGCGATTGGGCAGAGGCGCGCCGGCGCTTCACCGCCTCGCTCGTGACGGTGCCGTGGCAACGACAGGCGCCGATGCTGCTCGGGCTCAGCCTGGTTCGATCCGGGACGCGCGCGCGGGCCGGCAAGCCAACACCGGGATCGCGGTGATCGATACCCTCGTGATCATCGTCAGCTACAACACGCGGGAGCTGACCCTGCAAGCGGTCGCGGCCGCCCGGAAGGCCGCCGCCGGGCTCGACGCGCGCGTGGTCGTCGCCGACAACGGCTCCGACGGCACGGCGCAGGCGGTGCGCGCCGCCGATCCCGACGTCACGGTGTTCGTGAACCCTGACAATCCCGGCTACGGCGCGGCCGTCAA
>CAYVHH010000180.1:0-2567 GCA_964450175.1 uncultured bacterium | reverse complement strand
ATCCCGGAAGTCACCACGAGCACCACGATGGCCAGGCTGATCCAGCGCGCGATGCACCGCCGCGCCGCGGCGAGCTCTGGCGCGCGGCGCGGAAGCACGAAGATGTCGAGCACGAAGCCGCCGACCAGCACCGCCAGGGCGAGAAGCCCGAGCCAGCGGCCCCCGGTCGCCAGCAGGAGCTCGTGAAGTGGCAGGGCGATCACGCCTGGGCCGCCCCGTCTACTTCACCCGAAAAGAGAAATCGCCCTCGGTCCGGTGACCGTCACGGGCGACGACGCGCCAGTACACGCGATATCGGCCGGGCGTCAGCGGCGGCAGACCGACCTCGAGCAAGGTTCCGTCCGTCGGATCGACGCGCGAATCCCCCTTGTCGACCTGCCGTTTCTCGGAGTCCTCGACCCGCACCGTGCTGAAGACCGGCTCGATCCGACCGTCGAACCAGATGCGGACTGCCGGCGGCGACGCGTCCACCGTGTGCCCGACCCGGGGCTCCGAGTGGTCGGGAAACGCGTGAGCCGCGGCCCAGCTCGGGGCGAGCAGGAGCGCCGCCACCACCAGCAGTCGGCTCACTGGGGCTGCGTCGGTCCGAGAACGCCGTGGAACGGCGTCCACGTGAACACCTGCGGCAGGATGTCGTCCAGATAGAAGTGGATCTGGGCGAGCGCGCCGATGTTCTTGCTGATGTCGTGATTGACGGGGATGACGGCCTCGAGGCCGAGCTGGAAGTAGCGCCCAAACCAGATGATCCCCGGGTTCACGGTGCCGGTCGTACGTCCGGCGTTCCGACCGTCGAGCGGCGTCTCCAGCACGAGCTCGACGATCGGAATCATCCGGTTGATCGGCGCCGGGAGCCCGACGTCGCGCACGTAGGATTGGAGGTACTGGAGATTGTATTGGAAGCTGAAGCCCCACTGGAACACCATCGGATTCAACGGCTTCTTCACGTCCACGTTGCCGTCTTCATCGGTCTCGAACGTCTTGGTGTGGACGCGCGAGGGAATCGCCAGGCCGAACACCCCGGTCACCGCGAAGGGCTTCATCAGCTCGAGCTGATCCGGGAGGTCGCCGAAGCCTTTGCCGAAGAAGAGCTGCGGCGTCCACGTGTCGAAGCTCTCGGCGTCGACCTTCTTGCTGCCGGTACCGCCCACGTCCCAGCCGAGACCGCCCGCCAGCAGGAGCTCGTGCGGAGCATTCTCGAAGAAGACGTACTTCGCGGTGATCTCGAGATTGTCGAAGCCGCTGACGGACGAGCCTTCGTCCGGGTCCAGCATCGTGAAGGTTCCGCCGAGCGAGATGCCCAGATTCGGGCTGAGGCGCTTCGAGAACTCGCCGCTCAGGTCGATCTGCTTCGTCGGGGGCGCGTCTTCACTGCCCCGGAGCTTGAGGTAGGAAATCGTCGGCAAGGACAGCTCGTCGGCCACGAACGGATCGTCGGTGGCCAAGGTCGCCGGAAAGAACCGCTTGCCGATCAGGCCGTGTGCCTGTGCGGCTTCGAAGGTCGCGAGCGAAAGTGCCAGCGCGAGCGCGCACGCGAATAGAGTCTTCCCGTTCATGGGACCCCCCTGGAAAGTTGTGGGATCGTCGCGCGATGTCTACGCGAGCGCGAACGGGGGAGCCCGGGGCTGCGACGGATCGAGCGAGCGGAATGCGGCGAGGAGCGGATCGGACGGGACGGCCGCCGTACCCACCGGATGGACGGGCTCGTCCAGGGTCAGCGCCACCACCGTGGTGCCGTTGAGATGCGCGGCGACCGAGGCGATCGGACACGCCTCCGGCTGGCCGCCGAGCGTGTGATGGACGGAGTGGACGGCCGCTTCGACGCCCAGGACGGCGACGAGGAGGATCAGGATCGCGGCGACCAGCCCGCGAGAGCGCCGCCGGACGAGGGCTGCGGCCGCCAGGAGCGCCATCACGGCGGCCGGCCACGGGAAGTCGGTCGAGTCGCCGGCGATGAGGAACTGCGTCGGGCCCGGGGCTTCGGCCACGGTCGTGAGCTCGGGGGCTTCGAACGCGGCGCGCTCGACACTGCCGACGTGAGCGTCGGCGGGGGCCGACGCCAGGATGGAAGCCGCCAAGGAGAGGATCGCCAGGACCCGCCGCATCGATGGCACTGTAGCGAAGAAACTCGCCGGACTCAATGCTGGTTGCCCATCCGGTACACTGGCCGGGTGTACGCGCTCGGGCTCGCCGCTCGCTGGCTCCATCTCGCCAGCTCGGTCCTCCTCGTCGGCGCCGCGGCGATGATCGTGATGGCCGGTCGTTCCGATCGCGCCACCGCACGAGCCTGGGAGCGGCGTGTGCTCGCCTGGGCGTGGGGCTGCGCGCTCGTCGCGCTCGCGGCCGGCCTCGTCGTGGTCGGCACCCAGGCGGCACTCTTCGAAGATCGGCCGGCCGCGGCCCTCGAAGCCCGCGCGATCGGCCGAGTGCTGCTCGAAACTCAGTCGGGTCACGTGTGGCTCGTGCGTGCCGGGTTCCTGGTGGTGCTCACCGCTTTTCTGTCGCTGCGCCTGTCCGTCGAGCGCCGTGCCGACTGGCGGGCGGCGCGCGGCGAAGCGCTACTGCTCGGG
>CAYVHH010000179.1:0-18469 GCA_964450175.1 uncultured bacterium | reverse complement strand
CGCGGAGCTCACGCCCGCCACGTTCAGGCAGGTCGAAGCACACGTCCGCGCCTGTGAGCCGTGCCGCGCCTTTCTTGCGACATATCGGAAGACGACAGAGCTCGTGGCGAGGGAGGACCTCGCCGAGGCGCCGCGATGGGGCGAATGAGCCAATGGAAGTCGCAGCAGCTTTGAACTCGCCGACGTCGCCGTGGCGTAACGCCTCTTCTCCCCTGCGGTGATCCCGGGCGGTTTAGCGCGCTGGTAGCGGCCCCATTCGCGTCTGAATTCGGGGGATCGCCGTTGCGCAACACCGAAGCCGGCGAGATAAACCGGTGCCGGCTAGCCGTCGCCCAGCGGCGTTGCTGGGTGCGCCAACAGCCCCAGGCATCGCTGGCTGCACACGATGTTGGTGGGCGGCTTGAGCGCACTGCACGCGGTCACCTCGATCGGGCGGCCCTCCGGCAACGCCTCAAGGAACCTCAGTTGCACATCTGTATTGAGGATCGGGCACCGGAGCGCGCGGCGCACCGTCCGGACGCTGAGCGCGAGGGAAAGTAGCGCCACCGCCCAGACGACGAACATGACGATCGCGATCGTGAACATGGCCTCCCCTCCTCGAGGCCTGGATCGAGCATGGATGATGCCAGCGGCCTTCCGGTCGGCCCTGGTCGGTATTCGCGCCGTCGGTGCACGGGCTTAACGGCCATCCGACCGCTGCCCGGCGTGAGTCGATAGGCGTTACGGCTGGGGCGTGACCGTCCCGGGTGGGGCTACCGTTGTCCAGGTCAGTGACCCCGGGCCAATCGCCGCAGACCCGGCGGGATTCGACGACTGTCCTTGAAGCTCCGGAGCCGTGGCCGGCGCGCACGAGCCCGTCGTGGTGAAACAAACAGGAACCGCGCGATGGCGACGACAACGATGTCGCCGTCTCACGTCCATCGAACGCCCTCTCTTCTCCGGCCCTGGCCTCAATTCGTCTGCAGCCCGCCGCCGGCGAGGCGAGAACGGGCAGGCCGACCGTCGCGCAGACGACCGGCCTCAACGCCCTCGTCATGAGCAAGCCCCCGGAGCCCGCCGCCGTTCAAGCCACAAGTCGTCGGATGAGTCGGCGCTTGACCACTTCGACCAAGACCAGATACGTCACCGTCGCGCCCGCGAGAAACAGGAAATAGCCCAGCGGGAGAGGCACGAACCCTAACGGCTCGGCGAGCGCGGTGAAGGGCAACACCAACCCGATACAGACAATGAGCACCGTCGTCGTCGCCAGCGGAACGCTCGGGCGGCTCTGGAACGGATTCCCCGCAGTCCGGATCACAAAGAGCACCAGCGTCTGAGTCGCCAGAGATTCGACGAACCAGCCGGTGTGAAAGAGTGCTTCGGAGGCATGAAAGATCCGGAGCAGGACGAAAAACGTAAGAAAGTCATAGATAGAACTGATCGGGCCGATGACGAGCATGAAGTTCCGGATCACGCCGATGTTCCAACGCTGGGGCTTGCGCACGAAGTTGTCGTCGACATTGTCGGTAGGGATGGTGACCTGGGCGAGATCGTACAGGAAGTTATTGAGGAGAATCTGTGTGGGAAGCATGGGCAAGAACGGCAGAAACAGGACCGCCCCGGCCATGCTGAACATGTTGCCGAAATTCGAGCTGGTCCCCATCAGCAGGTACTTCGTGACGTTGGCGAAGGCCTTCCGCCCCTGGATGATCCCCTCGTGGAGAACGTTGAGATTCCGTTCTCGCAAGATGATGTCGGCAGCGTCCTTGGCGACGTCGACCGCGTTCGCAACGGAGATGCCGACCTCGGCCGTGTGCAACGAGGGGGCGTCATTGATCCCGTCACCGAGAAAGCCGACGACATGGTTGCGGCTTCGGAGGGCGCGCAGGATTCGGTTCTTCTGACCTGGGGCGACGCGGGCAAAGACGGTCGTGCGCTCGGCGACCGCGGCGAGGGCGCTGTCCGTCATATCGTCGAGCTCACCGCCGAGCACGATGCGACCTGGATCGAGGCCGACCGTCGAGCACACGTGACCGGCAACGAGTTCATTGTCCCCGGTCAAGATCTTGACCGTCACGCCATCTTCGCGGAGTGCCTGGAGGGCCTCCTTCGCGCCCTTCATCGGGGGATCGGAGAACGTGACGAATCCGGCCAAGACCATTTCCCGTTCGTCGGCGATGGAATAGGACGGTTGCGCAGACGACATTTGCCGGTAGGCCACCGCGAGGACCCGGTAGCCCTTGGCGCTGAGCGCTTCGTAGGTGGCTTGGCAGCGGTTGATGGCCGGTCGGTCGAGGGTTTGCGTGCCGCCGTGTACCTCGTAGTCGGTGCAGCACTGGAGAAGGGGCTCCGGAGCACCCTTGGTAATCAAGAGCCGACCCTCAGAGGTCTCCACGACGACGGACAGCCGACGACGTTCGAAATCGAAGGGAATCTCGTCGAGCTTTCGGAAGGATTGAATGTCGAGCTGTCGGTGGGCAACGATCGCGGTGTCCAGAGGACTTCGGATCCCGGTCTCGAGGGAGGCGTTGACGTACGCCAAGAGAAACGTTCGCTCCGCCTCCTCGCCGAGAGGATTCAAACACTGATCGAGCTCCATCTCGCCGCTCGTCAGGGTGCCGGTCTTGTCACTGCACAGGATGTCCATGCTTCCAAAATCTTCGATGGCGGCGAGATGCTTGACGATCACCTTGCGCCGGGCCATCCGCACGGCCCCCTGCGCCAGTGTGACCGTGGTGATCATCGGTAGAAACTCGGGGGTCAAACCAACCGCCAGCGCGACGGCGAACAGGAACGATTCCAGCGGCGGCCGGTGAAGGGCAAAGCTGGCGAGAAGGACAAAGAGAACGAGGAACATCACCGTACGCATGATCAGGAGGGCAAACCGCCAGATTCCTCGCTGGAACTCCGTTTCCGGTGGTGCGGTCGAGAGCTGTGCCGCGATATCCCCGAACGCCGTCGCCGGACCCGTCGCCACCACAAGAGCGGTCGCCGTGCCGCTCACGACCGATGTACCGAGGAAGACTGTGTTGGGTGCTTCGGCCAGCTGCAGCGCATTGGCGGGGAAATCACTCGCCACCTTCTCGACCGGCAGCGATTCTCCTGTGAGGGCGGCCTGCTGGATATGGAGGTCTCGGGTCTCGATGAGGCGGGCGTCGGCGGGCACCCGATCGCCGGCGGCGAGCCGGATCACGTCGCCGGGGACGAGGTCTCGACGCGTGAGCTCGATCCACTGGGTGTCGCGCAGGACGCTGGCGGTAGGGGCCACTTCCTCGCGGAGGCGCTCGGCGGCCCGTTGAGAGCGATACGTTTGGACAAAGTTCAACAGGACGCTCAGTACCACCATCACGGCGATGATCGATGCATTGATCGCCTCGCCCAGGACTGCGGAGACGAGACTGGCGATCAGGAGGATCACGACCAGCGGATTCGCGAGAAAGTAGAGCAGATCTCGAAGGATGGCCCCCCTTCGGCGACGAGCCGGCTCATTGGGGCCGATATCGGCAAGACGCTGCCGGGCGTCCTCGGCCGCCAGTCCCTTGGGAGACGTGCGGAGACGTTCCATCACCGTCTGAAGGGGATCACGGGCTCCTACCGCGCCGCCTTGACTAGCGGACGCGGGAGAGGCGCTGGAGCGTGGCGCGCGGTTTGCGTTCACGGGGTGAGGCCTCCACTGGCTGAGATCTCTCCGGATTGGCCCGGATGCAACAAGAAGTGAATCTTGATGCCAGAGGGTCACCCTGGCAAGACCAATTCCCTTGATCGTGCGCTCGAGATCCGGGAAGACGTTTGTCTCGTAGACGAACTCGGCGGCCGGCAAACCACCGATGTGATCTCGCGACCGGCAGTGGCGCGGGGCGAGGCCCGTCGGGGGCTCGATGACCGAGTCCCCGACGTTGCCTTGAGCGAAATCTCCCGCGGCCCGAACCGTGCTCCTCGGGAGGCCCGAGCGCCACGCGGCGCACGTTGTAGACTCGCCGAGTTCGGCTCAGCGCCGAGACTGCTCAACGCTCAGATCTGAGCAAATCTGAGCAGAGCACGAAGGTCGGGCGGCTGCGCGGGGCCAGGCGCCTCCCGACTCTCTCCGAGAGAGATGCGCCTTAACGATTCTCAAGAAGAACGCCCGTCCCCGATCGTCGGCAAAACGCCGCGCGGAGATCCGGGAGCGCGTAAGAGGCAGACAGCCTCCTGAGGGATCAGGAGGCTGAGTGCCTGCCTACAGGCGGTTGCGGCGGTCGGATTTGAACCGACGACCGCGCCTCTGGCCGTGTCGGGCCTCGGGCAAGCCGGACTCACGCCGGCTTGATGTTCTGGTTCACTCGAAAGAGATTCTCCGGGTCGACCCCCTTCTTGGTCGCGGCGAGTCGTGTGTAGTTGCCGCGGTACGCCGCCTTCACGTTGTCTTCGCCCTCGTCCATCATCATGTTGATGTATCCGCCGCCCGCCGAGAACGGGTGCAGCGCCGACCAGTAATCGCGCGCCCACGCCATGAGCCGAGGATTGTTCGCCGGATCCGGATCGACGCCCACGATCACCTCCGCGAAGTTCGCATCTCGGAAGCCCCACGCGGTATCTCCCCCTGCCACACGGTGGGCGGCACCGTTGATCGGGTAGAGATGCATCGTGGAATGAGGACTCGGCAGACCCTCCGCGTGCTTCATGTGGAGATCGATTGCCTGGTCGCTGATCTCGCGGAAGAAGTCAGCCTTCCAGTACCACTGCAGACCCGGCGGGTACAGGCCGTCGAACAGACTCTGGAGGACCGGGAACGGAATGGGTCCGGCAAAGTCCATCACGGGCGGCGAGAACGCGCGGATCGGCTTGAAGACCTCGGCGGCCTTGCCGGCATCTCCCGTGTAGCACCACACGATCACGCACATCTTCTGAAGATGGTGCTCCTGGGGGAACATCGGAGCCGGGGGTACGGTGACGAAGCCGAACCAGCCGTTCAGATCCTCCGGAGCTTTCAGGATCAAGTCCCGCCAGAAACGAAGGACCTCCCGTCCCTTGCTGAACGGCCAGAAGATCGGTCCGCCGTAGACGGTACCAACCGGATTGCCGCGGAACAGGAAGGACGTCACGACGCCGAAGTTTCCGCCACCGCCTCGCACGGCCCAGAAGAGGTCGGCGTGCTCTCGCGAGCTGGCTGTGACAAGACGGCCGTCGGCCTGGACCACGTCCACCTCGAGGAGGTTGTCGATGGTGAGGCCGTAGCGACGCGTGAGATAGCCAACGCCTCCGCCCAGCGTCAGGCCGCCGACACCAGTGGTGGAGATGAAGCCGCTGGGCACCGCCAGACCGAACGGGTGTGTGGCGTGATCGACGTCACCCCACAGGGCGCCTCCGGCAACCCGGACGGTGCGATTCGCGGGATCGACGCGAACGTCCCGCATGGACGACAGATCGAGGACGAGGCCCCCATCGCAGGTCCCGAGCCCGGGGCCGTTGTGAGCGCCACCGCGCACGGCGAGCAGCAACCGGTGCTCACGGGCAAAGGCGACGCCGGCCATGACGTCTGCGGCATCCCGGCACCTCGCGATCAGCGCCGGGCGACGATCGATCATGCCGTTGTAGACCTTGCGGGCTGCATCATAGGCGGGATCGGCTGGCGTGATCAGCTCGCCGCGGAGCTTGCCCCGGAGTTCCTGAATCGTGGTCTCGTTCATCGCACCCTCTCCTGTTACGCCGCGACCGTGCCTTGGTCGCGACGCTCTGTGACAACACTCCTGATCTCGTGACCCTGGTCAGCACGCCCCGCCCCAACACCGCCTCCCGGGTGTAGGATTCGCCATGGAGCGCATGGTCTATGTCCTGCTCGTCAGAATCGGCGCGTTGCGCCGGGCTGCATCGCCGCCATCGGCGGCGCGTAGCCCCGGTACCAACGCAAGTTACGCTACCGGCGGCACGCAGCGAGGTGAATGACCGGGCGTCCGAAGTTGTTAGCCGTTCGTCCGGAAAGCATCGGATGCGGCCGTGAGCGTTGATCCCCTTTCCGATGTGCTGCGTGCCGTGCGGCTCGACGGCGCCTTCTTCTACGCCGTGGAGGCCAGCGAGCCCTGGAGCGTGGAAGCCGTCGCGGCGAAGGACCTCACGCCGCGCGTCCTGCCCGGCGCTGAGCACCTGATCTCCTATCACATCCTGACCGCGGGCCGTTGCTGGGCCCGGTTGACCGGGGGCCAGCCGGTCGCGCTCCAACCAGGCGACGTGATCGTCTTTCCTCATGGCGATCCGCACGTGATGTCGAGTGATCCGAAATTGCCGAGCGTACCGGCGACGCCCGGCCGCTTTCCCGAGACCGTGACGCTCGGTGAAGGCGGACAGGTCGCGGCCATGTTCGTCTGCGGCTTCCTCGGCTGCGATCGGCGTCCGTTCAATCCGCTGCTCTCCACGCTGCCGCGCCAGCTGCACCTACCCGGCCTCTCCACTGGATGGCTCCAGTCGTTCGCGCATCAAGTGGTCGAGGAGTCGCGGGCGCAGCGGGTGGGCGCCGACTCCGTGCTCACGCGCCTCGCCGAGCTCATGTTCGTCGAGGTGCTCCGACGCTACATCGAGACGCTGCCACCAGGACAGCGAGGCTGGCTCGCGGGTCTCCGCGACGAGGTCGTGGGACGCGGGCTCGGTCTCCTTCACGGCGCTCCCGCCCATCCGTGGACCCTCGACGAGCTGGCGGGCGCCGTGGCCACGTCGCGCTCCGCGTTTGCCGACCGGTTCACAGGGCTCGTCGGCCAGCCACCGATGCAGTATCTCGCCCAGTGGCGAATGCAGCTCGCGGCGGGACGCCTGGCGACGAGCAACATCAAGGTGGCAGCCATTGCCGAGGAAGTTGGTTATGAGTCGGAGGAAGCCTTCAGCCGGGCATTCAAGCGGCTCATGGGCGTCTCGCCCGCGGCCTGGCGACGAGGCACGTGAGATATCGAGGCGAACCGGGCCGCCAGGCCCGGACGTGACGCCCGCCAGCACCTGTCCCTGTCCGCGCTGAGAAGTCTGCTCGCGCTCTGACGTCGCCGGGCTCCACCCGGACGAGCGGCTAAGAACTGTGGACGCCCGGTCATTCATCTCGCGGTAGCGCACCGGTAGTGTGACTTGCGTCGACACCGGCGCTGGGCGCCTCGCTGATGCCAGCGGACGCAGCCCGGCACACGCCGAGTGGAGACGAGGAGGACATGACCCATGCGCTCCACCACGATCACACTAGCCGAACCCACCAACGAGGTGGGTCGCACGATCGACAACGGGCATGAGCCCTTCTTCCGTGAGGCAGGAGCCGGCTCCGGCGTCGTCTGTACCCACTCGAACGCGAGCACCTCAGGACAATGGCGCGGACTGATGGACCGCCTGGCGCCGAAGTTTCACGTCCTCGCTCCCGATTCATACGGCTCCGGCAAGAGCCCGGATTGGCCTTCCGCCCGGATCATTCGCCTGCTGGACGAAGTCGCGCTCATCGAGCCCGTCCTCGCCAGAGCCGGGTCGCCTCTGGCGCTGGTCGGTCATTCATACGGCGCCGCGGTTGCGCTGATCGCGGCCCTGGCGAATCCCGGTCGTGTGCGAGCAATGGCGCTCTACGAGCCGACGCTCTTCGCCCTCCTCGACGCAGAGACGCCGCCTCCGAACGACGCGGAGGGAATTCGCAGCGCGGTCGCGCAAGCGAGCATCGCCCTTGACGCAGAAAACCAGGATGCCGCCGCCGAGTGCTTCATCGACTACTGGATGGGCGCCGGAACCTGGGAGCGGACTCCCGAGCCGCGCAAGCCGTCCATCGCCGCGTCGGTGACGAATGTGCGCCGATGGGCGCACGCCCTGTTCACCGAACCCACACCGCTCGAGGCGTTCCGCTCGCTCGATGTGCCGGTGCTCTACATGGTCGGCAAGCGCTCGACGCGTTCGGCTCGCGGGGTGGCACGGCTTCTCGCGGCCGCATTGCCACGAGTCGAGCTCGTGGAGTTCGAGGATCTCGGCCACATGGGTCCTATTACTCATCCTGATCCGGTGAATGACGCCGTTGCGCGGTTTCTCGAACGGGCCTGACCGCGCCGATTGCAGAAAACGAACAAACCGACCAACGAAGGAGGATCGAGACATGGCTTCGACGAAAGACGTTCTGGACCACCACTTGAAGTGCTTCGACGATGGCGACCTCGAGGGCATCCTGTCCGACTATGCGCCGGGCGCCGTCCTCTTCACGCAGGATGGACCGCTCAAGGGAGCCGACGCGATCAGGCCATTGTTCCAGGCGATGATCGCGGAGTTTGGAAAGCCCGGCGCGGCGTTCCGCTTGAAGCAGCAGCTCGTCGACGGCGACTATGGGTACATTCTGTGGACCGCCGAGACTGCCGACAACGTGTACGAGTTGGGCACGGACACCTTCATCGTGCGGGACGGCAAGATCGCGGCCCAGTCATTCGCCGGCAAGATTACGCCCAGGGGCTGAACGGTGGGCCGTGTCGGGGCTCGTCGAGTCCCATTCACGTCCACGACACGGCCACCTCAGTCAGCGGCATCGCGAGCGCGTCCGCAAGCGAGACGCTCCCGGCGCACACCGCATTACGATTGACCCACATCTCGCCCGCAGTAGCGGCAGACCTTGGCCTCCGGCTGAATGAATTCAGCACAGAAGGGGCAGCGTTTGGTCCTTCCGGTCGCGACCCCGGCGACCGTGGCCAGTTGTCCCCGTCCCCATAGCTGCGAGCCGAGCCGCTTGAGTATGTAGTGATCCCAGTTGCCGAAGACGCCGCAATAAACCCAGAGGACTGGAATCGCGAGTCCGTGCGAGAACAACGCTACCAGGCAAATCGCGAGGCCCTTGACCCAGATCCCCTTGACGAGATACCAGATGGCACCAAAAAAGAACGCGGCCCAATTCCAGGTCGCGACGAAGCCACCTTCGTTTGCCTCAAAGCGCGGGTACGCTTGCTCTGCTTTCATCGTATGCCGACCTCGGCAGCGCACCATCTTACCCCGCATCGACGTCCAATGCCCGGCTGCCGCAGACGCGACCGTGAGGTTGGGGGTGCGCGGGCGCTCGGAGGCGGCGCCGCGCACTCCCCGCCTACTCAAGGGATCGTGTCGCCGCTCAAAGAGAAGCTGCCGTCGAACGTCGTGCCGCTCACGATGTCGGCGCCGACGCGGAGCCAGTCCGGATCCAAGTCGGCATTGCGAATCCACATCTGCAGGTCGCCGGTAAACTGCGGGTGAGGTGCGGACAGCCAGAGGAAGTTACCGCCGACACCGCGCAGCCTCACCTGGGGGACGAAGAAGTAGTGACCGGCGGGCAGGTCCACCGGCTCGGTGAACACGACGTGGAACTCGACGGCTTGCCCGGCGACCGCACCATCTCCCCCCGTGTGCTGATCGGGCGACGGGTGGATGCCATCGATCACGGAGTCGGCGACAACGACATGGTGGTCGACGACTCTGGCGGTGAAGCGTAGGGTCCCATCGGTGTTGCTCCGGTCCGTCAACGCGACGTCCGAAGGCGAGTTCGCCCGGGTGGGGACGTGGATCGTGCGCGCGGTGTTCGAGTCGGCCGGAAAAACCCGGTAGATCTCTACGCGCACTTCGCGGATTTCGCCCTGTCCCCCCTGGTCGAGCAGTCCGGTAAAGGTCGCCTCGCGGAGGACCGTGTGCGACGCGAGAATGAAATCATCGGCTGACTCGATCTCGATCTTGCGATGGCTCTCGGGGCGTGACGCCGTGGCGATCCGATCATCCGGAGCACCGGTGGTGAAGAAGAATGAGGCGGCGGACGCAGTAACGACCGTCACGAACATGAACGTCAAGACCGTCAAGAAGCACGTGATTCGTCGCATGACCCTCTCCTGGTCTGCCGGAACGAACCGGCAGGGCTGTGGGTGTTCACTGCCCTCGTCAGCGCCAGCCCGTGGGTGCTCCCGGTGGGTGGAAGCTGACTTCCGCGCTTTGGTTCTTCGCCGCCGCTCCCACTACCACATGAGTGGGACGGACGGCTCCTACCTCGCGTAATCCCTGAGTCTCAGCCTGAGCGCTGCCCGCGCGCGGGCGAGACGCGATTTGACGGTGCCGACCGGGCAGCCGATGACCTCGGCAACCTCGCCCTCGGTCAGATCCTCGAGATCCAGAAGGATGACCGTGCGGGCGTCCTCCGACAGCCCCATGAGTGCAGCCTCGATCTCCGCGGCGACGACCTTTCGGAGGCGATCGAGCTCGGGGTCGTCCCTGAACCAGTGCTCCTCGGCGACGGCTACCGCCGGCGCTGTCATTTCGAATCCGCCCACGATGGGGTTGTTGCGCTCTCGACGGTACCGGCTGATGAATGTGTTCCGGAGGATCCGGAAGAGCCACGCCTTGAGATTTGTGTCCGGCGTGAACTGACCGGCCGCGTGAATCGCCCGCGAGTAGGTCTCTTGGACGAGGTCGTCCGCGTCCGAGTCCTTGCCGGTGAGGTAGCGGGCGAGGTTATGGAGCAGGTCGGCGTATCTCAGCGCGGCCTGCCCCAGCTTGCCCGCATCCCAGGTGTCCTCGCTTCGGCTTTGCCGTCGATCGAGTAGCCCGGCCCTGTCGGAACGAATCAGGGTGTCCGTAACAACTCTCCGATGAATTCCGGGCAGTTGATGATCTCGAGAGCGTTCGCGCCGAGGTGCCTCAAGGCCGCCAGACCGCGGCCGTCGACGAACGTCACCGCCGACAGGTCCAACCGGACGTGCCCACTCTCCTGAAGCGCCAGCAAACACTCTTGCTCCAACACGAACACCCATTCCGCTACAACGCGCCCCTCGACTCGCAGCGTCGCCAGCGACGGGCTTGCGGCAGATCTGCTGATCCGGAGCACGCTCACCTCACTCGTGGTCGGCGAATGATGAATCTATCGAACACCGGTCGCAAAAGAAGCATTGGACGTGCCATGCCTCAGCGAGGCTGGGAGAGCGCGCTAACTGATCGAGAGGACAGCTTCGGGCGAGGAAGAGCACGGGCACGCTCCCAACATCTTGGGAGCGTCACGATATGTTGGGACGCCTCACTCTCTCCGTGTGATTCCGAGCTTCTTCATTCGCGCTTCGAGCGTGGTAGGTTTCATACCGAGCTGTCCCGCAGCTCCACGCTCACCGCTGACGCGCCATCAGGTCAGCTCGAGCACGGCCAGGATATGCTCACGTTCGACCTCCGCGAGCGTCCGGGTAGCCCCCGCACGGCCCGTGCCTCCGGTCGTGATTGGCCACCAGCCCAGGTCGAGCTCGGCGCCCGCGCTGAGGATCGTCGCCCGCTCGATCACGTTTTCAAGCTCGCGAACATTGCCGGGCCACGAATAGGTCTGGAGCATCTTCATGAGCGCGGGCGAGACACTCGAGATCTTTTTCCCCAAAAGGGGCCCATACTTCAACGTCAAGTACCGCACCAAGAGGGGGATGTCCTCCGTCCGTTCCCGGAGTGGCGGCAGGCGAATTGGAAAGACGTTGAGGCGATAGTAGAGGTCGGAGCGAAATCGGGCTTCCCGAATAGCTGTCTCGAGATCCCGGTTTGTCGCCGCGATCACTCGAACGTCGACAGTGATCGTATGAGACGCTCCGATCCGCTCGAACTCGCCTTCCTGGAGAACTCGGAGGAGCTTTGGCTGGAGCTCGAGCGGCAGGTCGCCGATCTCGTCGAGGAACAGGGTCCCGCCATGGGCCAGCTCGAACCGGCCGATCTTGCGTGCGATGGCGCCCGTGAAAGCTCCCTTCTCGTGACCGAACAATTCACTCTCGATCAGTCCCGCCGGCAGAGCTGCACAATTCACTTTGATGAGGGCCTTGCCCCGCCGCGGGCTCAGGTTGTGCAGCGCTCGGGCCACGAGCTCCTTCCCGGTTCCCGTCTCACCGGTGATCAGCACCGTCGCTCCAACCGGGGCCACGGCTTCGATGGCCTTGAACACCTCCTTGATCGCCCGACTCTGCCCGACGATCTCCTCGAAGTTATGGTCGCTCTTGATTTCTTCCTGGAGATAGCGATTCTCCTCCTCCAGCTTGGCCCGGAGCCGAGCGATCTCCTCGAACGCGCGCATGTTCTCGACGGCGAGTGCGATCTGTTTCGCAACTTCCTCGAGCAAGGGTACGTCCTCGACGGCGTACCGATTGGCGGCGAAGCTCTGCAGCAACAATGCCCCGACGGCTCGTCCCCGCGCCATGAGGGGAACGCACACGTATGCGCGCACTCCACCGGCGACCATGATCTCGTCCGCTGGAACTCGCGGCTCGATCTCGATGTTGCGCCTGAGGCGCGACTGTCGATGGTCCAGCACCCAGCCGGCCGCGGTGCCCTGACGGCTGACGTCACGATGCAGATCGTGGAAGTGCCCGGGTAGCTCCGGTCCCTCTAACGCAAACGTGCGGAGGACGTCGTTCTCCGCATCGTAGAGTATGGCTCGATCGAACGGGACGACCTTGCGCAGGGCTTCCGCGATCGCGCGGAACAACGATTCACGAGTGAGGTTCGAGATGATCGCATTGTTGACTTCGAGCAACAAGCGATACCCTGCCGCGCTATTCTCAGCGTCCATCCTACTTCTCACGCTGACGCAGATTCGGGTCCTCGTCGGGATCTTGAGCTTCCGCGTCATGGCTGTCAATAACGGCTGACCCCGGTCCTGATCCGCCATAGGGCCAGGACACTTTCACGGAGCAGTAGTTGAAGCGACGCGCGTCCTTGACCAGTCGAGGCGGCACGGTTACTCTCGGCCCACCGGCCCGACCTTCAGTGGAGGCGCGGCATGAAGTGTCCCCGGTGCCAGCACGAGAACCCGCCGCGGGCGAAGTTCTGCCTAGAGGACGGGGAGCCCGTCGCGTCCCAGGCAACAGCCGAACCGCGGTTCACCTCGCCCGAGACCTGCACGCCCAAGCGCCTCGCCGAGAAGATCCACGTTGGGCGAGATCTACACCTGGTCACCGAGGGCTTCGGGACGCCGACCGGCGCGACGCGCGGATGTTACTCGACCACTTGTCCACGGCGTCGAGGTGAAACTCGGCATGCGCCGTCCCGGCGACGGGACTGACTTGAGTTCACGGGCCGGATAAGAGGAGGCTTCCGCCATGCGAACCCATCGAGTCCTCTTCACCATGATGCTCGTCCTTCTCATCTCGATCATTGGGGCCTCAGCGGGCGGCGCGGCGCCGGAAGGCCAGATGACCTGGGCCGTTCACGTCTCGCTCACGCCCACGTGGTTCGACCCTGCGGAGACTCCGGGGATCATCACGCCCTTCATGATCCTCTACGCGCTTCACGACGCCCTGGTGAAACCGATGCCCGGCATCCCGATGGCGCCGAGTCTCGCGGAATCGTGGACCATGTCGCCCGACGGCCTCGTCTACGAGTTCGTCCTGCGCAAGGGCGTCAGGTTTCACAACGGTGAGCCGGTGACTGCAGAGGACGTCAAGTTCTCGTTCGAGCGTTACCGGGGAACGGCTGCCGGGTCGTTCAAGGCCCGCGTCGCCGCGGTGGAAGTAGTCGATGCCCAGCGCGTCCGGTTCCGATTCAAGCAACCGTGGCCCGACTTCCTGACATTCTACGGGACGCCGGCGACGGGCGCTGCGTGGGTCGTGCCGAAGAAGTACATCGAGAAGGTCGGCGACGACGGATTCAAGAAGCATCCGATCGGCGCCGGGCCGTACAAGTTCGTATCGTTCACGCCGGGTGTCGAGCTGGTCCTGGAAGCCAACGAGCAGTACTGGCGGAAGGTGCCGAGCGTCAAGCGTCTCGTTCTCAAGGTGATAACGGACGAGTCGACGCGTCTGGCCGCGCTCAAGCGGGGTGAGGCAGACATCGTGTACTCGATTCGCGGCGAGCTGGCCGAAGAGCTCCGGCGCACGCCGGGGCTCAGCCTCAAGCCCACGATCATCCCCGGCAGCTTCTGGGTCGTGTTCCCGGACCAGTGGGACGCGAAGTCTCCGTGGCACGACCGTCGGGTTCGCCTCGCCGCGAACCTGGCGATCGACCGAAACGCGATCAACCAGGCGGAGACTCTCGGGTTCTCCAAGATCACGTGGAGCGTGATCCCGTCGACCTTCGAGTATTTCTGGCAGCCGCCCGCCTACCCGTACGACACCGCCAAGGCCAAGCAGCTGCTCGCCGAGGCAGGCTATCCGAACGGCTTCGACGCCGGCGAGTTCTTCTGCGACGCGTCCTATTCGAATGTCGCCGAAGCGGCGGTGAATTACTTCAAGGCCGTTGGGATTCGGACACAGACGCGGCCGCTCGAGCGCGTCGCCTTTTTCGCCCAGTACCGGGAAAAGAAGCTCAAGAACGTCATTCTCTCGGGCAGCGCGGCCTTCGGGAACGCCGCCACCCGTCTCGAGGCGTTCATTGCGGCCGGCGGCGCGTACGTCTATGGAAGCTACCCCGACATCGACGGATTGTTCGGCGAGCAAGCGTCGGAGGTCGACCCCAAGAAGCGAGAGGCACTCCTGCAGCGGATTCAGCAGCTCGTGCACGAAAAGGCGATGCTCGCGCCGATCTGGGAGCTCGCCTTCCTGAACGGTGTCGGGCCGCGAGTCGCCGAGTCCGGTCTTGGGCTCATCACCGGCCATGCCTACTCGGCGCCCTACGAAGACCTCACCCTCAAAACGAAGTGAAGGAGAGAACTTAGGATGACCCGAGGCGTCTTCTAACCGACGACGATACCCGCCGTCTCGCGGCGCAACATCGCGATCAGGCTCGCCGCGACGGTGTGGATGTCCTCTGCGCGTACGACGCGCGGCCTGGCCATCAGCTCGAAGGCGCCGGCCCGCGAGCGCACCGTGAAACCCATCGTGCGCCCGGTGCTTCCACGCGGTGGGCGCAGGACGCGGACGTGAGTGGCGTCGAGTCCCGGGCCGGCCAGGGCCGCCGCGATCACGACGTTGACACCCTCGGGGAAGCGCAGCCCGACCTCCCGCGCGGTTCCCTCGAACAGGAGCTCGGGCTCGGATGCCTCTCCGGCGCCGAGATCGATGAAGACGTCCAGGCGCTCCAGGCCCCCGGCCATGGCGGTAGCGATGCCATCGAACGCGGCAAGCGCGCCAGGCGCGATGCGCAGCGCGTGTCCAGAGGTCGCCGAAATGCCGCGGATCTCGCGCTCGAGGACTGGATCGGCGAGAGGGATCGGACTCACCGCCCAGACCTCGCAGCGCTCCAGCGCCGCCGGCACGAGGGCGCGGAAGGCCGCCGGACCACCTGCCTCGATGATCAGATCGTGGCCGCCCGCGAGGAACCTGTCGGCGCTGTCGGTCACCGGGAAGCCATCGAGATCGCGTGGAGCGCGAGCGAGCACCGCCGCCAGCGAATGCGATCCGGCCTTCCCGGCCAGCAGCGCGCGTGCCACGGGACGCCCGATCGCCCCGCACCCGATGAGACCGACCCGCTTCATCTGCCGCACGTCCAGCCGCCGGCTAACGGCGGCGCGGTCCATTCGCGGCCACGAGGCGCAGGAGTGTCAGCTCCGGCCTCGTGCCGAGGCGCACGGGCGGACCCCACGTTCCCGTACCGGCACTGACGTAGACCCACAAGCGGCCGCGGCGCGAGAGCCCCGCCGCGTGGGGCCCGTGGACCAGATGAATCACGAACGTCCACGGGAAGAACTGGCCGGCGTGCGTGTGTCCCGACAGTTGCAGGTCGAAGCCGGCCTGCTCGGCCAGCGGCGCGATCTTCGGATTGTGCGCCAGGAGTAGACGGAAACCCGGCCGCGCGTCGCCGTCGGTCGCGAGATCCGGACGCGGCCGCGCGCCGGGATCGGACATCCGTGCGGCGAAGTCGATGACGCCGCCGATCAGGAGGCGGGCCGCGCCATGCGCGACGGTGACGTGGGCGTTGCGGAGCACGCGAAATCCCATCGCCTCGAAGTGCACCGTCCACGGCGCCGCCCCCGAGTAGTAGTCGTGATTGCCGAGCACGAAGAACGCCCGGTCCCCGGCCGCCAGCGCCTCGAGGGGCGCGACGTGGGGCGCCAGCCGCGGCACCGACCCGTCGACGATGTCGCCGGTCAGCGCGATGAGATCCGGCGCCAGCTCCTTCGTCATGTCGACGACCCGCTGGACGTAGGCGAGCCGCGTCGTCGGACTGACGTGCAGATCGCTGATCTGCACGATCCGGAGTCCGTCGAGATCCGGCGCCAGGTCCGACACGGGGATATCGACGCGACGGACGTAGGGGCCCCGCAGCGCAGCCAGCGCGCCGACGCAGACCGAGGCCAGCGCCGCCGCCGGCACCCACGCAGCACCCGCCTCGACGAGTCGCGCGTGCACGGCCGCCAGCGGCGGCAGGGCGGCCGTCGCCAGCAAGAGCAGGTCGCGTCCCATCGTCAGCACCAGGAGAAAGCTGAGCCAGCCCATGCAGAGGAAGCTCAGCGCCTGCACCCACTCGTGCACCCGACCCCGGCGATCCCGATCGCCGAACCAGTAGACGACCGGAAGGATCCACACCATGACGAACGGCGCCGCCAGCGCCACCCGGAGCGACGCCGCCGACGTCAATCGCGCGGCGATGTACGCGTAGCCGGCCACGAGGATCGCGCTCACCACGAGCACGAACGGATGAAGGAGACGCCTCACGAACTGATGCTACCAGAGCCCGCGTTTTGATCTAGACGCGGCTACTGACCTCCCATGCCGTTCCCGGTTTCCCTGGGCGCGCCGATACCGAACGTTTCCAGGAAACCGCGCTTCCCCGACGCGGTGACGATCACCGCGCCGCTTCCCTTCACCCTCTCCGTCCAGCCGAGATCGAAGCACCGTTTCGTAAGCGCGGCCCCGACTGCGCCCGCGATGTGTGGCCGTCGTTCGGTCCAGTCCATGCACAATCGGCAAAAGTGGCGGCGCTTTGAACTCGATGCCGACAGGTCGATGCCGAACTCTGTGAGGAATCGGGACCCCGCCCGCGTGATTTCAGCGGCCTCGTCGCCGACCACGATGTATTCGTGCGTGATCAACGAATCGGTGAGATCAACGCTGAGACGACCGGCAAGGTGGTCGTAGCAGACTCGGGCCGCGCTGAGCTCGCGTGCTCGACGGGAGAGGGGACGGTATCGCGGCCTGTTTTGGAGCGCAACGGCCATGATCCCGTCGAGCATCTCGGCGACCCTCGGCGACGCGAGGCGAAAATAGCGGTACCGACCGTCCCTGATCGGCGCCACCAGACCGGCCTCGGCGAGCTTCGCCAGATGCGTGCTGGCGGTCTGAGGCGTCACACGCGCAGCACAGGCCAGTTCGGTCGCGGTCAGAGCGCGGCCATCGAGAAGCGCCGAGAGCATGGTCGCTCTTGCCGGCTCTCCGACCAGCCCGGCAATCTCGGCGATCAATGGCCCGGGAATCATCGGCTCACTGTAGCACCCGGTACGGCAGGGCCTCCCGGTCGACGCTTCGATCACCGTCGAAGTGCTCGTCGGCGCGTCCGACCGTTTCGGAGGTAAGATCGCGGCCGTGGAGGAGGTGGCCATGCTGGAGGGGAAAACGCGCATCGCGCCGGTCGACGTCGAGACACTCCCGGACGACCTGCGCGAAGTGCTCGAAGAACAGCGCACGCTCCGGGGTGCGCCGCTCTATCCGTACCTCTTCTACGCGCGCAACCCGGCGTATTTCCGCGCCGCGCAGGGGATGTGGACCGCCCTCCAACAACACACGACGCGCGTGCCCGGGACGCTCAGGGCGCTGCTCAACCGCCGCGTCGCCTGGTGGAACAGCTGCGAGTTCTGACAGGACGCCAATGCTGCCGTGGGCAGCAGGCTCGGCGTTTCGACGGAGAAGCTCGAGGCGCTCAACGACTACGCGAAGAGCCCGCTCTTCAGCGACGCGGAGAAGGTGGCGCTCGAATACGCCGACGCGATCACGGAAACGCGCCGCGACGTCGACGACGAGCTGTTCGCGCGGGTGCAACGGCACTACGATGACGACACCATCGCGGAGATGACGATGATCATCGCGTGGGAGAACTCGTCCTCGCGCTTCAACCGCGCGTTCCGCATCCCAGCGCAAGGGCTCTGGAAGCGATGACCGAGCTGCCGTAGACGAGCATGGCGACGAGCGGCATCGTGCGGCAAGCGCTGGGCGATCTGGACGCGCGGCTCGACCACTGGAAGCGGTCGCTGGTGGACCTCTGCCGCATCCCGAGCATATCCGCAACCGGCTTTCCCCCGGAGGAGGTGCGCGGCTCCGCGCAGGCGATGGCGCAGGCGCTCTGCGACGCGGGCGTGGAGCACGTCGAGGTACTGGAGATCCCCGGCGTGCATCCCTATGTGTACGGGGACTGGCTGCACCGGCCGGGCGCGCCCACCGTGCTCCTCTATGGGCATCACGACGTGATGCCCCCCGGCCGTGCGGACAAGTGGCTCTCCCCCGCTTTCGAGCCCACCGAGCGCGGCGGCCGTCTCTATGGCCGGGGCACCGCCGACGACAAGGGCGGGGTCATAGCCCACGTGGCCGCCGTCGGCTCGTACCTGAGGACGGCCAAGACGCTCCCGCTCAACGTGAAGTTCATCATCGAGGGCGAGGAGGAGATCGGCTCGAGGAACCTGGCC
>CAYVHH010000178.1:0-7337 GCA_964450175.1 uncultured bacterium | reverse complement strand
GATGACGAATCCGGTCGAGCCGAAGACCGGTCAGACACCGCGTGTGGAGATCTACAAGCGCAACAAATCGCGACTCTACCGGTACGAGTCCAAGCGCACGCATCGGACGCCCGTGCTCTTCGTGCCGAACCTCGGGATCAGCCGCCCGTACATCTTCGATCTTTTGCCGGGCGGGAGCTTCATCGAGCACATGACGAAACAGGGCTTCGATTTCTACCTGCTCGACTGGGGCGTCTTCGGACCCGAGGACAACGATCTCTCCGTCGAAGAATGCGTGACGAAGATCCTGCCGCGGATGGCCCGCCGCGTGCTCGAGACGTCCGAGACCGACGAGCTCTCGGTGCTGGGCTATTGCATGGGGGCGCCCATCTCGGCGTCGTTCGTCGCCTCGCATCCGGAAGTGCCGGTGAAGAACTTCGTCAACATGGCCGGGCCCATCGATTTCGCGAAGGTCGGGCTCTTCGGGCTCTGGCTCGGCAAGGACAAGTTCAATGTCGACCGTTTCGTCGACACGCTCGGCTCGGTGCCCGCCG
This sequence comes from uncultured bacterium, assembly GCA_964450175.1. Classification (GTDB taxonomy): domain Bacteria; phylum Methylomirabilota; class Methylomirabilia; order Rokubacteriales; family CSP1-6; genus AR31. The sequence continues at coordinate 6,804 of CAYVHH010000178.1, read as the reverse complement.
ACATGGTCAAGGCCGGATTCAAGCTCCTCAAGCCGACGATGGACCTGTCGACGAACCTGAATCTCTGGTGGAACCTGTGGAACGACAAATACCTCGAAGGCTTCCAGGCCCTGAACAAATGGGCAAACGAGTACGTGGCGTTCCCCGGGGAGTTTTTCCGGCAGTGGGTGCGGGATTTCTATCAGGACAACAAGCTCTACCGTGACGAGCTCGTCATGGGGGGGCGGCCGATCCGGCTCGACCGCATCACATGTCCCGTGTTCGTCGTCGGCGCGAAAGAGGACTACATCGCGCCCCCCGAGTGTGTGCGCGCGCTCATCGACAAGGTCGGCAGTCGCGAGAAGGAATACATCGAGTTGCCGGGCGGGCATATCTCGCTCATCGCGGGACGGGGAGCGGCCGTGCACTGCTGGCCGAAGGTCTCGGCCTGGCTGGGCCCTCGCTCGTAGCCGGACGCTTTCGTTGACGCGTGGCGTCACGAAGGCGTAACATCGGAAGTGATGGCTGACGCTCCAGGACCGAGCCAGCTGTTCGAGCAGTGGAGGAAGCAGTTCGAGGAAGGCGCGCAAGCCTGGTCGCGCCTGATCACTCAAACCTCGGCCGCCGCGCCGAGCCCGACGCCGGATCCGACTGCGTTCTGGCGTCCCGTGCTCAATCAGGGCGTGCAGACGTGGGCCAAGCTCTTCGCTCAGACTCCCGCGACCCCCGAGCTCCTGACGCAGTGGAAGCAGTTCCTCGACCAGTGGATCGAAGCGTGGTCCAAGGTGCTCGGCCAGGCCATGGGCACCGAGCAGTTCGCGAAGCTGATGGGCCAGTCGCTCGATCAGATGCTCGTCGCGGCCGCGCCGGCGAAGAAAGTCGTCGATCAGCAAATCGAGCAGGCGCTGCAGGCACTGAACCTTCCGTCGCGCAGCCAGCTGACCGCGATCGCAAAGCAGATCGTCGAGCTCGAGGATCGAATCGACCGGCTCGAGGATTCGCTCAGCGCCAAGCTGCGCCGGCTCGCCGAGCGAGAGCCTCGATGATCGGCCGGACGATCGCGGAGATCGCTCCGGGCGATCACGCCGAGCTCGTCCGCCAGGTCGAAGAGGACGACATCGCCGGCTTCATCGACGCCGTCGGCGACCTGAATCCGGTTCACAGCGACGCCGCGTACGCGGCGACGACCCCGTTCAAGGAGCCCATCGCGCCCGGCATCTTCACCGCGGGGCTGATCTCGGCGGTCATCGGAACGCAGCTTCCCGGGCCCGGCGCGATCTACCTTTCGCAGAGCCTCAAATTCATCAAGCCGGTCAAGGCCGGGGACACGATCACCGCGAAGGTGCACGTGCTCGAAGTGGCTCGCGAGCGAAATCGGCTCCGGCTCCAGACGGTCTGCGTCAACCAGCGCGGCGAAGAGGTTCTGTCGGGTGAAGCGTGGGTGATGCCGTCCAAGGCACGCGTCGTCTACGACGAGCGGTCGCATCGCGGCGGATCGCTCGCGGCGCTCGCGCTCCAGCCCTGGGCGCTGGCGGCCCATGCCATGCGGCTGTGGGCCACCGTCGTTACATCAGCAGTCCGCCGTTGATCGAGAGCTCGGCACCGGTGATGTAGTCGCCGTCGGACGAGACGAGATAGACGACGGCGCGCCCCACCTCTTCCACCGTCCCGAAGCGCTTGAGCGGGATCTGACTCAAGAGCTTGTCGCGGACTTTCTCCGGAATGCCCTGGACCATGTCCGTCTCGATGAAGCCGGGCGCCACCGCGTTCACCGTGACGCCCTTGCCGGCGAGCTCCTTGGCGAGTGACTTGGTGAACGCCGCGACCCCGGCCTTCGAGGCCGCGTAGTTGGCCTGACCGAAGTTACCGATCTGGCCGATGACCGATGTGATGTTCACCACGCGCCCCCACTCCTGCTTGAGCATCTGGTCCACGAAGACCTTGGTGCAGTTGAAGACGCCGTCGAGATTGATCGCGAGCACCTTGCGCCAGGACGCGTGGTCCATCCTGACGAAGGTCTTGTCCGAGTTGATCCCGGCGTTGTTGACGAGGATGTCGAGGTGGCCGAACTCCTTGAGGACGTCCTGTGCCATCCGGAACGTGTCGGGATAGTCGCCGACGTCGGCCTGCGCGAGGAGCGAGTGACGCCCGATCTTGCGGATCTGATCCGCGACCTCTTTGGCGGCCGGCTCGCTGGAAACGTAGTTGATCGCGACGTCGGCACCTTCCTCGGCGAGCGCGAGCGCAATGGCGCGCCCGATGCCGCGAGATCCTCCGGTGACGAGGGCTGTGCGCCCCTTGAGTTTCATGACTCACCTCCCGTCGGCGTGGGTCGTCAGTCTAGCACGGTGACATGGGGCCGGGGTCTTGACGCGGAGTGTTACGCCCGTCATAGTGACCTCGAAGCCAGCCCGTAGAGGGAGTGCCCATGGCGTACGTCATCAAGCGGTACTCGAATAGAAAGCTCTACGATACGCAGGAGAGTCGTTACGTCACCCTCGAGGAAATCGAGGAGATGATTCGCGCCGGCAAAGAGATCGCGGTGGTCGACGCCGCCTCCGGCGAAGACCTGACGTCGGTAACCTTGGCGCAGATCATTCTCGAGAACGAGCGTAACCATCGGGCCACACTCCCAACCGCGTTCCTCCACCAGCTCATCAAGCACGGTGAGGCCTGGCAGGATTTCGTGCAGCGATCGATGAAGTCGAGTCTCGAGGGCATCGTCTCGAGTCAGCGAGAGGTGGAGCGGATCTTCCAGGACTGGGCGTCGAGGGCAGGGTGGGGAGTGTCCGCGCCCCGCGTCGAGCCACGCCGTGACGGCGTCGAGCCCGATGCGGAGCAGCTCCGCGAGGAAGTGTCGACGTTGCGAGAGCGCCTACGCTCCCTCGAGGAGCGGCTCGAGAAACGCAAGAACCAGAAGTAACCGTCTAGTTCTGGTAGACGCCCTTCATCTTCTCCACGACCGCCGCGTAGGTCTCCTGGATTCCCTTGCCGGCCTGCTCCGCCGACACCTGGATCCGCTCGGCCGACCGCGTGATCGCCTGCGCCTGGCCTTCCATGAGCTTGACGGCCTTCTCGACACCGTCGACGCCGCTCAGGAGCGCCTTCTGATACAGCTGCGCCGGATCCTTCGTGCCGTCCGACCAGCCACTCTGCCAGCGCGTCGCGGCGGCCTGAGAGCTCCGCAAGGTCTCGAGGGCGCCCTGCTGCAGCTCGCCGCAGAGCCTCACGCCTTCCTTCGCGGTGGCCGTCGAGAGCTCCACGAGCTCGCGCAGCACACGCTGATTGGCGTCCACCCACGCGCTCATCGTCTCGACCACTTTGCCGGCCAGCTGACCGAACATCTCTTCCGCTTTCTTCCGCTCGTCCATTCGTTCCTCCTGCGTCCTCTCGGTGATACGTTCGAACTCGGTTGCGAGTATAACGCGCCGCGTTAGGCCGTCAATCAATATTTGCGCATCGCGTTATGACCGGTGTGCTACGGTCGCTTATCCCTTTCAGATTGATGATTTAGACGGAGGACCCTATGGCCACCGACACCCTCGCTCGGATGTTCTGGGATCGCGTCGAGCGCAGTGGTGACCGTCCCGCGCAGCAGTTCAAGCACGGCGCCGACTGGAAGACGATCACCTGGCGCGAGGTCGGCGACGTCGTCCGCGAGGTGGCGCTCGGCCTGATCGCCCTTGGCCGCGAGAAGGGTGACACGATCGCGCTCCTGTCGGCGAGCCGATCCGAGTGGGTCCAGGCCGACTTCGCGATCTTCAGCGCGGGGTGCGTGACGGTGCCGGTGTATCCCACGTATCCACCGGACCTCATCGCCTACGTCGTGAACGACTCCGGCGCGAAGACGATCATCGTCGAGGACCCCGCGCAGCTCGCAAAAGTCCTGCAGGCGCGCGACAAGATGCCGGCGCTCGAGCACGTCGTCGTCATGGCCGGCTACGATGCGCCGCAGCCGCCGAAGATCGTGATGACCTGGGAGACGCTACGGCGGCTCGGTCGCGAGAACGTCGCGGCCCATCAGAGCACGCTCGCCGATCGCGTCGCCGCGACACGACCGACCGATCTGGCGACGATCGTGTACACGTCCGGCACCACCGGTCCTCCGAAGGGCGTGATGCAGACTCACGGCAACCACATCGCCGCGGTCACCGCCTCGAAACAGTCGACCCCGGTCCAGGAGGGATGGGTGCACCTCCTGTTCCTGCCGCTCGCTCACTCGTTCGCGCGGCTCGAGTCGTTCCTCGGTGTCACGCACGGGCTCACCACGGCGTTCGCGGAAAACCTCGACAAGGTGGGGGACAACCTCAAGGAGACGCGCCCGCACTTCATCTGCAGCGTGCCGCGCGTGTTCGAGAAGGTCTACGGCAAGATCCTCGCCGGGGTGGAGGCCGGATCACCCGGGAAGAAGAAGATCTTCAACTGGGCGGTGTCCGTCGGCCGAGACGTCAGCCGGCACCAGCAGCGCGGCCAGCCCATACCGACGACTCTGGAGCTAAAGCGCAAGCTCGCGCACAAGCTCGTGTTCTCGAAGCTCCACGCGGCTCTCGGCGGGCGGCTGCAGTGGGCCGTATCGGGTGGAGCCCCGCTGTCTCGCGACATCGCCGAGTTCTTTCATGCCGCCGGCATCCTGCTCCTCGAGGGATACGGCCTCACCGAGACATGCCCGGCGCTCACGTTCAACCGGCCCGACCGCTTCAAGTTCGGCTCGGTCGGTCAGAGCCTGCCGGGTGTGCAGCTGAGGATCGCGGGGGACGGGGAAATCCTCGCGCGAGGGCCGAACATCGCGACGCTCGGGTACTACAAGCAGCCCGAGGCGACCCGCGAGGTCTTCGATCCGGATGGGTGGTTTCACACGGGCGACATCGGCACGATCGACCAGGACGGATTCCTCTTCATCACCGATCGGAAGAAGGACCTGATCGTGACGGCAGGCGGCATGAACATCGCGCCGCAGAACATCGAGAATCTCCTCAAGGCCGACCCGTTCATCAGCCAGGTGATGGTCTACGGCGATCGGCGCCCGTACCCGGTCGCGCTCATCACGATCAATCCCGAGGAGCTGTCGAAGTTCGCGCGGGAGCAGGGAATCCTGACCAGCGACGCGTCGGCCATCGTCAAGCACCCGAAAGTGGCCGAGCGCATCGGCCGCACCGTCGAGGAGAAGAACACGCAGCTCCAGTCGTACGCGAAGATCAAGCGATTCGCGGTCCTCCCGGCCGACTTCACGCTCGACGGCGGCGAGCTGACGCCGACCCTGAAGGTGAAGCGGAAGGTCGTCTCGCAGAAGTACAAGGATTCGATCGAGGAGCTCTACCGCTGACCACCGGGCACGGTGTGCTCACGGGCAAGGTCGCGCTGGTCACCGGCGCCAGCCGCGGCCTCGGCCGGTCGATCGCGGTGGCGCTGGCCGACGCCGGCGCCGATGTCGCGCTCGCGGCGCGATCGAAAGCGGCGCTCGAGGAAACCGCGCGCCTCGCCGCGGCCGGCGGCCGCCGGACGCTCGTCGCGCCCACCGACGTCTCGAGCTATGCCGAGGTCGACGCGCTCGTGCAACGGACGATTCGCGAGCTCGGACGGCTCGACATCGTCGTCAACAACTCGGGCGTGGCCAAGGTCGCGCCGCTGGTCGAGATGACGCCGGAAGATTGGCGCTTCATGCTCGACGTGAACCTGACCGGCGTCTTCAACGGCTGCCGCGCCGCCGCGCCCCACTTGATCGCGCAAAAGTCCGGCAAGGTCATCAACGTCGCCTCGGTGCTCGGCCAGATCGGACTGCCGGGCTACACGGTCTACGGCGCGACGAAGGGCGGCATCATCGCGCTCACGCGCACGCTCGGCGTCGAGTGGGCGCGCCACAACATCCAGGTCAACGCGATCGCACCGGGCTGGTTCGCGACGGACATGACCAGCGAGGCGTTCGCGAACCCGGCGATCAACCAGCGCCTGACCCGTGACATCCCGGCCCGACGAATCGGACGGCCCGAGGAGATCGGGCCGCTGGCCGTCTATCTGGCGTCGGCGGGCTCCGACTTCATGACCGGCCAGACGCTCTTCCTCGACGGCGGCCACTCGGCCGCCTAGGTTGCCGGGACGGTAGACCGTCGCGTAGATTGTCGGCCATGAAAGCCGCGATCCTTCACGGACCGCGCGATCTGCGCGTCGAAAGCCTGCGGGATCCGCGGCCGGAGCCCGGCGAGGTCATCGTCCGCATGACCGCGGCGGGCCTCTGCGGCACGGACTACGAGATCTGGTCGGGTGCGCGACCGGTCGCGTATCCGCGCATCATGGGGCACGAGCTCGTCGGCCGCGTCGAGGCCACCGCGCCCGGCGTGAGCCGCGTCAGCCCGGGCGATCCGGTCGTCGTCGAGCCCAACTACTCGTGCGGCCGCTGTCCCCTCTGTCGCGAAGGCAATCGCAACCTGTGTTTGTCGCGGACCACGATCGGGATCAACGTCGACGGCGGCTTTGCCGAGCTCGTTCGGGTGCCCGAGCAGTGCTGCTGGCGGGCCGCGGCGGGCGCTGCCTCCGACGCGCTGCTGCTCGCCGAGCCGCTCGCCGTGGTGGTCCGGGCGGTGGGGCGCGGCGCGCCGAAGCCGGGTGAGACCGCGGCGATCGTCGGGGCGGGGACCCTCGGGCTCCTGGCCCTTCAGGTGCTCCGTGCGCACGGCGCCCGGGTGATGGTCACGAGTCGCTCACGGCGCCGATTCGCCCTCGCCGACCAGCTCGGCGCCGACGCAACGCACGCGGCGATCGACGGCCCGCTCGCCGACGCCGCGCGCCGGTTTTCCGGACGCGAGGGCGTCGATCTTGTCGTCGAGACCG
>CAYVHH010000177.1:0-6432 GCA_964450175.1 uncultured bacterium | reverse complement strand
CAGCACCGGAATGTTGGTGGCCGTCGCGCCGCGAGTGATCTTCCTCAAGAACACGCCACGAGAGGATGGGCGCTGGGCCAGGTCGATGAGCGTCTTCCCGTCGACTGCCTTGTTGGTCACGTAGACGTCGACGCCTTCGATGGGTACGTTCAGCAGCTCGGGGTCATCGACTTCCTTGGCCCCCTCTCCGACCATCTTCACGAGCACGTCCCGTGCACCTGCGACGGCCAGGACGTCCCCTTCGCGCAGCACGGTGTCGGCGGCCGCTTCCTCGATCGTCCCGTTGCGCCGCAAGCGGAGAACGAAGACGCGTGCGTCGGGCACCATCGCCTCGGCGTCCGCGGCGCGGAGGCCGACGGCTTTCCCACCGGGCTGCACGCGGAACGCGCGCACCACCCAGCGGTGCCAGGCCGAGCCGGCGCCGCCCATCTCCTTGGTGCCGCCCTGCTTCTCCTCGTATTCCTTGCACGCCTTGACGAGATCGATCCGGAGGAGCACCGGGCCGACCAGGGCGATCACGATCGCCGAGCCGACGGTGCCGAAGATGTAGCTCACGGCGTAGGCGATCGGCATCGAGTCGAGGTAGGCCTTGGCCTGCTCGGCGGGCAGACCCAGCCGGTTGATCGCGTCGGTGGCGAGACCCATCGAGGCCGAGATGGTCTGCGATCCGGCGAAGAGCCCGGCGGCGTAGCCGAGATCGTAGCCGATGAACTTGGCGATCGCGACGGGAGCGGCCAGGCAGAAGATGCACTGCACCACCGAGAAGATCGCCTGCGGCAGGCCGTCCTTGGCCACGCCGCGGACGAACTGCGGTCCAACACCGTAGCCGACGGCGAACAGGAACATCAGAAAGACGGTGGCCTTGAGGGGCGCGGAGATCGTGATCCCGATCTGGCCGATGATGACGGCCGCGAGCAGGGTCGCCGTCACCGACCCCAGCCCGATGCCCTTGAACGTGAAGCCGCCGAAGTAGTAGCCAAGCCCGAGCGCCAGGAAGATGGCGATCTCCGGGTACTGGCGCAGGGTTGCGAAAAACCAGTCAACCATGTTGTTGCTCTCCTTTCGCGTTCACAGATGCTTAGCCAGGACGACCTGCTCGAGTCCCAGAGCCTTGAACGTTTCTTGCGGCGGGCGGTCACCGGAAAACGCGAAATAGCTTCGGTTCTCGCCCGCGATCGGGCGCACCGGGTTCGCATCCAGGTACTCGTCGAAGGCATCGATCAGCCGGCACGCCAGCGCTCCCGATGGGCTGATGATCCCGTTGCGTGCCTCCAGGGTCGGGAGGAGCTCGCCGAAATCCTGCGTGAAGTACTCGAAATGCGTGCAACCCAGGATCAGCGCGGTGGCCCTGCGCCGGACCATCTCGCTCGAGACCTGATGCAGGTATCCTTCGAGTCGCTCGCGCCACTCGGGCTTCACGTTGCCCTCGGCGTCCAGAATGTGCTCGACGTCGACGGCGGCCACGAGCTTCTGGGCGTCGCGGGCCACGATCTCGACGCCGTGCGGCAGGTCTTCGGGCGGCTCCCAGTTCATGACTCCGCCCGCGTCGTCCCGCCCGGCCCGGGCTCGTCCTCTCTGAGGACCGCGATGTGTGGTGTGCGCGCATAGTCGATCACGCTCTCCGGAAGCTGCGGGACGGGGCCGCTCGGGCCCATCGCGTAGGGCACGAGCGGAAGCTGGTGTCCATAGGCTCGGCTCAGCGCGGTGCGGTGACACTCCACGATCCGCTCGGCGTGCGACTGGATCTGCGCCGTGAGCTCGGTGCCGAGAACGCCGATGGTCTTCCTCCGGCGTTTCAATTTCGGCTCCGGCACGGTTCGGGCGCGCTCATAGGCCAGCTCGGCCGCGATCTGCACGACGCTGAAGACACGCGGCCATTCACCGGCCTTTCCCGCCTTGCCAAAGTGCATCCACGAGGCGCTGGCGGTGTTGCACGCGATACCGATGACCGGGCACGAGGGCGCCAGACGACCGATGATCGAATCGGACAGGAGCGCCACCTCCTGCTCGGTCTTCTTTCCATAGGGCAGGTTGGCGGTGTCCCCGAAGAAGACCACGCTCAGCTTCTCGCCGGCGTCGCGCAGAATGCGCGACAGGTACGCGGCGGCCACCATGCCGCCGCTCCCCGAATCGAAGACCCCGATGGCCTGCCTGGCCAGGACCGTCGGATTCTCCACCTCCAACACCTCGACGCGGGCCCCGGAATCTGGCTTGCCCTTGGTGGGCGCGGAGGATTCTACCGTCGCCATGCTCGCCTCCACTAGGTCACTGTCCGCCGTTCTTCTTGCGCGTCGCCAGTACGTCCGGCTTGAGGAGCTTCAGCCCGTGCGCGGCGTGATAGCCGTGGATCTCCTTCACGTCGAGCTTGCGCATGAAGGTGATCGTCTCCTCGGTGATCACCTGCCCGGGCACCATGATCGGGAAGCCCGGCGGGTACGGAATCACGAAGTTCGCCGACACGAGCTCGGGGCCGTTCTTCAGCCGGGTGTCGATGTCCTTGCTGGCGAGCTTCAGGAACTCACAGTTGGCCTCGTCGTAGGCCAGATAGAACGCCGGGCGCATGTGGCCCTCGTTGCTCACACTCTTCGAGTTATCGCGGAACGCATCGTGAAACCGGCTGAAGTTCGGCAAGTCGGGGACGTCTGTCATCAGCGACTTCACCCGAGCCGCGAAGATTTCCTGCTCGGCCTTGCCCTTCTCGGCCAGGTTCTTCTCGATCTCGCGCGACAGCTCGGCCAGCACCTTGATCAGGAGCGCCGCGTCGCTCCGCGTGTTGTTGATGTTGGTCTGCACGAGGATGCTGTTGCGCGACGTCTTGTTGATCTGGATGTCGAAGCGGTCGGCCAGGATGCCCTTGAACTGTGTGCCGTCGAATCCGGCGGCGCCGCAGATCACCGTGAGCCGGGTCGGGTCGAGCGCGAACTCGTCGCCGTCCCACGCCTCGATCACGTCCTTCCAGCTCGAGGTGGGCGGCCCGTAGTCCTTGATGCCGGAGGCGCGGAACTCGGCCGGCACCATCTCTTCCGGCGTGGCGACGCGGAAGTACTTCGAGATCAGCGGATGGGTGTTGATCTCCCGGCGGAGCTTCAGGGCGAGCTCGGTCATCCGCATGGTCAGCTCGTAGCCCTCGAGCTCCATCTGCCGCCGCGCCACGTCGAGCGAGGCGATGATCTGGAGGTTCGGTGACGTCGAGGTGTGCGTGAAGAACGCTTCCTCGAACATGCCCTCGACCTTGTGGAAGTCGTCGTCCCACACCAGGATCATCGAGCCCTGGCGCAGCGCCGACATCGACTTGTGGGTGGAGTTGGTCTGGTAGACGCGGATCCGCACCTTGTCCGGATCCGGCAACAGATGCGTGTCGAGGAGCTTTGCGTTCTTCGGGTCGAGCGGGCCGACCTTCGCGGTGAACGCGGCGTATTCCTGCCGGTAGGCGGGGTCGTGATAGCGGGCCGTCAGGGCGGCCGCCGCGCCCATGGCCGTGCGCCGCCGGTGGAACGGATTGAACCGGGCGAAGCCGAACCAGGCCTCGTCCCACAGGAAGATGAGATCGGGCTTGATGGCGAGGCACTCTTCCATCACGCGCCGGGTGTTGTACATGTGGCCGTCGAAGGTGCAGTTCGTGAGATCGAGAACGCGGACGCGGTCGAGCTTCCCTTCCGCCCTCAGCTCGAGCAGCGTCCGCTTGATGGTGCGCAACGGCACGCCGCCGTACATCGAGTACTGCGTCAGCGGATAGGCCTCGACGTAGTACGGTTGGGCGCCCGCCAGCACGAAGCCGTAGTGGTGCGACTTGTGACAGTTGCGATCGACGATGACGATGTCGCCCGGCTTGCAGATCGCCTGCACGACGATCTTGTTGGACGTGGACGTCCCGTTGGTCCCGAAGTAGGCGCGCTTGGCGCCGAAGGCGCGCGCCGCCAGCTCGTGGGCTTTCTTGATGTTGCCCGTCGGCTCGAGCAGGCTGTCGAGCCCACCCGTCGTCGCCGACGACTCGGCGAGAAAGATGTTCGTGCCGTAGAAGTGACCCATATCCCGGATCCAGTTCGACCGGAAGACCGACTTGCCACGCGCGATCGGCAGCGCATGGAAGGTGCCGATCGGTCGCTGGGCGTACTTCTTGAGGTTCGCGAAGTACGGGGCATCGTAGCGCTCGCTGACGCCGTCCAGGATCGAGAGGTGCACCTCCATCAGCTCCTCGACGCTGTGGAAGATGCGACGGAACGGCGCCGCTTCCTCGCTGCCCGCCAGCTGCTCGACCGCCCGGTCGGTGAGGAGATAGACGTCGAGCTCGGGCCGATAGCTCTTGATCGCCCGGGCGAGCGTGGTCGCGAGGGCTCCCGGCGCCAGGCTGGCCTCGTCGACGTGCAGGTGGCGCAGCAGGAAGTCGCGCATCACCGGCAGGTCGTGACGGGAGCGGAACTCGAAGCCGTCGTAGAGCACCACCGCCTGGACGTTAGTGTTGAATATGGCGCCGATCGCGCCGTCCTCGAAGCTGCCGACCTGCAGCATCTCGTAGACGAAGGAATCCTCCGGGCGCCGGAGCCGCCGGAGGTCGTTGCGCGCGCGCTCCCATCCCCTGGGGTCGTTGGGCGTCACGACGAGCGCTTCGAAATACGGCTTGTGCCCGTCGCCGGGCAGCACGTCCGGCGGCAGCAGCATGTCGGCGCCGCGCCCCTCGCCCTCGTCCAGCGGATCCCAGGCCGCTGGCTCGTGGCGATAGCTACCGGTGAGCAGTGCCATCGAGATCTTCTGCACGACCCGGGCGAACACCGCGGCGTTGCGCTCCTTGAGCGCCTCGCCGACGGTCGCCATCAGGCGCGAGCCCGGATAGGCCCAGTAATCCTCGAGGATCGCCACGTCGGCCAGCAGTCGGGCGGCGTCGTTGTACAAGGACTCGTCGGGCTTGCCGCGCGACACCGCCGTCTCCCAGGCGCGGCCGACGGCGCTCATCTGACGCCAGCGGTCCGTCCTGGCCTCGGCGGCGGAAAAGAAGTCTCTGAGGTCGATCGATCGGGCGCGTTGCGCTGTCTCAGCCATGGTGCTCCACCTCTTCTGCGATGAGCGGGATCAGAAGAGATCCCGCTCCCAGTTGATGATGATTCGGAACTGATAGCCCGTGACCTTCGCGTCCTGCTGATCGAGCACGGCGGCGCGCGCGCGGATCCAGAGACCGCGCAGCGGTGTCGGCGTGATCCACGGGGGCCGGTAGTCGACGTTGAAGTCGTACTCGCCTTGATTCGGGGCGTCCTTCCGCGTTGTCGGACTGATGGCGTCGGTACCCCAGGCGAACTTGAAGTACGCGCTCAGCCCCTGGGTCAGGACTTTCGAGAAGTCGTAAGCGGCCCCGATCAGCCACGCCTTCTCGTTGGCGCGGTCGAAATCCTGATCGATCATCGAGAGATACCCGGGGAAGCTGCCCCAGGGCGCCTGGATGGTGTTGCCCGCTCCGGTGATCGAGAAGGCGGTGGTGAGCGTCAGATCCTTGTAGATCAGCTGAGCTTGCATGCCGCCCTGCTGCGTCGCCCAGAAGCGCGATTGCGCGTTGTTGACGAGCGCGTCGCCGACGGCCCGCTGATCGGTGAACTGGGCTCCCACGCGACCCTTCCACGCGTCGCCCAGCGAAACCAGGTAGTCGGCGGCCGCATAGATCGTGTTGAAGGTGTTGACGCCGTACTGGTTGCTGACATCGAGCTTCAGACCGTTGAACGGCGTGACGGTGACACCCGCCAGGCCGGCGCCGTCGTTCGATCCCTTCGCACCCGCCTGCTCCGACATGCTGATGAACTCGTCGGAATTGCGCGGCTTGATCTGCCAGAGATAGCCGGCGAGATACTTGACCATGTCGACCTTGCCCCCGAGCGTCACGCCCTCGAAGGTGTTGGGCGTCATCCGGTTGTCCTGGGGGTTGATGTAGGCCTGATCGACCATCTGTCGATAGCCCGTGAGCAGGGCGTACTCCTTGTACCGAAGCGCGCCCCACGCCTCGCCGGGGACGTAGTAGCCGTTCTGTCCCGTCTTGAGGAGCGTCGTCCCGTCCCGGTCCTCCGGCGCGTAGAGAGGCGCCGAGCCGTACAGAGTCGCGCCCATCGCGAACGTGTCGAGCAGCCAGCCGGACTTCACGCCGATCCAGCCTCCGAATGCCAAGGCCTCGTTCACGCTATCGTCGGGCTTGGTCCGATTGAAGTAGTAGGTCCGCAGATGCAAGGTGAGATCGGCGTCCCGGAAGAACGGCGTCCACGTCTGCCTCTCTTCCTTGAGCGTGGGGATGAGCCGCTCGAGGGCCGGCGCCAGCGGCGGCGGCGGCGCATCCTCGGCGGACGCCGCGACCGGCCCCCAGGCGACCGAGATCAGCAAAGCGAAGACGAGCGCGACAGGTAGCTGACGTATGAGATAGGTCCAACGCATTGCAACCATCCTCGCTGCCTCCTCCGC
>CAYVHH010000176.1:0-3539 GCA_964450175.1 uncultured bacterium | reverse complement strand
GACCCCGCCCGCACACGCCGGCCCAGGCGCCTCGCGCCACGCTCAGTGACCATTGCCGCGCACCGCTTCCCCGAGAGCGACGGCAAGATTCTGGCGAGCGCCGCCAAGCCGGGGATGCACGGCAAGCGCGCGGCGGAACATCGCAGCCGCGTCGCGAGGCCGCCCGAGCGCCATGTAGCACAGCCCCGCGCCCGCGAGCGCGCCGAAGTGGTGAGGATTGCGCGTGAGCGTCTCCTGGCAGTCTGCGATCGAGCCCTCGTAGTTCTCGGCGACGTAGCGCACGGTCGCCCGCTTGTTCCAGCCCTCGGCGAACGCGGGCGCCTGTGCGATCAGGCGCGCGAAGATCGCCTCGGCGCCCACCAGATCACGGCGCTCCATGAGCGCGATGCCGTCGCGCAGCAGTGTGTCGATCTCACGGTCGCCCGAGCGGTGCCACATCTCCCACAACGCCGCTTCGGCTCGCGCCGCCGCCGCCGCGTCGTCCCCGAGCAGCGCTTTCAATCCCTCGTCTTCGGTCATGGCGCCCCAAGCTTGCGTCGAGTCGGCGCCAAGAGCAAGATGGCGCCTGACATGGCGGCGAGATTCACCGGGAAGGTCGTGCTCATCACGGGAGGCGGCGGCGGAATCGGCCGCGCCGCCGCCGTGCGCTTCGCGTCCGAGGGCGCGCGCGTGGTGGTGGTCGATCTCGCGGCGACGGCGCTCCGGCAGAGCGTGACCGCGGTCGAGAAGGTCGACGGCGAGGTGCACGCCGTCGAGGCCGACGTGACGAAACTGGCGGAGGTGCAGCGATACGCCGATGCGGCGGTGAAGCGGTTCGGCGGCATCGACGTCTTCTTCAACAACGCGGGCGTGCTCGGCGCGCTGAAGCCGCTGGTCGACTATCCCGAAGAAACGTTCGACCGGGTGATCGCCGTCAACCTCAAGGCCGTCTGGCTCGGCATGAAGGTGGTGGCGCCGCTGATGCGCGCGCGCGGCGGCGGGGCCATCGTGAACACGGCCTCGATCGCGGGCCTGCGCGGCTCGCCGAACATCATCGCCTACACCGCGAGCAAGCACGCGGTCGTCGGGATGACGCGCGCCGCGTCGCTCGAGCTGGCGCGTCACAGCATCCGCGTCAACGCCGTGTGCCCGGCGCCGATCGAGACGCCGATGGCCCAGCAGCTGGAAACCGAGATCAAGCGCGAGCGGCTCACCGCGACCATCCCGATGCGTCGCTACGGCGCGCCCGAGGAAGTGGCCGCCCTCGTGGCGTTCCTGGCGAGCCCCGACGCGACATACATCACCGGCGGGATCTACACCGTCGACGGCGGCGCGATGGCGTGAACATCGCGGTCAGCGGCGCGAGCGGCCTGGTCGGCGCGGCGCTGGTCGCTTCCCTCGAGGCGGGCGGGCATCGCGTGATCCCGCTCGTGCGCCGATCCCCGCGGCCCGGCGAGGACGCCCTTCGCTGGGATCCTTCCTCCGGCGCGATCACTCCGGCCGGCCCGTCGGTCGGGGACGCGGTCGTCCATCTCGCCGGCGACAGCATCATGGGGCTGCGGTGGACGGCGGAGAAAAAGCGGCGCATCCGTGAGAGCCGCGTGACCGCGACCCGCCTCTTGGTCCAGACGCTGACTCGGCTCGCGAAGCCGCCGGCCGTGCTCGTCTGCGCCTCGGGCGTGGGCTACTACGGTAGCCGCGGCGACGAGGTGCTGAGCGAAGAGAGCCGGCTCGGCACGGGTTTTCTGGCCGAGCTCGCCCGCGACTGGGAAGCGGCCACCGCGAGGGCGATCGCTCAGGGGATCCGCGTCGTGAATCTGCGACTCGGTGTGGTGCTGAGCGCCCACGGCGGCGCGCTCGCCACGATGCTGAAGCCGTTCAGGCTCGGCCTCGGCGGCGTCATCGGCGACGGCGCCCAGTGGATGAGTTGGATCGCGCTCGACGACGTGATCGGCGCGATCCGCCACGCCCTCGCCACGGACGCGCTCCGCGGACCGGTCAACGTGGTGGCGCCGGCGCCGGTCACCAACGCAGAGTTCACGCGCACCCTGGGCCGCGTTCTCGGGCGCCCGACGCTCGTGCCCCTGCCCGCGTTCGCGGCGCGCCTGGCGCTCGGCGAGATGGCCGACGAGCTTCTGCTGGCGAGCCAGCGCGTCGTGCCGGCGCGACTTCAGGCCGGCGGCTACCGGTTCCGTCACTCGACTCTGGAGGACGCGCTGCGCGCCGCGCTCGGGCGCCTGCCCGACTCTAGCGAACGGTGACGGTGAACGAGAGCTGCCGCGCGGGCGGCGCGTCTGTTTCCCACGGAAGGCGATAGTCGAAGACCAGGACCTGCTGGCCCGTGTGCGCCGTCGTGAATCGCCAGATCTCCACGACCGGCCCGCCGGCGCCGGCTGAATCGCGCTCGAGCGCCGGCAGCCCCTCCAGCTTCAGGACCGCGGCCGGCGCCGCCGCGAGCGACCATCGATAGCCCATGGCCGGATTGCCCGGGAGACGGACGAGTAGCTCCTGATCCGACCGCAGCTCGATCGTGCGGCCGCTGCTCTCGGGTGTGATCATCACCGCGCCGCCGGGTGCGCCGCGGCCGGCGAGCGAGCACGCCGCGACCAGGAACAGCAACACGGACAATGAGCTGAAAGCGCCGATGCGGATGAGGGCACGGCCAGCTCGTCGGCGAGACGAACCGGGCGCCCGGCGAATCAGGGACGTGGCAGGCGAGGAGGCTCGGCGCAGGCGCGCTCGACCTCGTCGATCGTCTTGGGCGTGCCCGCGGTGAGCACCTCGCAGCCGTCCGCGGTGATGAGCACGTCGTCCTCGATGCGGATGCCGATACCCCGCAGCTCCTTGGGGACGGTGTGCGTGATTTTCTCGGCCTTCGCCTTTTCGTCGTCCTCGATCTTCTTGGCCGCGGCGGCCCCTAGGCGCAGGCGGCGCTCCCACGCCTCCTCCTCGCTGTACTCGCGCAGATGGTACGTCGCCGTCTCCCGCTCGGGATCGAAGTAGAGGCCGGGCTCCACGGTCAGCACCATGCCGGGCTCGAGCACCCGCGACTTCCGGTCGATCCGGTAGTCGCCGACGTCGTGCACGTCCATGCCGAGCCAGTGCCCGGTACCGTGCATGTAGAACTCGCGATAGTGGTGCATCGCGAGCGACTCGTCGACCCCGCGCGGCAGCGCGCCGAGCGCGATGAGACCCTCCGTGAGCACGCGCCGCGCCGCCTCGTGCACCGCCTCGTAGCGGTTGCCCGGCCGGGCGGCCGCGATCCCGGCGAGCTGCGCTCGCAGGACGATCTCGTAGACCGCGCGCTGCGCGGCGGTGAACCGCCCGTTGACCGGGAAGGTGCGCGTGATGTCGGCCGAGTGATAGCCCCACTCGCAGCCGGCGTCGATCAGCAGCAGGTCGCCGTCTTCCATGCGCCGGGTGTTCTCGCTGTAGTGCAGGATGCACGCGTTGGCGCCCGAGGCCACGATCGACGGATAGCCGTTACGGGGCGAGCCGTTCACCCGGAACACGTACTCGAGCGCCGCCTGCACCTGATACTCGTAGAGCCCGGGCCGGGC
>CAYVHH010000175.1:0-26729 GCA_964450175.1 uncultured bacterium | reverse complement strand
GTCACGAAAGACCCTCGGATGGGATATCAGGTGGTCAAGATCGCCTTCACATCGCTCGCGAAGGAGAGGAAATAGTCTAACGAGGCTCGAGCGAGACTTGCTCGGCGTAGGCGGCGCGATAGCCTTCGTACGAGTGGTCGTAGGCGGCGCGAGCTGCGGAGTCGAGGTCGGCGGCCGGGGCTGGCTCCAAGTCGAAATGGCCGTAGGTATCGACCCCTCGAACGAGCATGGCCGGGGTCTTGTGCTTCACGCCCAGATGCTGCACGGAGGTCGGGACGTAGCTGATCGCTAGACCGATGCGGCGCCCGGCCGATCGGTTCGGCTGCGAGCGGTGCAGGGTGAGCGTGTGGTGCAGCGAGAACTCGCCGGCGCGTAGCGGCGCGTGGATCGCGGGCTTGTCGTCGATCTCGCCGACGATCGCCTGGCCGGCACGGTTCACGCTGCCCGCGACGACGCCGGCGCGATGCGGGCGCTGGCCGCCGTGGTGGCTGCCGGGCAGGAACTCCATGCAGCCGTTCGCCGCGGTCGCGTCGGTCAGCGCGAGCCATGCCGTCACGTGCACGTAGGGACGCAGCCCGAAATAGGTCGCGTCCTGATGCCAGGCGGCGATCGCCGCGCTCTCGGGCTCCTTGATGAACCACGTGGACGTGTACACGAGGATGTTCGGGCCGATCAGGTCTTCGACGGCGTCCAGGATCGCCGGATGCCGCGTGAGCGCGTGCACCCACGACAGCAGGACGTGGGTGCGAGACCGATAGCGCGCGTCCGTGCGGTCCGAGGTCAGCGGTCCGCCCACCGTCTGCTCGAACGCCTCGAGCTTCGAGAGGCAGGCGGCGGCCTCCTGGCGCGTGAGCGCGGCGTTGGGCGAGAGGAACCCGTCACGCCCGTAGGCCGTGACCTGAGCCGGCGACAGCGTCTTCGGCATGTCGTCACGCATGGTAGCAGCCTCGTCGCCCGGCCCGCCAGGTCATCCCTCGCGGCTCCGGTCGGGGATGCGCGCGACCCCCTGGCGCGGCAGCCCGAGCGCGATCAGAATGCCGAGCGCATTGCCGCCCGCGGAGATCAACACCGCGGTGCGATAGCTCTGGGTCACGTCGAACAATCGGCCGGCGGCGATCGGCAAGACGATCGCGGCGGCGCACCACGCCAGATAGAGGCGGCTCGCGATCCGGCCGTACAGCGCCCGACGCCAGTAGACGGCCACCGCCGCCGCGGTGACGCCGGAGATCAGGCCGTAGCCCAGGCCCACGAGGGCGAGCGCGAGCACCGACACGCCGGGCCCCGGCCAGACGGTCAGCGCGACGTTGCCGGCGAGCGCGACGGTATGCGCGCTCGCGGCGACGATCGGGATCGTGAGCCAGTCGACCATCCAGCCGCCCCCGACCCGCGCCGCGGCGATCGTGCCGGCGATGAAGGTCGTGCCGTAGACGGCCAGCGTGGTCGCGCCGCCGTAGGCCACGATGATGCCGGCGGCCTGACTCAGCACCATCAGCCCCGCCGAGGCCGCCAGAAAGAACACGAGCCACAGCTGCCAGAACACGACACGACGCCGCTCGTCGACATCCGGCGCGTCGGCGGCACTGATGACCGCCAGCCTCACGCCGGATCGCGCGATCAGCCAGGCGCTGATCGCGCCGGTGACGGCCAGCGCGAGGGCGAGGGCCCAGAGCGCGGCGCGGACGCCGAGCGCGCCGACGCACCAGCCGAAGAGCGGTGCGGCGATCATCGCGCCGGCCGGTAAGAGGCTCACGGCGTAGCCGTTGGCAAGGCCGTGGCGCCGGGTCACGGCCAGATTCAATGCTTGTTGCACCAGGATGTAGCTCGCGCCGCCCCCGGCGCCGAAGAGCACACCGTAGCCGATCGCCAGCTGCGGCAGGCCGCTCGCGGTCGCGGCGAGCGCGGCGCCGAGGGCGCTCGAGGCCGCGCAGGCCAAGACCAGAATAGGCGGCGAGGTGAGGCGGTAGACGTAGGGGGCGACGTTCATCCCGAGGCCGAATCCCGCCGCCGCCAGCGCGAAGACGAACGCGAGGTCGGCACGGCTGAGCGCGAGGAGGGCTTCCAGTGGCTTCAGGAACACGCTGAACGCGTAGAGCGAGCCGATCGGAAGGTTGAGCGCCGTCGCCGCCGCGACCACGCGCCACGCACTCGGCTTGACGCTGGGGTCGCCCACGCCGAAGAAGTATACTCAAGGACCCGAGATGAAGGCCGGCGTGATCTTTCCTCAGACCGAGTGCGGCGCGGACGTCGGCGCCATCGCCGAGTTCGTGCGCGCCGTCGAGGCGATGGGCTTCGACCATCTCTTCGTGGCCGACCACGTCCTGGGCGCCGATCCCAAGGTCCATGCACACCCGTCGCTCGCCAACTACTCGCACGAGAGCGTCGTCCACGAGTCGCTCACGCTGATGGCGTACTTCGCCGCGATCACGCAGCGGATCATCCTGGCCACGGGCATCCTGATCCTGCCGCAGCGACAGACGGTGCTGGTCGCCAAGCAGGCGGCCGAGATCGACGTGCTGAGCGGCGGGCGGCTGCGGCTCGGGGTCGGCGTGGGCTGGAACGCGGTCGAGTTCGAGGCGCTCAACGAGCGCTTCGAGAACCGCGGCCGTCGCAGCGCCGAGCAGGTCACCGTCATGCGTGCCCTGTGGACCCAGCCGGTCGTCGACTTCCGCGGTGAGTTTCATCGGATCGACCACGCCGGGTTGAATCCCATGCCGATCCAGCGACCGATTCCGGTCTGGTTCGGCGTGGGCAGCCGCGACCACGCGGTGCCGCCCGAGGCGGCGCTGCGTCGAATCGGTCGGTTGGCCGACGGCTGGAGCCCGAACTTCACGCCCGACGACCAGGGCCGGGCGCTCGTCACGAGGGTGCACGGCTACGCCCGGGAGGCCGGCCGTGATCCCGAGCGGCTGCCGCTGGAGGGCCGCATTCGCCTCGCGGGCCAGAGCCCCGACGGCTGGGCCACGCAGGTGAACGCGTGGAGGGCGCTCGGCGCCACGTCCGTCATCGCGGAGCCGCGCGGATCGGGCCTCAAGTTTCCACACGGACATCTCGACGTGCTGCGCCGATTCAAGGACACGCAGGTCTGAGCCGGGAGGAGAGTCATGCCGGTCTTCACGCGCCCTGACGCCGAGATCTACTACGAAGTGCACGGGTCGGGCTTCCCGCTCCTGCTGTTCGCTCCGGGCGGGCTGCGCTCGCAGCTCGACTACTGGCGCCAGAGCCCGAGCAATCCGTCGGCGCCGCCGCCCTGGATGAATCCGATGGCCGATCTCGGGAGCCGCTTCACCGTGGTCGGGATGGATCAGCGCAACGCCGGCAAGTCACGCGGCGCGGTGACCGAGACGCACGGCTGGCACACGTACGCGAGCGATCACCTGGCGCTCATGGATCATCTCGGCCATCGCCGCTTCCACGTCATGGGCGGCTGCATCGGCGGCACGTTCTGCCTGACCCTGTGCGAGATGGCGCCGGAGCGGGTCGCCGCCGCCGTGCTCCAGAATCCGATCGGGCTGCACGAGAACCGCGACACGTGGGACGAGGCGGTGAGCGGCTTCGCCAAGCTCATGATCGGCCGCGATCCTTCGCTGACCGAGGCGACCATCAAGAAATTCGGCCACAACATGTTCGGCGGCGATTTCGTCTTCTCGGTGAGCCGCGATTTCGTGCGTCGCTGCACGACGCCGCTGCTGCTGCAGCCGGGCACCGACAAGCCGCACCCGGCGGAGACCAGCGCCGAGATCGCGCGCCTGGCACCGAACCTCGAGATCCAGAAGGACTGGCGCGGCCCGACCCACCTGGCCGAGTCGATTCGGCGGGTCACGGAGTTCCTGGCGCGCCACACGCCGAAGTCATGACCGACACGCTCACGGGAGAGACCGTCGAGCTCCTGCAGCAGATGATCCGCAACCAGTGCGTGAACGACGGGACCGTGGCCTCCGGCCACGAGGCCCGCACCAGCGCGCTGCTGCGCTCGGATCTCGAGGGCAGCGGTCTCGACATCGAGGTCTACGAGCCCGACGGCGCGCCGGGCCGGGCAAGCCTGGTCGCCCGCATCGAGGGGACGGATCCCGCCGCGCCCACGTTGTGCCTGATGGGCCACACCGACGTCGTGCCGGTCACACCCGAGCACTGGACGCGTGACCCGTTCGGCGGCGAGCTGGTGAACGGCGAAGTGTGGGGCCGCGGCGCGGTCGACATGCTGAACCTCACCGCCTCGCAGGCGGTCGTCCTGAAGGCGCTGGCGCGGCGCGGCTGGCGGCCACGGGGCACCCTGGTCTATCTGGCGTGCGCCGACGAAGAAGCGGGCGGCGCGCTCGGCGCGGGGCACGTGTGCAAGCGGCACTGGGACGCGCTCCGCGCCGACTATCTGCTGACGGAGAACGGCGGCACCGTCAGCTCGCACAACGGTCAGCTGCACGTCACCGTGCACGTCGGCGAGAAGGGTGTGGCCTGGCGGCGGTTGCGCGTGAAGGGGACGCCCGGTCACGGGTCGATGCCGTACGGCGCCGATAACGCGTTGGTCAAGGCCGCGCACGTCGTGACGCGGCTGGCCGACTACCGTCCGGCGCCGTATGTCAGCGATCTCTGGCGCGGCGTGGTCGGCTCACTCGATCTGGACGCCGGGGTGAAGGAGGCGCTGGTCGATCCGTCGCGGGTCGACGAGACGATCGCCAGGCTGCCGTCGAGCATGGCCAGGTCGGCGTGGTCGGCGACGCATACGACGTTCTCGCCGAACATGTGCCGCGGGGGTGTGAAGACCAACGTCATCCCCGACGTCGTCGACATCGAGGTCGACATCCGGACGATTCCCGGCGACAACGACGACGAAGTGCGCCGCCATCTCGACAAGGCGCTGGGCGATCTTTCGGAGGACGTGATCGTCGAGAAGCTCTTTTCCAAACAGGCGTCCGTGTCGCCCACGAACACCCCACTCTGGGACGTGCTCGGCCGGGTCGTCGACCGGCACTATCCCGGCGCGAAGCTGTTGCCGCGCCTGATCGTCGGCTTCACCGACGCGCCGTACTTCCGCGAGCACGGCGCCGTCGCCTACGGGTTCGGTCTCTTCTCGCGCACTCTGACGTCCGAGGCGATGTCCGGCCGGTTCCACGGCAACGACGAGCGGATCGACGTGGAATCGCTGGCGCTCACGACGCAGGCGTGGATGGATACCTGCGAGCTCTTCCTCGGGGAGTGACGGCGGGCCGCTGAAAAGGGCCCATCTGCTTCGTTGGCGCCCTCGCCTTCGGGCGCCGCCTCGCAGCGGGACCCTTTTGAGCGGCCCGGGCGGCGCGGGTTAGCTTGGTGCGGCGGTCGCTCGGCGGGGAGTGACCAGGTCGATCACGGTGTTGGCGACCAGGGCGGCGACGATCAGGACGCCGCCGGTCAGTGAGGCCGTGCTCGGACGCTCGCTGAGGAGCAGCCAGACCCACAGCGGGCCCAGGACCGTTTCGAGCATGCCGATCAGCGCGGTCTCCGCGGCCGGCAGCAGCCGCGCGCCGGTCATGAAGAGCAGAAAGCCCGCGCCGAATTGCCCCACGCCGAAGAAGGCGAGCAGCGCGAAGTCGCGCGGCGAGATCGCGAACGGCTCGGCGAGCGGTAATGCGATCAGACCGGTGAGCGCCGTGGCCAACGCGGCCGCGGGCGCCATCTGGATCTCCGGGTGGCGGCGGACCAGCACCGTGGCGACGGCGAAGCTGACGGCCATGAGGATCGCCAGCAGATCGCCGAAACCCGTGCCGCCGGCGTACGAGCTCGACACCATCACGACCGTGCCCGCCAGCGCGACGCTCATTGTCACCCAGGTGCGGAGCGCGACCCGCTCGCCGAGCCAGATCCAGCCGAGCAGGCCCGCGACATACGGACCCGTGGACATGAGGATGAGCGTGTTGGCCACCGACGTGTAGGCGAGCGAGAAGATGAAGCAGGTCGAGGCCGCCGCCATGCACGAGGCGACGAGCACGACGGGGCGCCCGCCTTCGCGCCATTGCGCCACGATGCTGCGGCCCCGGACCAGCGACAGCAGGATGCTCAGGAAGAGCGCGGCGAACACGCTGCGCCAGAGGCTGGTGGTCCAGGGACTCGTGCCGACGAGCCGGACGATGAGCCCGCCGCTGCTCCAGCACACGGCCGCGCAGGCCACCAGCAGGGCGCCGCGCCGTGCGGCGGGCGTCGCGTGATCCCGCCGCGTCACGCTCCCGGCGATACTCCTGGCGATACTTGACCGCATGTGGGTCGCGGGCTAGTCTACAGCACTCGCCAGACCGACTACGAACCCCGGAGCGGAGGATCTGAATGAGACGTCCCCGATTCGAGGCACACCGGCTGTTTCCCTGGCTCGCGGTCGCGCTGATCCTGATCGTCGCCGCGTCGGCGGTCCCGCTCTCGTCCCCGGCGGGCGCGGCGGCCAAGGGCAAGCTGATCCTCGCGTGGCACGCCGGCTTCGCCTCGCGCTGGCTGGATCCCCAGGAGCACGACGGCACCGCGACGCCCGACAACTTCTTCACGGCCATTCACGACGCCCTCATCAAGAACCAGGGCACCGAGCTCTACGACCATCTGGCCCTGGCCGAGCATTTCACGGTCGCCCCCGACGCCAAGAGCGCCACGTTCACTCTGCGCAAGGGGATCAAGTTCCACAACGGCGACCCGGTCACTCCGCAGGACGTCAAGTTCACCTACGAGAACTACCGTGGCGCCAAGGCCGATGTCTTCAAGAAGAGGACCGAGCGCATCGACATCGTGGACGACCGCACGATCCGCTTCGTCTTCAAGGAGCCCTTCCTCGACTTCGCCATCCTGTTCGGAACCGCCAACGTCGCGGGCGCCGACTGGGTGGTGCCCGAGAAGTACTACAAGCAGGTCGGGCCCGACGCCTTCAAGCAGAAGCCCATCGGGGCCGGGCCCTACAAGCTCGTGCGCCAGGAACCGGGCGTGCGGATCGAGATGGAGGCGTTCGACGGCTACTACCGTCCGGTCAACGCCAAGCAGCTGGTGATGATCTCGGTGCCGGAGGCGGCCACGCGGGTCGCCATGCTGGAGCGCGGCGAGGCGGACATCATCTACAACGTACCCGGCGAGCTGATCAACAAGGTCAGCAAGCTCCCTGGGGTCACCTTGGCGCCGGTGCTGTCGGGCTCGTTCTTCATCGAGTTCCCCGGATTCCAGAACCCGAAGAACCCGTTCCACGACAAGCGTGTGCGCGAGGCGGTGAGCCTGGCCGTCGACCGGCGGGCGATGAACCAGGCCGAGTCCGCGGGCATGGGCAAAGCGAGCGGCAACTGGATCAACAACGATGTCCTGTACGCGATCGAGTGGCCCGAGTTTCCGCGGAACGTGGAGAAGGCCAAGCAGCTCCTGCGCGAGGCGGGCTATCCGAACGGGTTCGACGTGGACTGGGTCACGCCGCTGCCCGCGTTCTACTCGCGGGGCGAGCGCCTCGTCGCGCACCTCCGTGAGGTCGGCATCCGCAGCCGCCTCCAGACCATGGAGCGCGGGATCTTCCTGCAGCGGCTCCAGGGCGGCCTCAAAGAGTTTCCGGGAACGCAGATCATCCTGCACGGTGCGCGGATCGGGGGCAGCTGGTCCTTCTGGTACGAAGGCCACTTCAAGTGCGGCGGCTTCAACTCGCGCGACCGCATCTGCGTGAAGGATCTCGACGGCAAGTTCGACCAGTACGAGCGATCGATCAACCCGGCGGAGCGCAAGAAGCTCGCCGAGGAGATCCAGCGCGGCATCCTGGAAAACTACTACCTCGTGCCCGTGTTCCGGCACGCGTTCGTCAACGCGATCGGACCTCACGTCGTGCTGCAGAAGTGGCAAGACATTTTCCCGACGATCACCACCGGCTACGCCTATCCGTGGGAGGACATCAAGGTGAAGGATCAGTAGCCGCCCGCCATGACGCAGTTCATCATCCGGCGCGTGGTGTACAGCATCGTCACGCTCTTCATCTTGAGCGGGACGATCTTCCTCATCGTCCGGCTCACCGGCGACCCGGTGGCGCTCATGGCGGAAGCCACCGCCCGCCCTGAGGATCTCGAGCGGGTCCGCCACCTGTGGGGGCTCGACCGCTCGTGGCCCGTGCAGTACGTCACGTTCATGCAGAACGCCCTCCAGGGAGAGCTTGGCAAGTCCTTCAACTACCGGCTTCCGGTCAGCGAGCTCTACTTCCAGCGGCTGCCCAACTCGCTGACCCTCGGGCTGGCCGCGACGCTCATCTCGCTCCTGATCGGCGTTCCCGCCGGCATCATCTCGGCGGTGAAAGTGAACAGCGCGTGGGACAACGTCGCCAAGGGCGTCGCCCTGCTCGGCCTCGCGATTCCCGGTTTCTGGCTCGGCCTCGTGCTGATCCTCGTCTTCTCCGTCTGGCTCCGCTGGCTGCCGACCTCCGGGGCCGGCGACTGGCGGCACGTCGTCATGCCGTCGTTGGCGCTCGGGTGGTACTTCGCCGCGTCGATGCTGCGGCTGACCCGCTCGAGCATGCTCGAGGTGCTCGGCAGCGAGTACATCAAGCTCGCCCGCCTCAAGGGGCTTCCGGACTTCGTGGTCATCGCCATGCACGCGTTCAAGAACGCGCTCATTCCGGTCTTCACGCTGGCCGGCGTCAACATGGTGGTGATGGTCAACGCCGCCGTCATCATCGAGGTGGTCTTCGCGTGGCCGGGCATCGGCCGGCTGCTCTACGAGGGCATCTTCCAGCGCGACTTCCCGCTGGTGCAGGGCGTCGTGATCATGGCCGGCTTCATGATCGTCGGCATCAACCTGGCCGTGGACATTCTCTATGCCTTCATCGACCCGAGAATCAGGCTCACGAGGTAAACAACGATGGCGACCATCCCGGCCGACACGCGGCTCCCGTCACGACGAACGGAAACGGGCCGGCTCCGCGCGGTCGTCAAGGCGGCGCGCCAAGCGCCGCTGGCCGCGGTCGTCATCCTCGGTGGCTTGATTCTCGTGGCCGCGCTCGCCGATCTCATCGCGCCGTACGACCCGACGCTTCCGGTGAAAGGCGCAGAGATATTCGCGCCGCCCTTCTGGATGGAAGGCGGCAGCCCGGCGATACCGCTCGGCACCGATTTCCAGGGCCGGGACATCCTGAGCCGGCTGATCTACGGTGCGCGCGTGTCGCTGCTCGTGGGGCTGATGGGAACCCTGGTGGCGGGCAGCCTCGGCACGGCGCTGGGGATCCTCTCGGGGTACGTGGGCGGCTGGGTCGACCAGATCATCATGCGCGTGACCGACGCCTGGCTCGCGCTGCCGGCGATCGTCTTCGCGATCTTCCTGGCTGCGATGCTCGGGCCCAGCATGTGGAACATCATTGTCATCCTGGGCCTGGTCTACTGGACGCGATACGCGCGCGTCATCCGCGGCGAGGTGCTGACCCTTCGGGAGCGCGACTTCGTGAAGCTGGCCGAGATCGCCGGCGCCAGCAGGCTCCGCGTGATCAAGAAGCACATCCTGCCGAACGTCATGAACACGGCGACGGTGCTGGCCAGTCTCACGGTCGGTGTCGTCATCATCGCCGAGGCCTCGCTCAGCTTTCTCGGGGTCGGCGTGCCGCCGCCGCAGCCGGCGTGGGGCCTCATGCTCTCGGAGGCGCGCCCCACCTTGATGGCGGGCCAGTGGTGGCTCACGGTCTTCCCGGGCGCGTGCATCCTTCTGATCGTCCTCGCGACCCAGCTCTTCGGCGACTGGCTGCGGGTTCGTCTCGATCCTCAGCTGAGGAATTTGTAGGCCCTGGTGAATCGCGAACAGGTCCTGCAGGTCGCCGGTCTTCAGACGCACTTCTTCGCCTTCGGCGGAGCGCGCGTCGTCAGAGCGGTGGACGGCGTGAGCTTCACACTCCGCGAGGGGGAGACCCTCGGGCTGGTCGGCGAATCCGGCAGCGGCAAGACGACCACGTGTCTCTCGATCGTCGGGCTCTTGCCGCGGGCGGGTCGCATCGTGGGCGGGCGCGTCGTCTTCGAGGGCGAGGATCTGACGCGCATGAGCCAGCGCGAGCTAAGACGGATTCGCGGCCGCCGGATCGCCGTGATCCTGCAGGATCCGATGGCGTCGCTGAACCCGCTCTTCACGATCTTCCGGCAAGTGGCCGAGCCCGCCTTCTTCCATCAGCACCTGCGCGGTCGCACGCTGCGAGAGCGCGTGCAGGGTCTCCTGCGCGCCGTTCGGATCCCGTCGCCCGAGTGGCGCATGCGCGACTATCCGCACCAGATGAGCGGCGGCATGCGCCAGCGTATCGTCGGCGCCATAGCGCTGGCCGGCGGGCCGAGACTGGTCATCGCGGACGAGCCCACGACGAACCTCGACGTGACGATCCAGGCGCAGTATCTCGATCTCCTGAAGGACATCCAGCGGGAGACCGGCGTGGCCCTGATCTTCGTGACTCACAATCTCGGCATCGTTGCGAAGATGTGCGACCGCGTCGCCGTCATGTACGCCGGCAAGATCGTCGAGCAGGCGCCGGTGCGCGAGCTGTTCGACGATCCCAAGCATCCGTACACGCGGGCGTTGCTCGGCGCGATGCCGAAGCTCGGCAGGAAGGAGGCGCTCTATTCGATTCGCGGCCAGCCCCCGAACCTGGCGAGCCTGCCGCAAGGATGCGCCTTTCATCCGCGCTGCCCCGACGTCATGTCACGTTGCATGACCGAGGAGCCGCCGGACTTTCGCCCGGGCGACGGGAGCGTCGCGCGGTGCTGGCTCCTGGACGATGTCCTCACCCGTTCTTGAAGTCCGGGGGCTGAAGAAGTACTTCCCGGTCCGGCGGCGGTTGCTGGGCGGCACCGCGACGTGGGTGAAGGCCGTCGACGGCGTCGACTTCGCCATTCACGCCGGAGAGACGCTCGGCCTGATCGGCGAGTCCGGATGCGGCAAGACGACGACCTCCAAGCTGGTTCTCAGGCAGGAGACGCCGACGGCCGGCTCGATCCACTTCGAGGGCCGAGACATCGCGACCCTCCGGGGCTCGGACCTGATGGCGTACCGGCGCGCCGTCCAGGTCGTCTTCCAGGACCCGTTCAGCTCACTCAGCCCCCGCATGCGGGTGCGAGACATCGTTGCCGAGCCGCTGGAGATCCACACCGACCTGCCGCGCGGCGCCGTCGATGAGCGCGTCGGGAAAGTGCTGGAGCTGGTCGGGCTCGCGCCGGACGTGGCGCCGCTGTTTCCGCACGAGTTCAGTGGCGGGCAGCGGCAGCGCATCGCGATCGCGCGGGCGCTCGCGACCGACACCCGCCTCATCGTGCTGGACGAGCCGGTGTCGGCGCTCGACGTGTCGGTACGGGCCCAGATCATCAACCAGCTCGAGGCGCTCCAGCGGACGCTCGGGGTGAGCTATCTCTTCATCGGCCACGATCTCGCCACCGTCGCGCACATCAGCCATCGGATCGCGGTGATGTACCTGGGCAAGATCGTCGAGACCGCCGAGAGCGACGCGCTGTGCGCCCGCCCGATGCATCCGTACACGAAAGCACTGTTCGCCGCCGCGCTGCCCTCCCATCCCGACGACCCGACGCCGGAGAAGGTCATCACCGGAGAGGTGCCGAGCGCCCTCAGCCTGCCGCCAGGATGTCGCTTTCATCCGCGGTGTCCGTCGGCGATGCCGGTGTGCTCGCAGATCGAGCCGGCGCTCCGGCCCCGCGATGGTGACGGTGAGGTGGCCTGCCACCTATACGACTGAGCCCGTCGTCAGTCGCCGACGTCGACGATCGCGATGACCGGGCCGCCGCCGTGCGGGCCCTGGTGCATCGCGTCCACCGAGACGAAGACCGCGGGATCGCCGATCGCCGCCGCGGCCACGCCGCCGACGGCGGCCTTCGAGTGGCGGTGGTGGTGGACGTCGGAGTCGTCGAGCATGATCTGGCGCCGGCCGCGGAGCTTGGCGCGATGGTCGGCTTCCGACTTGATGAAGCAATTCACGAGACGGCCCTTGAGGTCCTCCGCGCGCGCCCGCTCCGGCAGATCGAGCCCGGCGTTGCGGATCGCGGCGTAGATGCCGTCGATGTCGAGCGCGTCCTTCATCACGCTGTGGCCGATGCGGTAGCGGCCGCCGGCCGCCGCCTTGTTGCCCATCAGGATGATCTGCGCGCGCGTCAGCTCGACGCCGGAGGAGCAGGACGCGACCGACGAGTAGAGGTCGAGATCCTTGCAGATCTGCTCCGCGCGCGGCATGGGAAGCTCGCCGAGGGCCACCGCGATGCCCAGGCCGGTCGTGCCGTTCGACACGCCCATCGAGTCGTGGACCTCGCAGGCGACGGTCTTGCCCCGCCGCTTGGCGTTCTCCACCCAGTCGATCGTGAGGAGCGGCGTCTTGGTCTGGACGTAATGCACGTCCTTCGGATCGTCGATGCCGGCGTTCTTCATCGCGGCCTTGACGCCCTCGGCGACGATCTCGACCATGCGCGGCCGGCCGATGTCCTCGGGCTGGAGCTCCGCGCTCATGGCGGCGCCGATCACCAGGCGCGCCTTGTCCGGCGTGCCCTTCCGGTCGTTGCGCGCGAACACGGTCGCGTGCGGCGTGATGACGCCGTCGCAGCCGCCCGACCACACCATCGGGATCGTGGCGACCTCGGCCTCGCTGCGCTTGCCGTGCTTCATCAGCACGCGCCGGAAGGCGAGGTCGGCGAGGAGACGGGTGAAGTCGTTGACGCCGCCGTTGCCCTCGGTCTTGCCGACGACCGCGACGACCTGGTCGGCAGTGAACTGGCCGGCGAGGATGCGCTCCTCGAGACCCGACGCGTCCTGCACGCTCTTGAGCTCGACCTTGGCGACTTCGACGGCCATCGCGAGCCTCTCCTGTTCTAGGCGAGCGGTCGAGGTTCCACCCGGACCCCGTGCTCCGCCGACAAATCGATGCGCAGGACCGAGCCCAGCGGATTGGCGCCGCTCCAATCGGTGACGGGCGCGCCCGCGTAGTAGGCGATCACACCGCCCTGGCTGACGTCGGTCTGGACGTGCTGGTGGCCGAGCGCGACGTAGTCCCACCCGGTGTCGCGGATCTCGTCGGCGAAGATCGGCGACGAGCGGTCCGGCCGCTGCCGGGTGTCGTAGAAGAATCCGTGCGCCATGGCCAGGTGCCAGCGCCGGTCGTCACGCCCGGGGACGTGGGCGAGGGGCTGGAACCCGGGCTCGTGCTCTTCCATGGCGCGGCCCCAGATGACCGCGTCGAGCTCGGGAAGCTCGACGGTCTCGCCGTTCAGACGCTGGATCACCCGGACATGGCGCGAGCCCGCGGTCAGATCGTGGCGGTCGTAGATCGCGTTCGTGTAGAGCGCGTCGTGGTTGCCGGGCAGGATGACGACGGGCCGGCCGAGCCGCGCCAGCTCGGCCCGTACGAACTCGACGGCCTCGTCGGACACGCGGTTGTGATCGAAGAGGTCGCCGGCGATCAGCAGGAGATCGACCTCGTCGCTCAGTGCGCGATCGACGATGCGCTGGAAGACGCGCCGCCCGCGCGCCTGATGCTGGGCCTGCTGGCCGGCGTTTCCGTATCCGTCGCTCTCGAGGTGGACGTCGGCCGTATGCAGCACGCGCAAGGAGCGTCGTGAGCGGAACATGCTCAGCAGCATGCCATATTCCCGGCTCGGCCATCCCAGATTGACAGACCGCGCGGCCTCCGCATAATGCCGGCATGGCTTCTTCAAGCGCGACACCCCAGGACTGGCTCCGCACGTTCGAGGCGGCCGTCCGCGGCCGTGATTTCGCCGGCGGCCGCGAGCTGTTTGCTCCCGACGCGATGGCCTTCGGCACGTGGGCGCGTGCCGTGGCGGGCCTCGATAACATCGTCCGCGAGCAGTGGCAGAACGTCTGGCCGCGCATCCGCGACTTCCATTTCGAGCCGGGCACCAGTGTCCACGCCTCCGGCGACAGCGCGTGGATCGCCGGCAGCTGGCTGACCGAGGTCACGGGGCCCGACGGCCGTCCGGTGACGCGCCCGGGGCGAGGCACCTTCGTGCTCGAGCGCCGCGGCGGAAAATGGCTGGCCGTGCACAGCCACTTCTCGCTCCTGCCGACCCAGACCGAGACGGCCCACGGGCGGCTCCCGAGCGACGCCGCGCGCTCGTGAGCACGGTGCGGGTGCGCCGCGCGCGCCTGGAGGAGTCGGCGCTCCTGGCCGAGATGGCCAACGATCTGAACGAGCACGTCGGGATCTACGGCCGACCGTTCACCGCCGAGCGGGTGCGCGCCGACGGCTTCGGCGCCGACGCCGCGTTCACGCCGCTAGTCGCCGAGCTCGACGGTGACGTCGCGGGCTACGTCTTCTTCACCCTGGGCTACGACACCGACATCGCGGCGCGGGCGATGTGGCTGCACGACATCTTCGTGCGGCCATCGGCCCGCGGCCGCGGCGTCGGCTACGCGCTGATGGCGGCGGTGGCGGCGGAAACGGTGCGCCTGGGCGGCCGCGCGCTCGGCTGGAGCGTGCACTCGGCGAATGCGGGAGCGCTCGAGTTCTATCGCCGCCTGGGCGCCGGCGGCGGCGAAGCCCGGATCATGGGACTCGGCGGCGAGAAGCTGCGCGCGCTGGCGAGCGCGGCCAGCATCGGCGCGTGATCGTTCATCTCGTCGACGGCACCTACGAGCTCTTCCGTTACTTCCTCTCTCCGGCCGCGGCGTTCGAGCGGACCGCGCCCGAAGCGCTGCGCGCCGTCCGGGGCGTCGTCACCTCGATGCTCGGCATGCTCGAGGGTGGTGCGACGCATCTCGGCGTGGCCACCGATCACGTCATCGAGTCGTTTCGCAACGAGCTCTGGGCCGACTACAAGACCGGCGAGGGGATCGATCCGGTGCTCTATGCGCAGTTCGGGCCGCTGGAAGACGCGCTGCGGGCGCTCGGCGTCGTCGTGTGGGCGATGGTCGAGTTCGAAGCCGACGACGCGCTGGCCGCCGCGGCGGCAATGGCGGCGGCCGATGCCCGCGTGGAGCAGGTGATCGTGTGCACCCCGGACAAGGACCTGGCTCAGTGCGTGCGCGACGACCGCATCGTCCAGCTCGATCGGCGCACGCGCGAGATCAGGAACGAGTCGGGCGTGCAGCAGAAGTTCGGCGTCGCGCCCGCGTCGATCCCGGACTGGCTCGCGCTCGTCGGCGACAGCGCCGACGGGTTTCCGGGCCTGCCGGGGTGGGGCGCCAGATCCGCCGCGACCGTGCTCGCCCGCTATCGGCACCTCGAGGAGATTCCACAGGCCGCCGCGCAGTGGGACGTGCCGATGCGCGGGGCCGCGCGGCTGGCCGCGACACTCGTCGAGCAACGGGAGCGCGCGCTCCTGTTTCGCCGCCTGGCCACGCTGCGCGCCGACGCGCCGATCGGCGTGGACGTGAACGGGCTACGCTGGAACGGGCCGCGCGCCGAGTTTGCGGCGTGGGCGGAGCGCCTCGGCGCGCCGATGCTGCACGAGCGCGCGGTCAAGCTGGCCGCGACGCGCGCCGCGATCAGCCGCTGAGCGTCGGCGTCGCGTTCGTCAGGTCTGCAGGTCGCCCACGGCCGCGGACAGCGCCTCGAGCTCGGCGCGCCACGATTTGGGCGCGACCACGGGGCGCACGACGAACTTCGAGAAGCCGACCGCGATGAATCGCTCGATCACGGCCCGCAACGCCGGAAATCCGACCGGCGTGAGCTCGACCGACCGCGGGCGGCGGGCGGTCATCACGCGGGCCGTCTGCGGGTCGATCGGATCACGGGCGTAGCCGAGGCTGACGCCGAAGTGCTCGGAGCTGATCGAGCGCCCGGCGCGCGCCGCGGCGTCGTCGATCACGACGCGGCCCGCGGCCGCTTCTTCCGGGGTGCATTGCGAGGGGAGCCAGCCGTCCGAGAGCCGCCCGCAACGCTCGAGAGCGGCGGGCACCGTGCCGCCGAGCCACACTTCGAGCGGCTTCTGAATGGGCAACGGCCAGAGCTTCACGTCGCGGAAGGTGCCCGCGGCGCCCTCGTAGCTCACGGTCTCGCCGGCCCAGAGGCGGCGCAAGAGCGGCAGCGCCTCGTCGATGAACGCGCCTCGGCGCTTGGGCTCGAGGCCGATGGCATCGCGCTCGGGCGCATAGGTCAGACCCGGCACCAGGGTCACGAGCAAGCGACCGTTGGACAGCACGTCCAGGCTGGCGAGCTGCTTGGCGAGCCGGAGCACGTTGCGACCGGGCAGGAGCATCGTGGTGCCGATCTTCAGCCGCGGATTGCTGGCGGCGGCCCACGAGAGACCGACGACCGGATCGAAGACCTGGCCCGTCAGCACTTCCGACAGCCAGAGCGAGTC
This sequence comes from uncultured bacterium, assembly GCA_964450175.1. Taxonomy (GTDB): domain Bacteria; phylum Methylomirabilota; class Methylomirabilia; order Rokubacteriales; family CSP1-6; genus AR31. The sequence continues at coordinate 10,482 of CAYVHH010000175.1, read as the reverse complement.
GAACCCCATGTCGTCGAGCCCGGTGACGAGCTCGGTCAGCGCGCCGGTCGAGGCCGAGGTGCCGCCGATCCCCACTCCGATTCGAATCTTCATCTTGTCCCTTTCTAGAGGGCGACCGAAAGCCCCGCGTCGACCGTCAGCACCTGGCCGGTGATGTAGGACGCCGCGTTGGACGCCAGGAAGATGGCGGCGCCGACGAGCTCGTCGGGCCGCCCGAAGCGCCGCAGCGGGATGCGGCGCGCCAGCTCGGCGATGTACGGCTTGGCGAAGAACGGGGCGTTGCCTTCCGTCGCGAAGAACCCGGGCGCGATCGCGTTGGCGGCGATGCCCTTGTCGCCCAGCTCGACCGCGAGCGCGCGCATGAGCGCCTCGAGCCCGCCCTTCGAGGCGACGTAGGCCGGATCGCCCCGGAACGACTGCGGCCCGACCATCGAGCTGATGAACACGAGCCGGCCCTGACCGCGCGCGGTCATGTGCCGCGCCGCCACGCGGGACAGCTCGTACTGCGCGACCAGGTTGGTCTCGATCAGGCGGCGGAAGTCGTCGGCGGTGATCTCGTGCAGCGGCCGCCGGTCGCGCACGGCCGCGTTGTTGACGAGGCAATCGAGGCGGCCGTGACGCGCGACGACGCGGTCGACCGCATCCGCGGCGGCCGGCAGATCGGTGACGTCGAACGGCGCCGCGAACGCATCGGGAATGGTCTTCGCGATCTCGTCGGCTCGCCTCGGGTCGCGGCCGTTGATCCCGACGATCGCGCCGGCCGAGGCCAGGCCACGCGCGATCTCCAGCCCGAGCCCCCGGGTCGCGCCGGTGACCAGCGCGACGCGCCCGGCGAGCGAGAAGCGTTCGAGCCCCGAAGCGAGCGGAGGTGTCATTGACAGGCTTCCCGCCAATAGGCTACTTCATCCCTATGACAGCCACCAGCATTCGCAAGGATTTCCCGGTGTTCGACTGCGACAGCCACGTCGTGGAGCCTCCGGCCGTCTGGGACGAGTACGTGCCGGCCGCCAGCCGCGCGTGGATCAAGACGCAGTTCTGCTTCCACACGGACAGCGACCTGCTCTATATCAACGGGCGGGTCGTGCCGGCCGCGCGCGAGCGTTCGAACGCGGCCGAGGTGGGCTGGGCCCGCTGGGACAAGCGGGAGGTGGGCAAGCTCACCCCGGGCACCGCCGCCTGGCAGGAAAAGTTCGGCCGCCTGCTCGGCTGTCGCGACCCGCGCGCCCGGCTCAGCGACATGGACGCGCTCGGCACCGACCAGGTGATGCTGTTTCCGACCTGGTTCGTCCGGCTGGCGCTCGTGCGAAGCCCCGAGGCGGCGGCCGTGCTGGCTCGCGCCTACAACGACTGGGTGCTCGACTACTGCGCCGCCGACCGCCGCCGGCTGTTTCCCTGCGCGGTGCTCCCGCTGCAGAGCGTCGAGGCCTCGATCGCCGAGCTCAAGCGCGTCGCCGCGCTCGGCTTCAAGGCGGCGGCCGTGCGGCCGTGCTTCTGGAACGGCCGCTATCCCACGTTGCCCGAGTTCGATCCGCTCTGGCGCGAATTCGAGGCCACCGGCGTGGTGCTCGCGATGCACACGTTTCCCTCGCGCGAGGCGCTCACGCCCGAATGGGGTCAGCGCATGGCCCAGGCCCGCGGGCACTCCGGGCAGGGGCTCTTGTTCACCGACGAGTCCGTCGTCTACTCGCCCGGGCAGTTCGTGTCGAACATCACCGCGGCGATGGATCCGGCCATCGACGCGTCCGAGACGCTCGGCTTCTTGATGGAGGCGATGACGTGGGTCACCGTCGTCGTCCAGACGGGATGGCTCGAGAAGTTTCCGAAGCTCAAGGCCGCGGTGCTCGAGTCGAACGCCTCGTGGCTGCCGCTGATCCTCGCGCGGAGCTCGAACTTCTCGAACCTGTTCGCGTTCCAGCGCGACAACCGGCTGATCCGCGATCCCGTCGAGGTCTTCAACGAGCGCTGCTATATCGGCTTCGAGTCGGACGAGACCCTGGTCTATCGGCTGTGGGACGTGTTCCAGGACGTCGCGATCTGGTCGTCGGACTATCCGCACCACGATGCCGAGGACGCCTGGGAAGGTCTGCGCCACATGGCGGAGCTCGACGTGCCCGCCCACGCGCAGCGCAAGCTGATGGGCGAGAATGCGCGCAAGCTCTACGGCATCGAGCCGTTGATGGCGGTCAAGGAGCGGATCGAGCAGTACGAGCCCGCGATCCTGCCCTGGTGACAGTCGCCCAGCCGTTCCGGCTACGGCAGCAAGGCAGCGACGCGGATGCGGGCTCGGGGCGCGCCCAGAGGCGTGACCACAGCGTTGCGCCGGAGCAGACGGACCGAGTTGTACTTCCAGTCGCCGTGTCCCGACGGGATGCGCAGCGGTTCCCGATAGACCTCCAAGATCTCGTCGACGAGGTTGACCACCCAGTAGTCGGAGATTCGAGCCCGCGCGTACAGACGGCCCTTGCGCAACCGGTCGAGCGCCAGCGACGTCTCGGCGACCTCGACGACGAGCACCGGCCGGGAGGGATGAGCGGTCAAATAGTCTCGAAGTCGTCCCGGTACGACGGCGATATCGGGTTCTGGCTCCGACTGCTCATCGAGCGCGATCGGCTTCTCCTCGCGGATGTGGTAACCACTGCCGAACGCCTTCTCGAGCGCGGCGCGGACGAGCCCGACGACCGTGGCGTGGCGCTCGCCTTGTGGCTCGCGGACCACGAGCAAGCCGTCGAGCAGCTCGACACGATCCTCAGGGCCGAAGATGCCGACGTCGACGAGCCGGTCGTATCGGACCCGCGTCATCCGCCAGAGGGGAAGCGGCGGTGCCTTCATGGCTTTTGCCACGATACGGCAACCGCGACCAAGGCTCAACGCCGCCGTGTGGAGAGGCGGATGGAGCCGGCGTTGTCGCACCACGCCTTGCCCCAGAACGTGGTGGCGAGCCGTCGCTTCCGTCTCGCGCGTTGGTGACACGGCTCTGCGCTCCGCCCGACCTCGAGGAGTACCGCGACCCGGCGATCGCGCGCCTGCAGGCTGCCGATGTATCATCCTGGCGCGACGCGGCGAGCGCGTGGAACGGGTGAAAGGAGCGGCACCATGACGACGAAGCGCGTGCTGTGGTTGGGGGTGGCGGCAGGGGTGATCGCGGTGCTCGGTGCCGGTTCGATCGTGAAGCTCGGCGCCCAGCAACCCGGCAGCGGCGCCGTGCGCATCGACAGCGACGACATCGGCGGCGTGGTTACCGGGGCGGCCGGGCCAGAGGCCGGCGTCTGGGTGATTGCGGAGACGACCGGGCTCCCGACGAAGTTCGCGCGGATCGTCGTCACCGACGACCAGGGCCGCTACGTGGTGCCCGATCTTCCGAAGGCTACGTACAAGGTGTGGGTCCGCGGCTACGGCCTCGTCGATTCGACGAAGGTCGATGCCGAGCCGGGCAAGCTGCTGAATCTCACCGCGGTGCCGGCACCGAACGAGGCAGCGGCCGCTCAGTACTACCCGGCGATCTACTGGTACTCGATGCTCAAGATTCCTGATGCGGATCAGTTCGGCGGCAAGAGCAACATTCCCGCGAAGGTGACCCAGAGCGAGTGGCTCACGGTGGTCAAGAACAGGAACTGCGTCGGCTGCCATCAGCTGGGTCAGCTCTCGACGCGCACGATCCCGGCCGCGTTCGGTCAGTTCGACTCCGGAGAAAAGGCGTGGATTCGCCGCATCCAGTCGGGCCAGGCCGCCCCCTTCATGCTGACCCCGCTCACCCAGGGGCTCGGCAGCGTACCGTTCAAATATTTCGGCGACTGGACCGATCGCGTCGCCAGAGGCGAGCTGCCCCACAGCAAGCCGCCACGGCCGCAGGGCGTCGAGCGGAACATCGTCGTGACGACGTGGGAGTGGGGCGATCCGAAGAAGTACCTGCACGACCTGATCGCCTCGGACCGGCGCTATCCGACGGTCAACGCCTACGGCAAGCTGTATGGCTCGCCCGAGTATGCGACCGATGACTACCCGATCCTCGATCCGAGGACGAACACCGTCACGACGTTCAGGGCTCCGGTGCGCGACGCCGACACGCCGGAAGCGCTCGGACCAGGGCACGCCGCGATCGAGAGGCCGATGGCGCCGTCGGCCTACTGGGGCGAGGAGAAGCTCTGGGACACCAAGGCCAACAACCACAACGGCATGTTCGATCGCAAAGGCCGGGTCTGGTTCGCGGCGGCCGTGCGCGGGCCGAAGAACCCCGATTTCTGTCAGAAGGGCTCGGACCAACCTTCGGCCAAGCTGTTCCCGCTCGAGCGCACGAACCGCGGACTCACGTTCCTCGATCCGAAGACGATGAAGTATACGTTCGTGGATACGTGCTTCCAGACGCACCATTTACAGTTCGGCTACGACGCCAACGAGACCGTGTGGACCAGCGGCGGCGGGCCGGTGATCGGTTGGGTCAACACGAAAATGTTCGACGAGACGGGTGACGCGGCCCGCTCGCAGGGGTGGACGGCGTTCGTCCTGGATACGAACGGCAACGGCAAGCGCGACGACTACGTCGAGCCCGATCAGCCGGTCGACCCGACCAAGGACAAGCGGATCGCCGGCGGCTTCTACGCCGTGATGCCGAGCCCGGTCGACGGCTCGATCTGGGGCTCGGTCGGCGTCTTCGGCGGCACCGCGGCGGTCGTGCGCGTCATGCCCGGGCCGAACCCGCCGGCGACGGCGCTGGCGGAGATCTACAACGTGCCGAAGCCGTACTTCGGGATCCGCGGCGCGGACATCGACAAGCAGGGTGTCGTGTGGGCGTCGATGGGAAGCGGTCACATCGGCAGCTTCGATCGGCGCAAGTGCAAGGGGCCGCTCAACGGACCGAAGGCGACCGGAGATCACTGTCCGGAGGGCTGGGCCTTCTATCAGTATCCGGGGCCCGGCTTCCAGGGGATCGGCGAGAACAGCGCCGAGTCGAGCTACTACACGTGGGTCGATCAGCACAACACGTTGGGGCTCGGCGAGGACATACCGATGTCGACCGGTAATCTCAACGACGGCCTGATCGCGCTGAAGGACGGCAAGATGATCGTCCTGCGCGTGCCGTATCCGCTGGGGTTCTACGCCAAGGGATTCGACGGGCGCATTGACGACCCGGCGGCCGGCTGGAAGGGACGCGGCTTGTGGACGACCAGCGGCGACCGGGCGCCGTGGCTCATGGAGGGCGGCAAGGGCAAGAAGCCGATCGCCGTGCACTTCCAGCTGCGCCCGGATCCGCTGGCGCACTGATCACATATCTCTAGACGAGAGAGGGAGACCACGCGTGCGTGCGACAGCCGATAACCTGCGACGTTTGACCAGCGCGATCGTGAAAGCGGGCGGAAGCTCCGTCCAGGAGGCGGATCTCGTCGCCGAGCATCTGGTGCGCGCCAATCTGATGGGCCACGACAGCCACGGTGTGGGAATGATCCCGACGTACATCCGCCACCTGAAGGCCGGGCTCGTGGTGCCGAACACGCGGGCGAAGCTCGTGAAGGACGACGGCGCGATGCTGATGTTCGACGGCGGGCGCGGCTACGGCCGCCCGGTCGCCGGCGAGGCGATGGCCGCGGCGATCACGCGGTGTCGCGAGACCGGCGTCGTCGCGATGACCCTGGCCAACGCGCATCACATCGGGCGCGTCGGCGCCTACGGCGAGCTCGCGAGCGGCGCCGGGCTCGTCTCGCTGCACTTCGTCAACGTCACGGACCATCGCGCGACCGTCGCGCCGTTTCGGGGCACCGACGCGCGCTTCGTGACGAACCCCGTGTGCATCGCCGTGCCCGGCACCGGGCGTCACGCGCCGCTGCTGCTCGACATGGCCACGAGCCAGGTGGCCATGGGCAAGATCCGCGTCGCGAAGAACGAGGGCAAGCCCGCGCCCGAGGGAGCGCTCATCGACTCGAAGGGCCGGCCGACGCGGGACCCGAACGTGATGTACAGCGAGCCGAATGGCGCTCTCCTCCCGTTCGGCGGTCACAAGGGCTATGCGCTCGCCGTGGTCACCGAGCTGCTCGCGACGGCGCTCACCGGGGGTCCGAGCATCCAGCCCGGCAACCAGCGCATGGGCGGCGTGGTCAACAACATGTTCACGATGCTCGTCGATCCGGCGCGGCTCGCCGGAGTCGACTGGCTCAAGCGCGAGATCGACGGCTTCATCGACTACGTCAAGGCTTCGCCGCCGGCCGATCCGAAGCTGCCGGTGCTGGTCCCCGGAGAGCCGGAGCGGATCGCGCAGGCCGAGCGCGGGCGCACGGGCATCGAGGTCGACGCGACGACGTGGGGCGAGATCCTGGCTGCCGCGGAGGCGGTCGGCATCGCGCGCGCCGCGGCCGAGGCGATGAGCGTCTAGAAGGGCAGCGCGATCCGGTGATCGTGGAAGAACGCCGCCACGGCCGCGGTCCAGAGCGGCGTGCCGGCTGAAGACGGATAGACGCCGTGGCCAAGGTTGTGGGGGAACGGCGGAATCTGCACCAGGTCGCCGTTCCCGCCCGCTTCGTGGAAGCTGTCGAACCAGAGCTTCCCCGTGGCCGGGCCGATGTACTGGTCATTTACGGCGTAGAACCACAGCACCGGTACTGCGATCTGCGGCGCAACCGACGCGAACAGCTTGGCGAGGTGATCCGACGCGCAGGGCTTCCCGGGCCGGGTCTTCGGGTCGCCGCCGCGGCCCGGGGCGAACGCGAGCACCGCCACGAGCCCCTCCGGTCGTTTCGACGCGGTGTAGATCGAGGCGAACCCGCCGGAGCTCTGTCCCACGAGCAGCCAGCGCTTGGAGTCGAGATCGGGCTGTGTCTTCGCCCACTCGACGGCGGCGAGGATGTCCATCGCCGCGCCCTCTCCGGCACGCCGGAAGTCGGGCTTCGCGCACGAGCCGTACGCGTCGCCGAGCTTGTCGCCGCCGCTCGCGCCATAGCCGCGCCGCACGGGTACGATGACCGCGTAGCCGCGATGAATCCATTCGCGGACCGGGCTCAGAGACCGGTAGCGGCCGATCGTTCGATTGGTCTCTGCAGTCGGCGAGGTGCCGTGGCTCATGACGATCCACGGCACTGGCCCCCAGGCCCGGGGACGATAGCTCGTGACCACGATGGTCGCGTCCGCGGCGGGCACGGCCACCGTGTGAACCTCCTCGCGAAGCGACGAGTCGATCGACTCGACGCGCGCGGTCGAAGCCGAGCACGCGGCGAGGGCGAGAGGCACGAGCAGCACGTGGATGGCCGGGAGGCGACGCCGCCTGATCACGGGTGTCGATGATAGCCGAAGCGTCTAGAAGGGCAGCGCGATCTCGTGCGTGCGGAAGAACGTCGCCACGGCCGCCGTCCAGAGCGGCGTGCCGCGGGCCGACGTGAAGACACGGTGGCCGCTGTCGTCGGTGAAGGGCGGGATCATGACGAAGTCACCGCGCCCGCCTGCCGCGTGGAAGCTGTCGAACCAGAGCCGCGCGGCTGCCGGACCGAAGTACTGATCGTTCTCGGCATAGAACCACAGCACCGGCACCTGGATCTGCGGCGCGATCGACGCGAAGAGCTTCGCCAGCGGATCGGGCGCGCACGGCACTCCCGGATGGATCTCCGGGCGGCCGCCGACGCCTGGCGCGAACGCGAGCACCGCGACGAGCCCGTCCGGCTCCTTGGATGCCGTGTAGATCGACGCGAACCCGCCCGAGCTCTGCCCGACGAGCATCCAGCGCTTGGGATCGAGGTCGGGCTGGGTTCTGGCCCACTCGACCGTAGCAAGAATGTCCAGCGACGCTCCTTCGCCGGCGCGCCGAAAGTCGGGCCGGCTGCAGCTGCCGTACGAGTCGCCGACCTGCGCTCCACCGCTCGCGCCGTAGCCGCGCCGCACCGGCACGATCACCGCATACCCGCGGCGCACCCACTCGCGTGACGGGTTCAAGTCTCGAACGCGGCCGATCGCGCGATCGGCCTCCGGCGTGCGGCGGCTGCCATGGCTCAGGATGAGCCACGGAAACGGCCCCCGGCCATGCGGGCGAAAGCTCGTGACCACGATGGTCGCCTCCGCCGCGGGCACCGGCACACGATGAACCTCCTCGCGCAGGGATGTGTCCATGTGGTCGCCGCGCGGGGGCGAGGTCGAGCACGCGGCGAGAGCGAAGGCCGCCACGAGCAGACGAACACCGGCGGGCAGGAGTGAGCGCGGGATCATGAGTCGAGCGCGGCCTTGACCCTCGGCGCGGTCACCGGCAGATGACGCGCGGCGGCGCTGCCTACCGCGGCGGCCACCGCGTTCGCGACGGCCGCGCCCACGCCCGACGTGCCCGCTTCGCCGGCGCCCTTCACGCCGAGGGGATTCGACGCCGCCGGAGCTTCGTGGACGAGGAGCTCCACCGCGGGCACATGGGCCGCCGTCGGCATCGCGTAGTCCATGAAGGTGCCGGTCAGGAGCTGGCCGCTCGAGTCGTAGACGAGCTCCTCCATCGTCGCGTGGCCGATGCCCTGGATCACCGCGCCCACGAGCTGGCCCTCGACGATGGCCGGGTTCAGCGCGCGTCCCACGTCGCACAGGACGAAGTGCGTCTCGGGATGCACCGCGCCGGTCGTCACATCGACGCCCACGATGGACAGGTGCAGGCCGAACGAGCCGATCGCTTGCGTGGCCTCGTGGCGCCACTCGGACTCGAGCGGGCTCGGGGCGAGCGCGGCGATATCGCGGAGCGAGCAGCGCCGGTCGGGTACGCCGCGCACGAACGCGGCGCCGTCGGCCAGCTCGATGTCGGCCGGGCTCGCCTCGAAGTGCGCGGCCGCGATCGCCACGATCTGCTCGCGCAGGCGCGTCGACGCGTGGTGCACGGCGGAGCCGGCCATCACGGCCGAGCGGCTCGCGGAGCTGCCGACACCGGTCGGCATCCAGCGCGTGTCGCCGAGGTGGACGGCGATGTGTGCCGGACGCACTTGCAGCACCTCGGCGCAGACCTGCGCGAGCGTCGTGGGAAGTCCCTGACCGAGCGAGGCGGCGCCGGCCGCGACGGTGATGCGCCCCTCCGGGGTCACGGCCACCTTCGCGCTCTCGAACGGCCCGGTGCCCGACGTCTCCACCACGGCCGCGAGTCCGACGCCGTAGCGCACGTCACCACCGGCGGCGTTTCGCTCGCGGCACTCGGCCACGCGCGCTTCGTACCGGCCGGCCTTCAGCGCGTGCTCGAACATCGCGCCGAAGTCCTCGTCAGCGAAGTCGGCGTTCCGCCCCATGACCGCGCCGGCGACCGTGTTGACCGTGTACGGCTGGTCGGCGGGTCGCGCGAGATTGCGGCGCCGGATCTCGGCGGGATCGAGCCCGGCTCGCGCGGCCAGCACGTCGAGGATCCGCTCGCGGACGAAGGCACCCTCGTAGAAGCCCGGCGCCCGCACCGTGCCGGTCGGGGTCTTGGTGGTCATGGCGCAGGAGACGCGGCAGCGGTAGCTCGGCCACTGGTACGGCCCGGGCAAGTACGACGCGGTGAGCGAGGCGGCCCAGACTCCGTGCGTGCGCAGATAGCCACCCATGACGTTGACGAACGAGGCGTCGAGCGCCAGCAGTCGTCCACGCGCATCGGCGGCGGCCACGACCGACCACTGCTGCTCCCGCGAGTGGTTGATCGTGAGAAAGTGCTCGCGGCGATCCTCGACCCACTTCACCGGGCGCTGAAGGCGCCGGGCCAGGTAGGGGATCAAGAAGTCTTCGGGGTAGAATTCCCCGCGCGCGCCGAAGCCTCCGCCGACGTCCGCCTCCGCGAAGTCGATCCGCGCCTCGTCGATTCCGAGCATGCTCGCGAGCGTGCGGCGGTTGAAATAAGGGACCTTCGTCTCGCCCCACACCGTGAGCCGTTCGGCACCGGCATCCCATTCGGCGAGCAAGCCGCGCGTCTCCATCGGGGCCGCGGTCTGGCGCCCCACGGAGAAATGCTCGCGCACGACGAAGGCCGCACCCGCCAGCGCGGCGTCGACGTCGCCGAGCGTCGTGGTCCACGAATCAGCCACGTTGCCCTGGGCAAACAGCGCGACGGCGTCGGCATCGCCGAGATCGATGCGTGCGGGCAAGATGTCGTACTCGACGCCGACCAGATCGCGCGCGTCGACGGCGCCGGCGCGCTCGGTCGCGACGACGACCGCGATGGGCTGACCCACGTAGCGGACGGTGTCGCCCGCCAGCGGCGGCTGAAGGTACGCGCTGTGCGTCGGCTTGCCGGGTTGCCGCAGTGGAATCACCGGCTCGCCCGTCAGATCGGCCGCCGTCACCAAGCCGAGCACACCAGGCTGGGCGAGGGCGCGGCGACCGTCGATCCGCAGCACCCGGGCGTGGGCGTGCGGGCTGCGCACCACGACCGCGTGCGCCATGCCGGGCCGGACCAGGTCATCGACGTAGCGCCCGCCGCCGACGAGCAGGCGCGGATCTTCGAGTCGCTTGATCGGGGCGCCGATGAACTTCACTGGAGGGGGAATGGTACCATCCGCTCGTGAAGTGGGAGCGCAC
>CAYVHH010000174.1:0-5536 GCA_964450175.1 uncultured bacterium | reverse complement strand
AGCCGAACGTCTCGGCGAAGACGGGCAGGAACACACCGTAGGCCGCGAGCGGGGTCGAGACGCCGTAGGTGACGGTGAAGAGCGCGGCGACGATCAGCCAGCGACGCGAGGCCGGACGCACGCTGAGACTTCTATCACAGTTCCCGCCCCGAGCCCGGAAACGCCGTCAACACCACGACGCTCGAGTGTCGAGCGCGGTCCAACGCGTCACGATCCCGTGCGATCGAGTGTGCTGAACGGCCACACGCCGCCGAGCCCCGAATCCGATCGTCAGGAAATTTCGGCCCCGAGATCGGTTCCGCTCGGCTTGGCATCGGCTCTGCAGCCAGCCGCGCGCGATGACGGAAGCACGTCCGCGCACGAACCCCAGCAACCAGAAGGCGAGGTTGAGGAGTGGCGACGACGACGATCGAGTGTGAGTACAACGGATGGCTGATCGAGTCGCGATCCTACGAGGCGAACGGCAATCGCTGGCGTCCCCGAGCGCTCGTGAGTCAGCTCGTTTGCGGACGGATCTGCACGCACGACGTGCGAGCGTTGCTCAGCTTGACGTTCGAGACGTCGCAGGCCGCCGACGAGTACGCGGTCAGGATGGCGAAGGCATGGATCGAGGACCGAGACCACCGCTTTCCCGCGCGGCGCTGGGCTAACGCGTGAGTCGGTCGGCCAGGGAGCCACCGACCGCCGGCGCGGGGGCGGCAGGGGGCTTCCCGGGCTCGACCGGCGGCGCCGCATCGAGCGGCCGGACCGGCTCGAGCGGTCTGACCGGCTGCAGCGGCCGAACCGGCTCGACGGGCTTGCCCGGATCACCGGTTTTCACGTGCTCGCCGGGCTTGATCAGCTCGACCGGCGCCTGCGGCTTGTGCTCGACGTCGCGAGCCGGCACGGTCTTCGGACGCGCGGGTTTCCGCGTGAGCTCCAGCGCCAGAACGATGACCCCGACTCCCGCGATCACGATCCCCGCGAACAACCCGGGCATCCATGACGAGAGGACGAGATTCGAAATCTTGAGCCGATTCCACAGCTCGACGACGGGGTACGCGAGCGCGGACGTGAGCACGCCCAGCTCGATCAAGCCGACGGCCAGCGCGCGGAGGGGACTCGTCCGAGCCGCTCGATAGACGCTATATGCAACCCCCGTCGTGACGACGAGCGCGATGCCACCGAAGATCGCGAGCTGAGTCCGGCGTTCGGCCTTGTCCGCCGCCGCCGACTCTTCACGCTTGGCGGCCTCGGCAGCCACCTCGCGCGCGGAGACCACGGCGCCCTCGGTCGCCGCCTTGGCGAGGGCAACCGCCGCGGCGTCCTCGGGAACACGGTGAGGGGTCACCGGCGCGGCGTGACGCCGAGGCTCGGCAACCGGCCGACTGGCGACGACCGTCGGGGCTGGGGCCGGCGCCTCGTCCGAGCGGATCTCGATGCCGCCGCTCGGCGGAAAGATCACGGCCGCGGGATGAGACGCAGTCGTGGCTGCTGGATCGAACGCGCGCTCCGCGACCTGGCGTGACGTCGTCGATCGAGGCGAATAGTCGGTGCCTCGAGACGCCGACGAGCGCGATGTGCTCACGCGTGCCGGATCATCGGCCCGCGCGACCGAGCGCTGTGTCGTCGGATTCGGGCGCGCGTACTCCACGGGACGCGCAACCGGTGCCGGCGCCGCGCTGGGCGGCGGGTACTCCGCGCAGCCGACGCCGAGCGCCTGTCCCGAGCGATACAGCGTGCGGGCCGCGCGGTCGCACTCATCATTGGATACATACGCGCGCTCCAGCGACCAGGCCCTGTTGTCCCGATTCACGTACAGCCGCCACTCGGCGGAGGCACCGGTGGCCACCATCGCCGTCATAATCGTCGTCGTAATCAGTCCGACCGCGGTCTTCATGACCGGCCCTCCCCTTTCCGGGGTTCGGCGCGCCGAGACATCCTGCGCGCAATACACCAGCCCTGGATCGAGCAACGGGTATGCCATAGCCGGGCCCCTGAAAAATTGACGGCTTACGAAGAAAAGGCCCGCGAGTTTCAGCGTCAGGCTTGCCGTTTCCGTCGCTCAGGTGCCACAGACTGTCGGTCGGTCAAACCAAGCCCATACCGCCGGGGCATCGCTGTCGCGGCCTTCCGCTTTGGTGTATAACAAGGGCCCGTAGTCGAACACCCACAAAGGAGAGACTCGATGGCCCAGCTGAAGATTCCGATCGACGCCCAGCGTTTTTCCAAAGGCCTGTCCTGGAAGGACTACATGGCCCAGATGGGCGACACCATGGCGCGCACCCAGGAGTACTACTCGAAGTCGGGCCTGACCGACGACGAGCGGAAATTCTTCGGCGGCGTCAACCAGGTCAAGTACGCCATGATGCTGGCCGAGAACTGGTGCGGTGACGTGCATCGCAACTCGCCGCTGCTCGCGCACATCTGCGAAGCGATGCCGGGCTGCGAGCTGCGGGTCTTCTTCCGCGACAAGGAACCCGACCTCCGCGACACCTACCTGAACAACGGCTATCAGTCGATCCCGGTCATCGCGTTCTTCGACAAGGACTGGAACGAGATCGGCCGCTGGATCGAGCGCTCCCACGCCGCGACGGGTAAGGCCGCGCAGATCCGCGCCAAGACCACCGACATCGCGCCGAAAGAAAAGGCCGACGAGGCGATGAACGAGATGCGCAAGCAGGTCGGTGAGCTGTACGCGGCCCCGGGTGGCCCGCTCTGGCGTGCCGCCGCGCAGGAAGTCCGGCTCATCCTCGAGCAGCGGCTCGGACTCGCCAAGAAGTAACCCGCCGGCGCACGGCGCTGATGTCGCGGCGTGCCGCGGCCAGAGGTTCCGGCCGCGACGCGCCGCGATTTTCTTTTAGCACACCTTCGCGAGCGTGCTCAGCCTCGCGGGCGTCCGGCCAGCGCGTAGGCCTGGTCGATCAGGCGGACCGCGCGCAGACAGTCGTGAACGCTGATCGGCGGCGGCTGCCCTCGACGCCAGTGGTCGAGCGCATCGCGTAGCGCGGTCAAGGCGATCGGCTCGCCCGGAGCGCCCGGAGCAGCCTCCTCACCTGTCGCCGTCGTGAGCCGCAGCGTGTCGTCCTTCGAGGTCAGGATCGCGTCGCGCCAGGCGATCTTCGATTCCCCGTCGGTCCCGATACGGGGGAAGGTGTTGCCGACCTCGATCGTTCCAAGTACGCCGGTGGCCGAGCGCAGCAGGACCGACGCATAGTCCTCGACCGCCTGGCCGAGCGCGCGCGAGCTGACCTGGGCTCCGATCACCTGTGCATCCTCTCCGGTCAGGAACAGGAACAGATCGAGTCCGTGCGGGCCGAGGTTGCGCAGGCAGCCGCCGCCCGCGTCCTTGGGATCCAGCATCCACGGCGCATCCCAGGCGACGTAACGCGCCGACGTGGGCCGGTTCAATCGAAAGTAGATGTGCGACAGCGGGCCGAATCGGCCCTCGGCCGCGAGCGCGCGGGCCCGGACGACGAAAGGCTGATAGCGCTGGCCGAGCGGCACGGCAACGAACGCGCGCTGCTCGGCCGCCCGGTCGGCGATGCGACGAACCTCGTCGGCGTCGATGCCCATGGGCTTTTCCATCAGGAACGGATAGCCCTGATCGAGGAGATAAAGCGCGGTCGCCGCCATGCTACTGTGTCGGCCGAGCGCGATGACGAAGTCGGGCCGGGTCTCCGTCAGCATCCGCCGGTAGTCCGTGTAGACCGTCGGATCGCCCAGCGCCGCCGCTCGCTGCGCGGCGATCGACTCGCTCGAGTCTTGAAGCGCGACGAGCCGCATGTCGGGCATCGCGCTCAGGTGACGCAGGTAGGCCGAGTCGTAGAGCGAGTGCCAGTGGCTGACGCCGATCGCCGCGACCCGTGTGGGCACGGCGCAAGAATAGCAGGGACAGGAGGAGACGATGCGGAGCATCGACGTTCACGCGCACCTGACACCTCAGTGCTTCTGGCGGGCGACCGAGAACGGTGGCAACTGGCACACGCTGCGCCGCGAGCAGAACGCGACCGGCCAGGAGATCGCCATCGTCGGGGGCGGACGGCAGACGCTTCCGCCGCGCGCGAAGTGGACGCCCGAAGAGCGGCTCGCCGACATGGATTCGCTCGGGGTCGACGTGCACGTCGTCTCGCCCTACGTGGGCTTCTACAACTATCAGCTCGACGCGAAGCTCGCGACGGCCACGGCGCGGGAGACCAACGACGAGATCGCCTCGATGACCCGCGCGTGGCCCACGCGGTTCGCCGGGCTCGGCACGCTCCCGATGCAAGACGTGAGGGCATCGATCGCCGAGCTGGAGCGCTGCATGACGCAGCTCGGCCTCAAGGGCGCGGAGATCAACGACCACGTCAACGGACGCACGCTCGAGGAGCCGGAGTTCCGCCCCTTCTGGAAGGCCGCGGAGCAGCTCGGCGCGCTCATCTTCTTCCACCAGGCCGGCGAGACGCTCGTGACTCCGCGGACCAAGCGCTATCACTTGCCGAACAGCATCGGGAACCTGGTCGACCGCGCGGTGACGTTCGCCACCCTCGTGTCCGGCGGCGTCATGGACGCCTGTCCCGACCTCAAGATCGTGCTCGGGCACGGCGGGGGCTACACGTGCTACGGGATCGGGCGGATGGACCACGGCTGGAAGGTCCGATCCGAGGCGCGCGTGAACATCAGCCAGCCGCCGAGCGCGTATCTGCGGCGCTTCTACTACGACTGCATCGTCTACACCGAGCCGGCCCTGCGTTTCCTGATCGACACGGTGGGTGCCGACCGCGTGGTCTTCGGCACCGACTGGCCCTATGACATGGCGCTCGACTGGCCGGTATCGTGGATCCTCGCCATGAAGAGCCTCACCCAGGCCGAGAAAGAGGCGATCCTCTGGCGAAACCTGGAGCGACTGCTGAAGCTCTGATCGTGGATGCCCGGCCGGCGGCGCGCACTACCACTTGCCGGTGGCGCCGCTGCCCTCCGTCGAGCTCTCGCCGCCGCCTGACTCATCGCCGCGGGCCCAGGCGATCGCCCGTGACAGAAGGATCGCGCCGAGGAACGCCGCGGCCGCCCAGGCAAGCCCTTTTCGGCCGCTCCGCCCAAACGAGATGACCGCGCCGATGAGGACCACGATTCCGCCGGCGATTGCCGGGATGAGCCACCAGGGTTGCGCGGTCGGGAGCAGTGTCGTCGGGGCGAGCCACCCGAGCCGGGAATCTCCCGGCAGCCGGAGCCCGCGGCCCATGGCGTCGAATCCTTGCACGCCGGCCAGAATCCCCTGCGAGATCTCGCCGCGCTTGAACGCGGGCAGGATCAGCCGGTCCATGATCTCTCGAGCCCGGCCGGGGTGGTCGCCGATCCAGGCCGACCCGAGCTCGATGCGCGCCAGGCGGTCCTCGGCCGCGACCAGGAGCGTGAGTCCGTAGCCGCGGCGATCCGCGTCGAGATTCCAGGCCTTCAGCATCTCGGACGCATAGCGCTCGATCGTGTACCCCGCGGCACGCTGCGTCGAGAGAGACCGGATGGTCACGACGGCGATGGGATAGCCATGATCACGGTTGAGCGCGCCGGCGAGGCG
>CAYVHH010000173.1:0-9926 GCA_964450175.1 uncultured bacterium | reverse complement strand
CTCGACGCGGTGGCCCTCGCCGGTGGATTCAACGATTTCGCCCGCCGCACGAAGCTCGTGATCATGCGGCAAGAGGGCAGCGGGACGAAGCGGATCCCGATCAACTACAACCGCATCGTCGCCGAGGAGGACGACAACGTGGTCCTCAAGCCCGGCGACATCGTGGTGGTGCCGTGAACCTGGCGGCGCTCTCCGCGATCTGGGCCCGCCGGAAGTACCTGGCCCTCGGCGTCCTGGCCGCTACCCTGGCGGCGGCGCTGACGGTCGCGCTGGGCATGCCGGGGATCTATCGCTCCACCGCGACGGTGCTCGTTGCCCGTCCGGAGATGACGACGCCGTCGACGCGCGCCGCGATCACCGGCGAGCTGGAGGCGCGCCTGAACCGGATCGGTGAGGAAATCCTCAGCCGCTCCCGGCTCGAGCAGCTCCTGAATCGCTACGACCTCTACGGCCCGCACACCAGGGACGACATGGAGCAGAGCGTGACGCGCTTTCGCCGTGACGTCCGGGTGGACATGAAGGGCATCGACCCGGTGCAGGGGCGCGGCACCACCATCGCCTTCGCCATCACCGTCCGCGGGCGAGACCCGAAAATGGTGGCGGATATCGCCAACGAGCTGGCGGCCTTCTACGTGGCCGAGAACTCCACGATCCGCGAGCGGCGCGCCGTCGAATCGCTCCAGGACGTGAAGCGTGAGGTGGACGACGCGCAGGCACGGCTCGACGAGCAGGATCGGCGCACCAACGAGTTCAAACGCCGCAACATGGGTCAGCTCCCCGAGCAGGTGGCCGCGAACCTGGCGATGCTCGAGCGGCTCAACGCGCAGCTGGCGCTCAACAACCACAACCAGGTCGTCGCCATGGAGCGACGCACCGCGATGCGGCGCCCCGGCGACTCGGAGATGCAGACCGCCGCCTCGCCCGAAGAGGCGTTGCAGATGCGGCTCAACCAGCTGAACTACGACCTGGCGAAGCTGCAGCGAACCTACAGCGACAAGTATCCCGACGTGATTCTGACGAAGCAGGCAATCGAGTCGACCAAGAAGCAGCTCGCTGAGCTTGGCCCGAGCTCCGGGAAATCGTCCGCGCCGAAGGTGGCGTCGCCGCGCGCCACCGACAGCGACCTCACCGCGCTGAAGGCCGAGGATCAGCGGCTGCGGCAGATGATCGCCGCCTACCAGAGCCGGGTCGAGATCGCGCCCGAGCGCGAGCAAGAGCTGCAGCAGCTCTCGCGCGACTACCGCGCGAGCCGCGAGATCTACGAGGCGGCGCTGAAGCGGTACCACGATGCAGAGGCGGCCGTCGACGTCGAGCGCCGGCGCGCCCGCGAGGAGTTCCAGGTGCTGGAGCGGGCGATCGCGGCACGCGAGCCGGCGGCGCCCAATCGACCCAAGCTCGTCCTGCTGGGCGTGGCCCTGGCGTGCGCGGCGACCGGCGCGATCGTGATGCTGGCCGAGCAGCTCGACACCTCGTTCCACGGGGTCGACGACCTGCGGTCGTTCAGCAAGCTGCCGGTGCTGGTCACGATCCCGGAGATCACGACTCGCGCCGACCGGACGCGCCGGCGGTGGCGCTGGCGGCTGGCCGCCAGCGCGGGCGTGGTCGGTCTCTTTCTCATCGTCGGCGTCGCCTATGTCGGCGCGCAAAACGATCTGCTGATCACGCTGCTGACGCGAACCGGATCCTGAGGGGCACGACCATGTACTTGAAGTTCTTCGGACTGCTGGAAAAGCCGTTCAACGCGACGCCGGATCCGCGGTTCCTTTACATGAGCCCGGGTCATCGTGAGGCGCTCGCCCAGCTCCACTACGGAACCCAGGAGCGCAAGGGCTTCATCGTGCTGACTGGGAAGGTGGGGACGGGCAAGACGACCTTGCTCCACGCCTTGCGCCAGCGGCTCGACGGCAACACGGCGGTCTCCTTCATCTTCAACTCGACCCTGCCGTTCGACGACATGCTGGAGTACGTCCTGGCGGACCTCGGGATCGCCAAGCGCGAAGAGTCGCGGGCGCAGCGCATCATGGCGTTCAACGACTTCCTGATCGAGCGCGAGCGCGCCCGCCAGAACACGGTCCTCATCATCGACGAGGCCCAGAACCTGTCGCCCGAGACGATGGAGCAGGTGCGCCTGCTCTCCAACTTCGAGACGGCGACCACCAAGCTCTTGCAGATTCTCCTGGTCGGGCAGCCGGAGCTCAAGGCCAAGCTCGACCTCCCCGAGCTCAGACAGCTCAAGCAGCGCGTCGGTCTGCGATGTCAGATCCCGCCGCTGACCGTGGACGAGGCCCGCCAGTACATCCGGAACCGGCTGCGCATCGCGGGCGCGCGCGATCTGGGGATCTTCACGGATTCGGCGATCGAGCGGATGACCGAGTACTCGGGGGGCATTCCGCGAGTCATCAACATTCTCGGCGACCACTGCCTCCTGTTCGGATACGCCGACCAGGCGCGCAAGATCGATCGCCCGGCGGTCAACGAGGCGATCGAGTACCTCGAGGAAGGCATGCCGACGCAGCGGAAAATCCTGTCGATCGGCCGGGTGATTCCGCGGCGACGCTCGCAGTGGTTCGTCAAGACCTCGGTGCTCGCACTGGCCGTGGCGGCGACGGGGCTCGCTCTCAGCCTCGACGCCGGCGTGGGCGTGGTGAATATTTTGGAGTCGCTCCGACGGGCGGTGATGCCATGAGCAAGTTCTTCAAAGCGCTCGAACAAGCCGAGCGGGACAACGCACAGCACGAATCGCCGTCGGTGCCCCAGGCCACGGCCGAGGCGGTGGCCGAACGGCCCCCCGTCATCGCCCGTTGGCCCGAGCCGGAGAACGAGCAGCCGCCGGTCTTCACGCCGCCGCCGCCGCGCCCCGTCAACCAGGTCATCGACCCCCCGCGTCCGGCGGTCGATGCGCCGGCGCCGGTGTTCGACCCGCCGCGACCTTCCGTCGACGCTCCGCGCCCGGTCTTCGACCCGCCGCGGCCCAGCGTCGAGCGACCGCGAATCGCGCCGGCGCTGCTCGACGAGCACCTGGTGAGCCTGCAGGCGCCGTCCACGGCGGCGGCCGAGCAATACCGCGTGCTGCGCCACCTCGTCGAGACCTTGCGCAAACGCGCCAATCTCCAAGTCATCGGCGTCACGAGCCCTGGGGTCGGCGACGGCAAGACCGTCACGGCGATCAACCTGGCCGGCGCGCTCTCGCAATCGGACGACGCGCGCGTGCTCCTGGTCGACATGGACCTGCGACGTCCCGCCATCGCGCGCTACCTCGCCGTCGCCCAGGCCCGGCCGACCCTGGCCGATGCGCTGGGTACTCCGGGGTTGGCGCTCAAGGACGCCGTGATCGAGCTACCACGCTTCAATCTCTCGGTCCTGCAAGCCCCCGTGTCGGCCGCCGCCCCGTACGAGCTCTTGCGATCGCCCAGGCTCGAGGCGCTCCTGGCCGAGGCGCGGCAGCAGTACGACTACGTCGTGCTCGATACGCCGCCGTTCGTTCCGTTCCCGGACTGCCGGCTGATCGCGAAGTCCGTCGACGGATTCGTGCTGGTGGTCGCGGCCAATCGAACGCCGCGGGGCGTCCTGGCCGAGGCGCTCAAGGCCATGGATCCGGAGAAGGCGGTCGGCTACGTGTTCAACGCGCATCGCTCGCGCTCGACTCCGGACTACGAGGCCGCCAACGGTCACAGCCGGGCGCTCCCGTGGCGGCGCAAAGGAGAGACTTCGTGAAGGTTGTCGCGATTGGCGGTGGAACTGGGCTCCCCGTTGTCCTCACGGCGCTGCGCCGTCATCTGGCGGCGAGGGACCGCATCACGGCGGTCGTGACGGCCGCCGACGATGGAGGGAGCTCGGGCGCCCTGCGGAAAGAGTACGGTGTCATACCGCCGGGAGACATCCGCAACTGTCTCCTGGCACTGGCCCGCGTGGCCCCCGAGGTGTCGGCGGCTCTCCAGTATCGGTTCGACGGCGGCGACGCCCAGCATCCCGTCGGAAATCTCTTGCTGGCGGCGCTCGACATGGTCGCCACCGACGGGCTGACGGCGATCAAGCTCGCCGCCGAGCTCTTGGGCGTGGACGATCTCGTCCTGCCGTCCACGACGGAGCGCGTGCACCTGGTCGCCGACCTCGCGGACGGGCGGTGCATCTACGGCGAGTCGTCGATCCCGCGCAGCGGTGCCCCCATCAAGCGCGTCCGCATCGATCCGGCCACGGCCACGGCGACGCCCATCGTGCTGGAGGCCCTGCGCGAGGCGGACATGATGATCCTCGGCCCCGGCAGCCTCTACACGAGCGTGCTCGCCACGCTCGTCGTGCCCGGCATGGCCGACGCAGTGACACGCTCGTCCGCGGTGCGGATCTTCGTCTGCAACGCCATGACCGAGCCCGGCGAGACCGACGGCTACGGCGCCGCCGAGCACCTCCAGGCGCTCGCCGCGCACGGACTGCCGCTCGGCGCGCTCGACTACGTCGTGGCACCGACCACGACGATCCCGGCGAAGGTCCTCGGGCGCTACGCCGCGGAGGGTGCCGAGCCGGTGGATGGTGATTCCATGCTGCCGGGCCTGGGACCGGTGACGGTTCGCGCCGACCTCCTCGAGCTCGGACCGGTCGTGCGGCACGACCCCGACAAGCTGGGGCCGGTCCTCTGCGAGCTGGCGGCGCGCCGTCGTCACCCTACCCGGACGTCACGGGTGGCGGCCGGGGCGTGAACGTGATGGCGGTCGCGCACCATCTCCTTCCGGAGATGCGGTTCGGCGAGGGCGCACTGTACGTGTGCGTTCTCGTCCTGGCGTTCCTGGTCGGGTCACGCGTCTACGGTGGCGCGCGGCACGCTCGCGGTGGAGGGGAGCGGATGCTCATCGTCGGCACGAGCCCGCTCACGCGCCGGGTCGTCGAGGAGATCGCGCGGCATCCGCGTCGATACAAGCTCGTCGGGATAGTCGAGGACGGGATCGACCTCGATCGCCTGATCGCGGCGCGGAGGCCCGATCGAATCGTCGTCGGGTTCACGGAGCGGCGGGGACGCGTGCCGATCTCCCGGTTGATCGAGTCCAGGGCGCGCGGCATTCGGATCGAGGACGTCGTCGAGACGCACGAGCGCCTGACCGGGAAGCTCGCGCTCGAGCTCATGCCGCCCAGCCGGGTCATCTTCTCGCACGAGTTCGCGACGGGGCGCGTGCAGCCCGTGTTCGCGCGGGCCCTCAGTCTCCTCGTGGCGGTGGCCGGCTTGATCGTGCTGGCGCCGGTGATGCTGGTGATCGCGCTCGCGATCAAGCTGGACTCTCGCGGCCCGGTGTTCTTCGTCCAGCAGCGCGCCGGGCTCTATCGGCTGCCGTTCAACCTGATCAAGTTCCGCACGATGCGTCCGGTCGAGGGGGGGCACTCCGAGTGGGAGCGCGACAACTCGAGCCGGATCACGCGGTGCGGGTACTGGCTCCGGCGCTTCCGCCTGGACGAGGTGCCCCAGCTGATCAACATGCTCCGCGGCGACATGAACCTCGTCGGCCCGCGGCCGCATCCGATGACGAACCTCGAGCTGCTCGTGCTGACCGCCCGCAACCTGAGCGAGGTGTCGGGCGACGCGATCCCGTACTACTCGCTGCGCTGCTCGGTGCGGCCGGGCATCACCGGCTGGGCACAGGTGCGGTATCGCTACGCAAACTCGCTCGAGCAGGAAGTGGAAAAGATCCGCTACGACTTCTACTACCTCAAGCACCTGTCGGTCTGGCTCGACATTCGGATTCTCGTCGAGACGGTTCGGATCGTCGTATCGGGACACCGGTCCGTTCCCGACGAGATCGAGGAGGCGTCCGCCGAGGCCGTCGACGCTCATCGGGAGAGTGCGTGATGCCCCAGACGGCCGTGCCCGTGGCCGACCTCGCCCGCCGCATCGCCGAGCGCTCCGCCCGTGTCGGCATCATCGGTCAGGGATACGTCGGCCTCCCGCTCGCCGTGGAATTCGCCCGAGTGGGCTTCTCCGTGACCGGCTTCGACACGAGCGTCGGCCAGGTCACCATGCTCAACGCGGGTCGCTCGCACACGCCGGACGTGCCGGACGAGGCGCTCCGGGCACAGATCGGGGCGGGGCGCTATCAGGCGACGACCGAGCTCTCGTCCCTGGGCGAGTGCGACGCGGTCGTCATCTGCGTGCCGACGCCGCTGCGCAAGTCGAAGGACCCCGACATCTCCTTCGTGGCCGCGGCCGCGCAGCAGGCCGCCGCGCACTTCAGGCCCGCGCAGCTGGTGATCCTGGAGTCGACCACGTATCCGGGAACGACCCAGGAGCTCCTGGCGCCGATGTTCGAGGCGCGCGGCGGCACGCCGGGCCTCGACTGCTTCCTGGCGTTTTCGCCGGAGCGGATCGACCCCGCCAACCCGTCCTTCGCCGTGCGCGACATCCCCAAGGTCGTCGGCGGGCTCACGCCCGAGTGTGCGGAGCTGGCGGCGCTCCTGTACCGGCAGATCGTCGGCCGCGTCGTCACGGTCTCGAGCCCGCGCGTCGCCGAGCTCGCCAAGCTCTACGAGAACGTCTTCCGCAACGTGAACATCGCCCTGGCCAACGAGCTCGCGCTGATGTGCCGGCAGCTCGGCGTGAGCACGCGCGAGGTGATCCAGGCCGCCGCCACCAAGCCGTTCGGCTTCATGCCCTTCTATCCCGGTCCCGGCATCGGCGGGCACTGCATCGGCGTCGATCCGGCATACCTGGCGTGGCGGATGCGCCTGAACGGGTACGAGGCGCGCTTCATCCACCTGGCCGACGAGATCAACCGGGCGATGCCGCAATACGTCGTCGATCTGGTGAGCGAGACCCTGAACGGGCGCCGGCGCTGCCTCAACGGGGCCCGCATCCTGGCGCTGGGCATCGCGTACAAGCGCGGGGTCGGCGACACGCGCGAGTCACCCGCGCTCGAGGTCATCGCGCGGCTGATGGATCGTGGCGCGGCCGTGGCGTACGCCGATCCGCACGTGCCCGAGATCGCCTTCGCAGGGCGCGCGCTGAAGGCCGTCGAAGTGACGGACGAGCGGGTCGCCGAGGCGGACTGCGTGGTGATTCTGACCGACCATCCCGAGTTCGACTACGCCCGGATCGTCGAGACCGCGGCGGTCGTCGTGGACACGCGTGGGGCGACCCACACAATCGCGGCACCGGCCGATCGGGTCGTGGCGCTCTGATGGCCACCCACTCGACGCTCGAGCCCCGCCGGCCGTCGATCTCACCCGAGGAGCGCGTGCGGTTGCTCACGTTCACGACCTTGTTCGCGATCGGCGGCACCGAGCGCCATGTCGTGAGCCTGGCCGACGGTCTGGACTATTCGAGGTTCGAGATGGAGTTCGGATGTCTTCGGCGCTCGGGCGAGTTTCTCGCGCAGATCGAGGCGCGCGGACTGACCGTCAACGAGTACCCGGTGGCCCGGCTCTACGGCCCGCATACCCTGGCCCAGCAGCTCCGCTTCGCGCGGCACCTCCGGCGCCGGCGCATCCAGATCATGCACAGCTACAACTTCTATCCGAACGTCTTCGCGATCCCGGCCGCCCGTCTGGCGCGCACGCCGGTCGTGCTGGCCTCCATTCGGGACACCGGCGCGCAACTCACGCCTCGGCAGCGTCGGGTGCACCGGCTCTGGTGCCGGCTCGCCGATCACGTCCTGGTGAATGCCGAGGCCGTGCGGGAATGGCTGACCGCCGAAGGCTACGATCCCAGCCGGATCAGCGTGATCCGGAACGGTCTGGACCTCGCACGCTTCGCGCCGCGCGGAGACGACCCGTCGCTGCGCCGGGAGCTCGGGCTGCCCGCCGGCGCGCCGCTGATCGCGATGCTGTCGCGCTTGAGCCGGCTGAAAGGCGTGGAGGATTTCCTGGACGCCGCCGCCACCGTGGCCGCGCGCTTCAAGGAGGCGCGCTTCCTCGTCATCGGCGACAACATCGACCCCGACGGCAGCGAGTACCGGCGCGAGCTCGAGGACCGGGCGGCCCGCCTCGGGCTGCAGCAGCGCGTGCTCTTCACCGGGTTCCGGCTCGACGTCCCGCGTCTGCTCTCGGCGGTCACCGTGTCCGTGCTCCCGTCGCTCAGCGAAGGGCTCTCCAACACGATCCTCGAATCGATGGCGGCCGGGGCGCCGGTCGTGGCGACGCGGGTCGGTGGAAGCGTGGAAGCGCTCGAGGACGGCGTGGATGGGTTGCTCGTTCCGCCGCGAGACTCGGCGGCGCTGAGCCAGGCCATCACCTGGGTGCTCGAGCACCCCGAAGCCGCCCGCGAGCTGGGCCGCCGCGCGCGCGCCCGCGTCGCCGAAGAGTTTTCGCTCCAGCGCATGATCCGCGAAACCGAGTGTCTCTACACGCGGCTCCTCGAGCGGCCGGCGCGCCGAACGGCCATCGCGAGATCCGTCCGATGACCACCGCCCCGATCGTCGAGATCGAGAAGCTCGAGACCGCCGGGCAGTTCGAGCGGCTCGCGGGCGAGTGGACCGATCTCTTGGCGGCGAGCCGGTCGGACTGTCTGTTCCTGACCTGGGAGTGGCTCTTCACGTGGTGGAAGCATCTCTCGGGGGGGCGGCGGCTCTCGATCCTGGCCGTCCGCGCGGAGGACGAGCTCATCGCGCTCGCGCCGCTCGCGTCGCGTCCGCGGCGCTTCGAGAAGTTCCTGTCGATGGGCACGCTCGAATTTCTCGGCACCGGCACGGTGGGGTCCGACTATCTCGATCTGATCATCCGGCCCGGCCACGCCACGCCGGCGATCCGTGCGCTCGCGGGCTCGCTGGTCGAGGCCGGGGCCGCCATCCGATTCGCCCAGGTACGGCCGGACGCGCCGAATCCACACACCTTGGCCGACGAGCTCGAGCGGCGTCATTGGAGCATCGGCTCGGCGAAGACGGACGTCTGCCCCTTCATCGATCTCGCCGGGCACACCTGGGACTCCTACCTGGACGACCTCGGGTCGGCGCACCGCTACAACTTCCGCCGCCGGCTCCGCAATCTCGAGCGGCTCGGGCGCGTGCGCTTCGCGCGCGTCGAGGCCGAGGCGGATCGCGCGCCCGCGCTGCGGGAGCTCGTGGCGCTGCACCGGATGCGCTGGCAGCCGCGCGGCGGCTCGAGCGCGTTCGATCGCCCGGCACTCGTCGACTTTCACGAGGAGCTGAGCCGGCTGGCGCTCGCCCGCGGCTGGCTCCGGCTCTTCACCCTGCGACTCGACGACGTCGCCGTCGCGGCGGTCTACGGGTTTCGTTATCGCGACACGTTCTCCTTCTACCAGTCGGGCTTCGATCCGCGGCTGGCACGCGCCAGCGTCGGCCTCCTCGCGGTCGGCCTGTCGATCAAGGCGGCCCTGGAGGAAGGCGCCCGCGAATACGACTTCCTGCACGGTGCCGAAGCCTACAAGTTCCACTGGGCGCGCCGGACACGCGAGATCGGACGGCTCGAGCTCTATCCGCCGCACGTGCGGGGGCGACTCTATCGCCGCGCGACCGAAGCGAATCGGGCCGCCCGCCGGACGGCTCGGCGCCTTCTGCCCGACGCGGTGGCGCAGCGCCTCGCCGTCGGCCTCGGGATCGGAGGCTAGGGTGAACGCGATGGGGCGCGCGCACATCAAGACGGGACTGGCCCTGATGCTCGGCGCCACCCGGACCGACCGACTCATCCGGCTCATGTCCGGTACGCGCCGGATGCCGCTGGTGGTGGGCTACCACCGGGTCGTCGACGACAGCCGCCGGCGCCGCGCGTCGAGCATCGCCCCGATGCTCGTGAGCCGGCGGATGTTCGAGCGCCAGCTCGACTGGATCGGCCGGCGCTTCCGGTTCGTCTCGCTCGACGAGCTCGGCTCGCGGCTCGAGTCGGGCCACCCGTTCGAGACGCCCACCGCCACCGTCACGTTCGACGACGGCTACCGCGACATGTACGAGCACGCGTTTCCCGTGCTCAAGCGCAAGGGGATTCCGGCCGCCGTC
>CAYVHH010000172.1:0-3458 GCA_964450175.1 uncultured bacterium | reverse complement strand
GAAGAACCGGCGGATGCTGACGGCATTGGTCGTGTCGTCGGCCCCCTGATCGATCACCTTGAGCACGTCGTCGGGCCCGATGACGCTCGCGGTAACCTGCACGCCGCCGGTGCCCCACCCGTACGAGAGCGGCATCTCGCGGCTGCCGAACGGCACCTGGTAGCCGGGGATCGCCACCGCCTTCAAGATGGCGCGGCGGATCATCCGCTTCGTCTGCTCGTCCAGAAACGCGAAGTTGTACGGATTCATCGGGCGCGCGCCTCGGCCTCGGCGCGGAGCGTGCGGATCAGCACCAGCTCGGACTGGAAGTCCACATGATGCGGCAGCTTCAGGTGCTGGACGAAGCCCGAGGCCTCCACGTTGTCACCGTGGTAGAGGACGAACTCTTCGTCCTGCGCTGGCGACGTCGGCCTCTCGCCGAGCTCCCGGCAGCGCAGCGCCCGATCCACCAGCGCCATCGTCATGGCCTTGCGCTCGGCGTGACCGAACACGAGCCCGTAGCCGCGCGTGAACTGCGGCGGCGCCGTCGCCGAGCCCTTGAACTGGTTCACCATCTGGCACTCGGTCACGGTGAGCTCACCGATCGTGATCGGGAAGCCCAGCTCCTCGGGCACGAGCTCGATCTCGACCTCGCCCACGCGGATCTCGCCGGCGAACGGGTGGTTTCTGCCGTAGCCGCGCTGCGTGGCGTAGCCGAGCGCCAGGGTAAACCCCTCGTCGGCCCGCGCCAGGCTCTGCAGCCGCACGTCGCGGCCGGCCGGAAAGTCCACCGGCTCGCGAGTCAGATCGCCGACGGCGCGGCGGTCGGAGTCGGGCTCTTCGGATTCGATCAGCCCGTCACGGTCGAGGATATCGATGACCCGCGGCAGCCGTCCGCTCAGCTCGGCCAGATCGCCACCGGTTGCGGCAAGGTCGCCGCCCGAGACGGCAGGGTCGCCGTCGGCATCGGACTCGCCGGTGCCGGGGGCATTCCCCGCCGCAGCGCGGTTCCCGGCCCTGCCGGCCAGACTGAAATCCAGCAGCCGGTGCGTGTAGTCGAACGTCGCGCCGAGAATCTGACCGCCCGGGACGTCCTTGAACGTCGCCGAGACGCGCCGGCGGATCGCCATGCCGTCCGTGTCGATCGGGCGGGTCGCGCCGAACCGCGGCAAGGTCGTCCGGTACGCGCGCGCCAGGAAGATCGCCTCGATCAGATCGCCGCGCGCCTGCTTGATCGCCAGCGCGGCGAGCTCGCGATCGTAGAGTGAGCCCTCGATCATGACGCGGTCGACCGCGAGGCCGAGCTGCTGATCGATCTGGGCGAGGCTGAGCTCCGGCACCGAGAGCTCGCCGCGACGCTCCTCGGCCAAGAGCCGATGGGCGTTGGCGATCGCGCGCTCGCCGCCTTTCACGGCCACGTACACGATTCAGTCCTCCACCCGCGTCGTTCTCGGCAGCGCCGTGATCACCTGCCCGGCGCTGATGAGGACGTCGACGCCGCGCGGGAACCGGGCGTGATTGTCGGATACCCACGACCAGAAGCGGTCCGGCACACCGGCGACGTCGAGGTGAACCTGATCGGCGATGCCCGGGCCGGTCAGCCGCCGTCCGGTGCCTCCGATGAGGGCCCTCGCCTGAACGATGACCGTGGCGGAGCGCTCGGGATGCTCGGCCGTCCCGGCGTTGAACGCGCCCAGCGGCGGCATCAGCCCGGAATCGGCGACGAGCGCGAAGCCCGCCGCCGCCGGCTCGCCGGTGAGCGGCATGCCGCAGTGAAACTTGAGCCACTCCACGACCTCGGGCCGAGCGGCTGCGTCATCGAGCCACAGTGGAGTGTCGAAGTCGAGCAAGGTCAGGCACACGGCGGCGGTGGCCGGATGCAGCGGCACCGGGGGTCGGATCGCGGTCGCCACGTCGACGATCCGGCCGGGGTGCGAGATCGCCTCGAGCACGCTCCGGAAGATGCGCTGGCTGTCGAGCGTCGGATCGGCCAGCCCGGGCAGCATCGTCAGTCGTCCCCGCGGACCATCGTGAAGAACTCCACGCGCGACGGTGCGACGCGCTCGGCGGCTGCCCGCCGGCGGGCGGTGTGCGCCGCGGCCAGCGGCCCCACCACCGTTCGATCGAGATCATCGCGCCGCGCCGGATCTTGAAGCAGCGCGTCCAGCAGGGCCGCCAGCTCGGCGTGCCGCCGATCGCGCCCGCGGACGTACGCCACACCGACGGCGCCGCCTTCGAGCTCGACGGCGCAGCGAGTGACCGTCATCTCACCCACGTTGAAGCGTACGCCGGTGCCGCCCGCCCGCCCGCGCACCATGACGAGGCCAGTCTCGGGCGGCCGCAGCATGCGATGCGGCGGCGGCGGAACGTTGCGCCAGCAGCCCTCGAGCTCGTCGGGCGATGCTTGCGCCAGGACCGCCATCCACCGCCGCCGGACGTCGGTCGGGTTCATCACTTCTGCGCGGCCAGCTTCTTGGCGGTCTCGTTCAGATCGCGGATCACCTGATACTTGCCGTCGTCGGCCACGACGAAGCTGCCGAGCCAGGCGCCGATCTCCTTGAATGCCTCCGGGTTGCGTGCGCGCATCGTCGTCAGCGATTCCTGCGCCGCCGACTTGAAGCTCGCTGGCAAGTCCTTCCGGACGACGATCGGGTCGTTCGGGATCAGCTTCGAGACCCAGATCACGCGCAGCGCGCCGCGCGGCACCTTGTTCTCGCGCGTGAGCTGTTGCAGGTCGGGCAGGTTGGTCGAGGCGATCTCGACCTTCTTCGCGGCCACCGCCAGGATCGACGCCTCGTGGGAGCCGGAGAACGTGACCTTCGAGAAGTGCTTCTTGGGATCGACGCCGAGCTCCATCATGAAGAACGCCGACGGCACCAGATAGCCCGAGGTCGAGTTCGGGTCGTTGAAGGCGAAGGTCTTGCCGGCCATATCCTCGGGACTGAAGATGTCGGAGTCGGCGTGCACGATCAGGCACGAGCGATAGCCGAGCGACCCGTTCGCGAGCTGGAGCTGGGCGATCGGCTCGACGTTCGCGTAGTTGTTGGTCGAGGCTTCCACGTAGGACTTGGGCCCGAGGTGGCCGAGCTCGGCCTTCTTGAACTTCAGCGCCTCGATGGTGCCGCGGTAGTCGGTGGCGGTCACCGCCTTGACCTTCACGCCCAGGTCTTTCTCGAGCTGGGCCAGGATCGGCGCCCACCGGCGCGTGATCTCGGCGGCGTTCTCGGTGGACAGGAGGCCGAACGTGACCTCTTTGGGCCAGCTCGGATCGGTGGCGCCCGCGGCGCCGACCATCGCCAGCACCGTGAGCATCGCCGCCACCACGATTCGGAATGGGCGCATGAGTAACCTCCCTAGATCGCCGCCCGCCGCACGCGGGCGGAGACGACGTCGATGCACATCACCATCGCCACGATCAACAGGATCACCGTTGCCGCCTCGCCGTCCTTGAACGAGCGGATCGTGTCCCAGAGGTAGAA
>CAYVHH010000171.1:0-29396 GCA_964450175.1 uncultured bacterium | reverse complement strand
CGGCGGCGACCAGGCCGGCGCGCTGAGCCGACGCTTGCCGTCGGTCGCGAGCCTGACCGCCGGGTCGGTCGGATCGAACTGCCGATCCCACAGCTTGCAGGTGACCTGTTTGTGGCGCTGGTCGAGGCCCTCGCAGTAATTCGTGAACTCGCAGCGTCGCACGAGATCACCGTGGCCGAGGCGGACCTTCCTGAACCAGTCGGGGTCGGCGAGCGTCTGGCGCGCGGCCGCCACGCAGTCGGCCTCGCCTCGCTCGAGAATGCGCTCGGCCTGCTCGAACGTCGTGATGCCGCCGCTCGTGACGACCGGCGTCGAGCCGCCGGCGTCGTGGATCGCCCGGCGAATCGCGGCCGCGAGTGGCACGTTGCGGCCGAACGGTCCTCGCGCGTCCGAGAGGACGGTCGGCATGCACTCGTAGCCGGACGCGCCCGTGTAGGGATAGACGGCTTCGCCGACCTTCGGTTGCTTGGCGTCCTCGAAGCGCCCACCCTTGGAGACGGACAGGTAGTCCACGCCGGCCTCCGCGAAGCACACGCCGAACCAGATCGCGTCATCGAGATCGCTGCCACCCGAGACGACCTCGTCGCCGAGATAGCGGATGCCGACGACGTAGTCGTCCCCGACTCGCTTCCGGACGGCTGTCAGCACCTCGAGCGGGAGCCGCACGCGGCTCTCCCTCGCACCGCCGTAGCCGTCCGGCCGCGAGTTCAGGCGCGAGAGGAACGACGCCATCGTGTATGCGTGGGCGTAGTGCAGCTCGACGCCGTCGAAGCCCGCCTCGCGCGCGCGCTGCGCGGCGTCGGCGAAGAGCGGCGGCAGCACGCGGGGGAGCTCCTTGATGTGGGGCAGGTGCATGTCCCAGACGCGCTCGCGGTACCCGTAGTCGAGCGCCTCGAGCTCGCGATCGGTCAGGACGGTCTCGAGGGTCATGCGGTCGGCGGTCAGCAGGTAGTCGCGCACCTCGTCGTCCTCGGCCTCGCGCCACCGCGGCTCGTCGAGCCAGAGCGCGATCTGGGCCCGCAGCGAGTCGGTGATCTCGAGATAGCGGCCGAAGAAGCGTCTGGGCTCGGGTCGGCGGCGGACCGCGACGAAGTCGAGGAGCTGGATGAAGAGCCGGGTTCGGCCCCGGCTTCGCTCGCGCACCGTCTCCACGAGCGTGCGGAGCCCGGGGACGAAGCGATCGTCGCCGATGCGGAGCAGGGGGCCGCTCGCGATGTCGCGGATGCCGGTCGCTTCCACCACGAGCACACCGGGCTGGCCCTCGGCGAATCGCGCGTACCACTCGAGGACCTCCGGCGTGACGAAGCCGTCCTCGGTGGCGCGCCACGGCACCATCGCCGGCACCCAGGTTCGCTCGGCGGCCGAGACGGTCCGGCCGATCCGAATGGGCGAGAACCAGCGGGCGCGTGCCGCCTCCTCGCGGGTCGGCCAGTGCGCCGCCGGGAGCGAATGACGAATGCGATGCGTCGCGAGCTCCAGGTTGTTTAAACCTCGATTATCCAAATATAGCCTATTTCGACCTGGCCGCCGCACGTGACGACGCGCTCGTGCGGAGGCGGTCGAGCAGCCGGCGGAGCGTTCGCAGATCGCGGTCGGGCACCCCGGCCAGGAGCGCGGTCAGGGTGCGGTGATGGCGGCCCTGAGCCCGGCGCACCAGCCGGCGGCCTTTGGCCGTCAAGGTCAGACGAAAGGCGCGGCGGTCGGCCGGGTGGACGGCCCGCCGGACGAGCCCCTCGGCGTGGAGCCGGTCGACGATGCCGGTCAGGTTGCCCGCGGTCACCAGCAGGCGGCGCGAGAGCTCGACGAACGTGAGCCCGTCGCGCTCGCGCTCGAGCTGGTTCAGGACGTCGAACTGGGGGAAGGTGCAGTGCGCGGCGACGGCCCGGCGCAGCTCACGCTCGATCAGCGCGTAGCCGTGGAGCAGCCGGAGCCAGGTGCCGACCGCCAGGTGGCGGTCGGCGCTCCGCCTCACTCGGCCAGGCAGGCGAAGCCTTCGATCTCGATCATGCACCCCTCGGACGCGTCGTACAGGTCGCGAGCTCCGACGAGGGTCATCGCCGGGTAGTGCTTGCCGAAGTACTCCCGGTAGATGACACCGATCGGCTTGCCCTGGCGCTTGAACTCGCCCGCATCGAGGACGTAGATCGTCAGCTTCACGACGTCGGTGAGCTGACCTCCCGCCGCGGCGACGAGCGTCTTCAAGTTTTCGCACACCTGACGGAACTGGGCGACGATGTCGCCCTTGCCGACGACGCGGCCGTCCCGATCCTTGGCGACCTGGCCGGCCAGGAAGAGCGTACGGCCGCCGCGCGTCACGGCCGCGTGGGAGAAGCCCACGGGCTTCATGAGCTCCGGCGGATTGAGAAAGTCGATCTGTCTGGTCATGCTGGCCTCCTGGAGCGCCGACTATCGAGTTCCGTCGAGCACGATGGCTTCGCCGTTGGTCGCGTCGTCGCGGAGAAGCTTGGCCGCCACCGCGGCGACCTCGGCGGGCTCGATGAGCCGACCGCCCGGGTTGAGACGCGCCATCGCCTCCACCGCCTCCTCGAACGACTTGCCCGTCCGCGCCGCGATGTTGCGCGCGCCGTTCCAGACGATGTCGGTGGCCGCGAAGCCGGGGCAGATGGCGTTCACGGTCACGCCCTTGCCGGCCACTTCGGCGGCGAGCGCGCGCGTGAGCCCGACCAGCGCGTGTTTCGAGGCAGTATACGCGGTGACATACGGCGCGCCGACGAGTCCGGCCAGCGAGGCGATGTTGATCACGCGTCCCCAGCGGCGCTCGAGCATCCCCGGCAGCGCGGCGCGGGTGAGCAGATACGGGCCCGTCGCGTTGACGCGGAAGTGCCGCTCCCAGAGGGCGGCGTCGGTCTTCGCGAAGGGCGCCGACTCCGCGATCCCCGCGTTGTTGACGAGGACGTCGACGGGGCCGAGGCTCGCGGCGATCGAGGCGACGCCGCGCGCGACGGCGCCTTCGTCCGTCACGTCGAGCACGAGCGGGAACGCCTGGACGCCGAGGCCGGCCACCGCGACGGCGGCCGCCGCCACCTGATCCGCCGAGCGGGCGGCGACCGCGACGTGACAGCCTTCCCGAGCCAGCGCCAGCGCGATCTCACGACCGATGCCGCGGCCGGCGCCGGTGACGAGGGCGACCGGCTGCGCCGGCGCGCCCGTCACGGACTCTCCGC
Organism: uncultured bacterium; assembly: GCA_964450175.1. Taxonomy (GTDB): domain Bacteria; phylum Methylomirabilota; class Methylomirabilia; order Rokubacteriales; family CSP1-6; genus AR31. Next base: position 26,211 of record CAYVHH010000171.1, on the reverse strand, counting down.
GCAGAACAGGAAGAACATAGGGCGGGTGCCGGACGCGTCGTCGCGCGCCGGGTTCGACAGACAACGCACGCGTGGCGGGCTGCTGTCCCGGGGAGCGCTGCTGCTGCTGCTGCCGCCGCCGCTACTGCTCGACGACGCGGGCGCGCAACCGGCGAGCGCGACGACGAACAGCAAGAGCGTGAGCGAACCTCGCCGATTCATGCGGTCATTCTATCGCGGGATCAGGTATATATAGCGTCGCCATTCATGCCGCGCGCGTTCGCCCGCTGCTCGCTCGCTGACGCTGTGGCCCGGCTCGGGCCGGCGATGAAGGTGCTGCTGCCGCCGGGGTGCGGGGAGCCGCCCGCGCTCGTGGCGGAGATCTGCCGGCAGTCGGCGCGGCTGCGTGACCTCACGCTGCTGGGCGGCATTCATCTCGGCGACTACCCGTGGGCGCGCCCCGAGCACGCGGCGCTGCGGTTCGCGACGTGGCACATGTCGCCCCGGCTCGAGGAGGCGCGGCGGCGCGGGCGCGTCGAGTTCGTCCCGATTCGCTACTTCGATCTCGTCACGCAGTTCGCGGCCGGCGGCACCTGGGCCCCGGACTGCGTCCTGGTTCACTGCGCGCCACCCGATGCGCGCGGCTATCTGAGCCTCGGCGTCTCGGTCAGCGTCGCGCTCCCCGCCGCGCGCCGCGCTCCCCTCGTGATCGCGCAGGTCAATCCGTCCATGCCACGTACGCTCGGCAACGCCTGTCTGCACCGGAGCCAGATCGACTGCTGGGTCGACGTGGACGAGCCGCTCGCGGAGTATCCCCCGACGCCGATCGGCGACGTCGAGCGCGCGATCGGCCGGCACGTCGCCGGGCTCGTCCCCGACGGCGCGACCGTGCAGGTCGGCGTCGGCGCGATCCCGCAGGCCGTGCTCGAAGCGCTCGGCGGCCATCGCGACCTCTCGCTGCACTCGCTCCTGGTCGACGCCGCGGTCGATCTCGTGGAACGCGGCGTCGTCACCAGCGCGCTCAAGCGCGTCCATCGCGGGCGCATGGACATCGGCGAGGCGATGGGGACGCGCCGGCTCTTCGAGTTCATCCACGAGAACCCGCTCGTGAACATGGAGCCCTCCGGCTTCGTTCACGATCCGCACGCGGTGGCGCAGCTCGATCGCTTCGTCGCGATCAATTCCGCGCTCGAGATCGACCTGACGGGCCAGGTGACCGCCGAGAGTCTGGGGCCGCGCCAGGTGGCCGGCATCGGCGGCCAGTTCGATTTCGTGCTCGGCGCCTCGCGCTCGCGCGGCGGCGCGGCCGTCATCGCTCTGCCGTCGACCGGACGCGACGGGTCCGTGTCGCGGATCGTTCCGTCGCTGCAACCGGGCGCCGCGGTCACGAGCCCCCGCGCGCTCGCGGACTGGGTGGTGACCGAGCACGGTGCGGCGGCGCTGCGGGGAAAGGGGGAACGGGGACGGGCCGAGGCGCTGATCGCGGTCGCCCATCCCCGGTTTCGGGAGGAGCTACTGCAGCGTGCTACTTCTTAGCGGCGTCGATCTTCTCGAAAATTTCCTCGTCGGTCGGAAACCGGTACGTCGTCTCGTTCGTGTAGACGACGTCGTCGTTGATCGAGACCTCGAAGATCCCGCTGTGCCCTTCCTTGAGGGTCGCGGTGAGCCCGTACTTGGTCTTGATGGCGGCCTGCAAACTGGAGGCCTGGGGGAGGTAGTTTCACTCGCCGCAGTATCTGATCTGGATGTTCATCCGAGCCTCCTCACTGAAAGTGATCTCATTCTAATATGACGCGGGACGGCCGGGGGGAGATTCCGTGATGCCGGTCCTGATCGACACCGATCCCGGGATCGACGACGCGCTGGCCTTGCTCCTCGCCTGGAACTCACCGGAGATCCAGGTGGAGGCGATCACGACCGTTGCCGGAAACGTCACGGTCGATGCGGCCAGCACGAACCTCTTGCGCCTGCTCGCCTTGCGGATCCCTATCCCACGGCCGATCGTGGCCGCCGGCGCCTCCGGGCCCCTCGCTCGCGCGCTGACCACTGCCACCCGCTATCACGGCGAGGACGGGCTGGGCGATCTTCCGGACTGGCCGTCGGTCGAGCGCCTGCCCGCCTCGCCGGGCGCCGTCGAGGTCATCCTCGACGCAGCGCGACGCCACGAGCGCGATCTGACGATCGTTGCCCTCGGCCCTCTGACCAACCTGGCCCTGGCCCTGAAGGAAGACGCGGGCGCGCTCGGGCGGGTGGGGCGGGTCGTCGTGATGGGGGGGGCGGTCGACGTACCGGGCAACGTCACACCGACCGTCGAGTTCAACATGTTCGTGGATCCCGAAGCCGCGCACCGCGTTCTCGCGGCCGGGCTCCCTCTCGAGCTGGTGCCGCTTGACGCGACGCGGCAGGCAGTCCTGCCGCGCGCCGGTATGCGAGCCACGCTCGCCCGCACGACGGGTCTGCTCGCCTCACGGATTCAGGGATTCAGCGAGCGCGGCTTCCGGATTGCCCACAGCGACGGCGAGCAGGGAATGGCGCTCCACGACCCGCTCGCCGTCGGACTCGCGCTCGATTCGTCGCTCGCCAAGTGGGAGGCCGTGCGTCTCGCCATCGGGCCGGACGGCGAGACGATGCGCACGAGCGGTCCGCCGAACTGCCGCGTCGCGAGGAGCGTGGAGAGCGAGCGGTTCATTCGACTCTTCCTGGATCGCCTGTGCCCGCCGACACCACCCCGCGACGCGTCCTCGTAGTCGGCTCGGCCAACGTCGACTTCACCGTCGCGGCCTCGCGCCTGCCCGGCGTCGGCGAGACGGTCAGCGGCGGCACGTTGCTCGTGAACCACGGCGGGAAGGGCGCGAACCAGGCGGTGGCCGCCCGCCGACTCGGTGCCGAAGTGCGCTTCATCGCGTGCGTCGGCGACGACGCGTCGGGGCGCGACATCCGCGCGGCGCTCCGGGCGGAGGGTATCGGCGTCGACGGGGTGATGGTCACCGCCGATGCGGCGACCGGCACGGCGCTGATCGTCGTCGACGGCGAGGGACGCAATCAGATCGTCGTCGCCCCCGGGGCGAACTGGCGGCTCTCGGCCGAGCACGTCGGCTCGCGCGCCGACGATTTCGCGTGGGCGCAGGTCGTCATGTGCCAGCTCGAGACGCCGCTCGAGACCCTCGCGGTGGCGCTCGCCGAGGCGCGGCGCCGGGGGCTCGTCACGATACTGAATCCGGCGCCGGTCCGCGAGGGAATCTCCGACGACATCTGGCGGCTCGTCGACTATCTGACGCCGAACGAGGGCGAGGCGGAGCGGCTCAGCGGTGTCGCCGTGCGCGATGCGCGCTCGGCCGCGGCTGCGGGGCGGGTGCTGCGCGGGCGAGGCGTCGGCACCGTGATCGTGACACTCGGGGCCCGGGGCTCGGTGGCCTGCACGGCGCAGGACGACGTCGAAGCTCCCGCGTTCGCGGTGACCGCCGTCGATACCACCGCGGCCGGCGACGCGTTCAACGGCGCCCTCGGTGCGGCGCTGGCCGGCCGCGAGACGCTGCCGGACGCGCTGCGATTCGCCAGCGCGGCTGCCGCCATCGCGTGCACCCGCCGCGGCGCCCAGCCCTCGCTGGCTACCCGCGCCGAGGTCGACCGGCTGTTGCAGGGGACGTGACGGCGGCACGACCCGTCCGAGCGTCGTGGGGCTAGGGCAGGCGCGCGCGCAACGCCCGGACCCGCTCGATCGCGGCTTCCACGCGAGCCGGATCGAGGGTGCCTCGGCTCAGGGCCTGGCGGATGGCGGCCTGGGCGAGCTCGGTGGCCGAGGTGCCGTCGGGGAGTTGATCGTCGACGATCAGGAGCACGTCGACGCCGGCGTCGAGCGCCAGCACCGCCGCCTCGCCGATGCCGTATTGACGCTCGATCGCGCCCATCCGCAGGTCGTCGCTGACGACCGCGCCCGTGAATCCCAGCTCGCCCCGCAGGACGCCGTTGACCGTCGCCCGCGACAGGGTCGCCGGGTATTGCGCGTCGAGCCGCTTGTTGAACACGTGCGCGGTCATCACGCTGTCCGCGAGCCCTTCCGCGATCAGGGCGCGATACGGCGCCAGCTCGAGCTCGGGCGACGCCGTGTCCGTGACATCGGTGAAGCCCAGATGCGTGTCGTCGAAGCTCGAGCCGTGTCCCGGGAAGTGTTTCAGGGCGGTCAGCACGCCTTCGGCGCGGAGACCCTGGACGAACGCGCGCGCGTGCCCGGTGACCTGCCGCGGATCGGCGCCGAAGCTACGGGCCGCGCCGACGATAACCGGGTTGGCCGGGTTGTAGCCCACGTCGACCACCGGGGCCAGGTCCCAGTTGATCCCGACCGCTCGCAGCATCGCGCCGATCCGGCGCGCCTCCAGCTCGGTCAGCGCGAAGTCGTTGCTTTCACCGAGCTCCTGCGCCGAGAACGTGGCGGGCCACCCGAAGCGCGGCGCGAGCCGCATGACGCTGCCGCCCTCGGCGTCCACGGCGATGAGGAGCTTGCGCCCGGTGCAGCCCGTCGATTGGGTCGTGAGCCCGCCGGTGAGCCGGCCCAGCTGCTCCGCGTCGGCGATGTTGCGGCCCAGCAGCAGCACGCCCCCGACCCGAAGCTCGCAGAGGAGCCTGGCGAGGTCCGTGTTCCCGGCCGCCTCCGTGCCGCCAAAGCCGACCAGGAACAGCGAGCCGAGCTCGCGCTCGATCGCGATCAGGCGCGCGCCGTCGGGTACCAGCGCGGTTCCACAGCCGGCGGCGAGCAGGATGCCGAGAAGGCTAGCGGCGACGAGCCGCCGCAACGAGCGTCTCCACGCGCGCGCGCTCGACCGGCAGGCGCACGTCGCCGTTGCGCTTGACCGACGTGCCGACGATGACGCCGTCGGCGACGGACAGGAGCTCCGCGGCGGTCTCGGCGGTGACGCCGCTGCCGACGAGAATCGGGACGTCGGCGACGGCGCCTCGCACCCGCTTGACGTCGCCGAGGGGCGTCGGCTGGCCGGTGGCCGCTCCGGACACGACGAGCGCGTCGGCCAGCCCGCGGTGCACGAGATCCCTCGCGGTCTGATCGATGTCCACCGGCCCCAGCGGCACCGCGTGCTTGCCGCCGACGTCGGCGAAGATCGCGACGTCCACGCCGATCAGGCGCCGGTCGCGGAGCGAGCCGTACGCGTCGGACTGCACGATGCCCTGGTCGGCGAGCACCGCGCCGGCGTGGACGTTGACGCGAATGAATTCGGCGCCGACCGCCGCCGCGACGGCGAGCGCCGCGCGTGCGTCGTTCTTCAGGACGTTCACGCCGAGCGGCGTTCGCGGCAGCGCCCGCCGGATCTCGGCGGCGACCACGCTCATGGCCGCCACGGTGGCGGGCTCGACGCGTCCGGGCGTGAAGGGCGCGTCACCGAAGTTCTCGACGAGCACCGCGTCCACGCCGCCCTCGACGAGGGCGTGAGCGTCCGCGAGTGCCGAGGCCACGACGCGTGCCATCGCCCCGTCCCAGCGCGGGCTCCCGGGTAGGGGCGGGAGGTGCACCATGCCGATGATCGTGCGCTCGAGTCGCATCAGCGGTAGCCTAGCATGACGTCATGAAGATCGAGCTCACCCCGGCCCGCTCGCAGGACCTTCCGGTCATGCGGCGTCTCATGCAGCTCTATCTCTACGATTTCGCCGCGATCGACGACTGGGCGATCGGGGACGACGGCCTCTACGGCAACACGACGGTCATCGAGGGGTTCTGGACGGATCCCAAGATGACGTCCTACCTGGTGCGCGTCGACGGGGTGCTCGTCGGCTTCGCTCTGGTCCGCGATGAAGCGTACTTCGCCGGGAACGGCACCCGGGACATCAGCGAGTTCTTCATCCTGCGCCGCCACCGCCGTCACGGCATCGGCGGCGAGGTCGCCCGCAAGCTCTTCGACGCGTTTCCGGGTCGGTGGGAGGTCACGCAGCTGACGAGTAACATCGCGGCCCAGACCTTCTGGCGGCGTGTGATCGGCGAGCATACCGGAGGACGCTACGAAGAGCTGCCGCGGCCGGACGGCCGCGGCGTCATGCAGCGCTTCGATACCAAGCGGCGATGACCTCCCGATCGCGCGCCACCGTGTCACGCTAGGGAAGGGGACACCATGGGCTACGAGACACTCATCGTCGACCAGTCCGGTCCGATCGCCACGATCACGCTCAATCGCCCGGACGCGCGCAATGCGCTCGACTTCGCCATGCGCCGCGAGCTGTTGACCGCGCTCGACGAGATCGAGGCGAACCCGGCCGCCCGCGTGGTCATCCTGACGGGCGCCGGCGGCCACTTCTGCGCGGGCGGCGACGTCAAGAACATGCGCCAGCGCACCACCGCCGCGGATGGGCAGGTGCGCGTCGGGCTTCTCAACCGTGCCGTTCTGCGGCTGGTGAATTTTCCGCTTCCGACGATCGCGATGGTGGACGGATATGCCGTCGGGGCCGGCTCGAACCTGGCGCTCTGCTGCGATCTGATCGTCGCGTCCGACCGCGCGAAGTTCGGCGAGCTGTTCTGCAAGATCGGCCTCGCGGTCGACGGCGGCGGCACCTGGCTCTTGCCGCGACTGGTCGGCATGGCGCGCGCGAAGGAGCTGATCTTCACCGGCGACGTCTTCGACGCGGCTGAGGCGATGCGGATCGGGCTCGTCAACCGCGTGGTGCACGTCGCCGACCTGGCCTCGACGACGCGCGAGCTCGCCGAGAAGATCGCGGCGGGCCCGCCGCTGGCGCTGCGGCTGGACAAGCAGGCGCTCAACCGCGCGGCGAGCACCGATCTGGCTTCGGCGCTCGAGGTCGAGGCCCTGTCTCAGGGGGTTGCGGTCGCGTCCGACGACCATCGGGAGGGCGTTGCCGCGTTCTTCGACAAGCGCCCGCCAAAATTTTCGGGCGCGTGATCGGCGCGGGCCCCCGGCCGGTCACAGCGCCGGGTGGCCTGCGTCAACCCGTCGCTACGGCGACGGTGTCGGCGGCTGGCGCGGCGGCGTGGTCGTCGGCGGCAGGCGCGGCGCCCGCCGGAGCGCGTCTTCGAGGTCCGGCGAGTATCGGCGCTTCTCGTCGGTGATCCGGCCGGCGTCACCGGCAGTGCTCACCACGCGTGGCGTGATCAGGAGCAGCAACTCCGTCTTGTCGATGATTCGCTCGGTGAACTTGAAGACGTAGCCGATCAGCGGGATGTCTTTGAGGATCGGGATCCCGCGGTCGGTGGTCGTCAGCTTGTCCTGGATGAGGCCACCCAGCACCAAGGTCTGATTGTTCAGCAGCACGACCGATGTCTCCGCTTCGCGCTTGGTGAACGAGGGCGAATTCGTCGGCGGCACCGGGGATCCGATCTGGTTCGCTTCCTGCTTCACGTCGAGGGCGACGGTGCCCTGCTCACCGATGCGCGGCGTCACCGTGAGGATCACACCCGCGTCGCGATACTCGACGGTCTGGTTGAGTCCCGCCGTCGTGGTGGTGCTGGTCGTCGTCGTCGTCGCGGCGGCCACCTGTCCGGTGGTCTGGCTGGTGACGATGGGCACCGACGTCGACACGTTGATGACCGCCTTCTTGTTCTCCGATGTCAGGATGTGCGGATTCGAGACGATGTTGACCTTGTTCTCGTTCGAGAGCGCGTTGCGCATCGCGATGAACTGATCGGTGCCGAACGTGAACGCCGAGAGCCCCTGCCCGAACGGCCCGAGGACTCGGGCGGGCCCACCCACGCCGAGCGGCAGAAACATCGATGACGAGTCGGGGGGCGACGGCGTCGTCGGCAACCCGGGGGATCCGGTATTGGTGTTGACGATGTTGAAACGGCCCGCGCGCACGGCCCAGTCCAGGCCGAGGCGCGTGTCGTCGGTCAAGGTGATCTCGGCCACCAGCACCTCGATCAACACCTGGCGCGGCATCCGGTCCAGCTGCTTGATCGTGTTTTCGATCTCCGTCCAGCTCCGCGGGAAGGTCGTGACGATCACCGCGTTGGTGACTTCGTCGGCGATGAAGCGTACCTGGCCCTCGGCCAGGACGTCGGAGGAGTTGGCTCCGGGCGGAGCGGTCGTGCCCGGCGGCGGCCCGTAGAGCGAGGGTGGCGGCGGCGTCGGCGCGCCCGTTCTCGAGGGCGTCGTGGACGACGTGCTCGTGGAGCTCGAGGTCGTGGTGGTCGACGAGCTGTCGCGGGCACCGTAGATCGCGTTCAGGGTCGCCGCGAGGTCCTTCGACTTGGCGTTCTCCGCGTAGTAGATGAACACCCGTCGCCCGCCGTAGATGTTGACGTCGAGCTGCGAGACCAGCCGCTTGATGGTCTCGACCTCGTGCTTCTTGGCGTGCACGATCAGGGAGTTCGAGCGTCGCTCCGGGAGAATCAGGGGCGCGCGCTCGGCGGAGCCACTCGGCTGCCCCGGGGCCCCCGGGGGCACCGGCACGCCCGGCTGGGGCGGCGCCACCGGCGTCGGCACCGGCGGGGTGCCCGGCGCGGCGAAGCGGACGCGGCCGCTGGCGAAGAGCTGGGTCAGGATCGTCGCCAGCTCACCGGCGTCGGCGTACGAGATGGGGATGATCTGCAGCTCTTCCTGCGCGACCTGGACGTCGACCAGCCGAATGATGTCGAGCAGACGCGAGACGTTCGACGCTGCGTCGGTGATGATGAGCACGTTGGTCTCGCGATGCGCGATCAAGGTGCCCCGGGTCGAGATGAGCGGGCGCAGGAGCGCGCTGAGGTCCGCGACCGACGAGTACTTGATCGGCACGATCTGCGTGATGATCTCGTCGGTGGTCCGGTTCGGATCGGCCGCCGGCCCGACGATCGTCGGCACGGCACGCTCGCGGGCGCCCTCGATGCGGACGATCTTGTAGAGGTTCCCCGCCTTCACCGCCGTGAAGCCCTGGACCTCGAGAATCGCCAGCAGGACCCCGAACACCTCTTCCTGAGCGATGCGGCCGGACGTCTGCACGGTGACCTTGCCGCGCACGTCGGGCGCCAGCACGTAGTTGAAGCCGATGATCTCGCTCGCCGCCTGGATCACCGTCTCGATGTCCGCGTTGTCGAAATTGAGGACGACGAAGCGTCCGCGCTGCGCGGGCGGAACCGGTGGCGCGGTCGGCGGTGGCGGCGGCGGAGGTGCCGGTGCGGCCTCCGGCGGCTGGGTCGGGGCGGGCGGAATCGTGCGCGGCCCGACGGAGACCGGCGGCACCGAGGGCAAGGTCTCCGCGGTCGCGGGCGGTGCCACCGTCACGGATGGCGGCGGGGCGGCCGCCGGCGGCGGCGGTCGGCGATGCGAGGCACAACCGGCCGTGACGGCGAGCAGCAGCAGGGTCGCGACGAGGCGCTTCATCCTATTGGCTCGGCGCCGGCAGCGGCTGGCCCGACGGATCTGTAGAAATTGGCGGCATCCGGCGCCCGAGGCTCGGCGCAGGCCGCCCGAATGGAATCGCGCCCGGCTGCGTCTGCGTCGGCTGCTGGATCGCCGGCGGCGGCGGCATGGTCTGCCCGGGCGGCAGCGGACTCCCGGGTGGGTTGAAAGCACGCGGGGCCGGTAACGGCTGCGTCGGGCCGGGCACCGGGACGAGACCCTGGTTCGGCAGCTGGCCTCCGGTGGCCGGCTGGCCGGGGTACGGCAGCTGTCCCGGCAGAGGCTGCTGACCGGGCACGACCGGCTGGCCCGGCTGAGGCGGTGCGGGTCTGGGCTTCGATGGATCGCGCAGGCGCACGTCGACCATCCCGTCCGGTCGCGAGATCACCACCGCGTCGGCGGAAATCGTCTGCACGGTTCCGCCGGCGATCGGGTCGCCGATTCGGTAGCCGGCGATGCGCTTGGTCAGCGGGTCTTCGAGGTAGGCGATCGGCGAGCCTTCCCGCAGCACCACGCCATGCAGGTTCGGCTTGACGATGGGGGCCTGCGCGACGCCGGCCATCCCGGGTCCTGCCGTCTCGCTGCGCGTCGGGCTGAACAGGTTGCGCGTCGCGATCACGTTGTAGGCCTGCGGCGGCAATTTAGAATCACCCGCCGTCGTCGGGCTGGCCGACGACCCGACCGGGGCCCGGCCTCGCCCGGAGCCTGGCGGACGCACAGTCAAAAGCTCCTTGACGATGAGGGCCACGCAGAGAACCGCCACGCAGGCGAGTACCACGTTGACGGCGAGCAAGCGACGCGCCATTCAGCTCTTGGCCTTGCCCTGCGCGCTGGGCAGGATGAACCCCGAGATCGTGAGCGTGACGAGCAGCTCCTTCGGCTGGCTCAGGTTGACGACGCGGACCTTGAGGTCCTGGACCGGCAGCAGCTTGGACGCGCCGTCGATCCGCGTGAGCAGATCGACGAGCTGACGGATCTCGCAGGACACCGCGATCTCGACGGGAATCTCCAGGAGCTCCCCGCGGTCGGCCGGCGGCAGGATCCGCTCGCTCCGGACTTCGGTCTTGGCTTCCGCGGCCATGTCCTTGACGATCTTCTGCAGCTCCGAGGCGGCGACGGCGGGCGTCGCCGACGTGAGGAATCCTTCCGAGAGCTTGTCGAACCGCGCGGTCGTCTTTTCGAGATCGGCGGTGATTGCGGTGCGGCGCGCGATCAGCTCGCGTTTCTGCTGGAGCACCTGCTCGCGCGCCGGCACGAGCTCGCCGGCGGATCGATTGTGCTCGAGGATCGGCTCGACCACCAGCAGCCAGCCGCCCAGGACGACGCCGACGGCGAGCGCCAGGCCCACCATGACGCGCTCGCGGCGGGAGAGGTTGCCGATCATTGCTGCGGCACTTCCTGCCCGCGGCGGCGCCCCAGGGTCTCCATCGGGGGATCGCTGCTGCGCGGATGCCGGACACTCGGGGTGGGCGCCGGAGGCAGTCCGGACGGCGCGGGCTGGGCGGAGGGCACCGGCGCGGGCGGCCGCGTGGACGTCGTCGGGGGCGTCGGCGCGGCCGACGCGGGCACCGCGGCCACGGACGGCGCCTCCCACGCGGCGCGGATCCTGAATTGCTCTCGATCGCGGCCCCGCGTGACCGGCGAAGCGAACTCGACGCGCTCGAGCTTCGGGGAGTTCTCCAGCAGCGGGATCAAGGTGCTTGCCGCGCCGGCCTGCCCGGTCATCTCGACGCCCTTGGCGTCGAACGCGAGATAGGTGACCCATGCGTCGCTCGGCAGGATCTCGGTGAGCTCGCGGAGCACGGCCAACGGCTGCAGAGAGCTCGAGTTGATCTTCTCGACGGTGGCGAGGAGCTGTCGCTTGCGATCGAGCTCGCGCGCGACGCGCTCGACCGACCGCACGTCGGGGTCGATGCGCGCGATCTCACCGTTCAGTCGCGCGAGGCGGCGGCTCTCGACGAAGCCCGGCACGAGCAGCGCCGCCAGTACCAGGAGCAAGGTCGCGACCAGCGTCCCGGCCGTGAACATTTCCTGACGCGTGAATCGCCGCGGCTTGATCGCCGCCGGGATGAGATCGAGCGAGGGGATGTTGCGGTTCGAGGCCGTCGCCACCGCGAGGTCCAGAGCGCCATGCGGCTCGGCAACCTGGGCCAGGCACCGCTCGGCGCGCGCCGTCCACGGTGGATCGGAGATCGGCACGCCGAGGTCGAGAAAGGGCGCGGCGGCGGCGCCGTCGCCCGACACCCAGATCGCGTCGCAGGTGCGCCACCGCGCGCCGGCGAGGCTGCGCCGCGTCTCCGCGAGGAGCGTCGCGTCATCGGCGGCGGTGAAGCTTCGGCTGAACACGACCATCGCGTCGTGCAGCAGGATCAGCTCGGCCGTGTCGCCGACCCGGTGGAGCCACGCGACGCGCTGGCGCCGATCGGTCTCGACCAGCGCGAGCAGATCGTGCGCGGCCACCGTGATCGACACGGGCCGCAGCTTCGCTTCCTCGGCCAGACGCAGCGCCGAATCGATCAGCCGGCGGTCGGCCGCGGCGATCAGCACGCGCTTGCCCTCGCTGGGCGCGACGTCGGTCTCGGGCGGCAGCGGCGCGAAGTCGAAGGCGGCGTCGTCGGCCGGAATCGGCAGATGGCGCTCGAGCTCGAACTTCACCATGTCCTGCGTCGCGCCGGCGACGGCCGGGAGCTCGATCGGCTTCACGGTGACGGTCGAGCGCGAGAGACCGATCGCGACGGTCCGTGCGGCGAGTGACCGCGCGTCGAGCTCGGCGCGCAGCGCGGCGGCCGGATTTTCGGCCTCGATCGTGAATGTCTCGACACGATCGCGGTCGATCGCGGCGACGCCGAGCCGGTCGCCGAGCATGACGACCGCGAGTCGGAGCGACGTGAACTTCGGGATGGCGAGTTTCACCAGGTTAGGGTAACACCCCTAACCGATCGCGGGAAAAGAGTCAACGGGCCCCCGACCACTCCAGAACGACCACCGACGGCGGGTCGACATCGGTGCGCTTCTGGACGATCGCCGTCAGCCGCGCCGCCACGCGATCGTCGACGATGCCCTCCGCCTCGACGCGAAACGTTCGGGTCGAGACGCCGAGGTTTCGGCCGCCGAATTTCCCGGGCACGTTCGGATAGGGCCCGCTGAGGCGCCGCGACTGCTGGATCTCCGTGATCTCCGCGGTCGAGAGCCCGAGGGCGGTGAGGACGGCCGGGCCGGCGGTGTTCATGTTCACGGTGCCGCTGCTGCGGACGGTGACGAGACTGGAGAGGCCGGGATGGTCCTTGCTGCCGTTGTAGATCGCCGGCGTGACACCCTTGATCTGCAAGAGCTCGGTGATCGACTCGAGGTTCGCGTTGTGCGCCCGATACGGGACCGGAAGCTTCAAGTAATAGTCGTCGCTCTCGGCGCCGTTGGCGCGGTGCTCGTCGTTGGGATCGCGCCAGTCCTGGATCGAGTCGCCGATCGTGTCGCGGACCTCCTTGTCGATCCCGAGCGCCAGGAGGAGCCGGTCGATGCGGTCGGGCGCCGACGTGTTGACGTTGAGGAGCGCTTCCTCGTCGGTGATGCGGTACGAGTACTGTCCGCCGAGCAGCTCGGCCTTCGCGCGGCGCAGGCGCGGCAGTGGGCGCCGATCAATGGTGTAGAACGTGAGGAGCCCGTCGTCGTCCTCCGCGACCATGGGCGCGTCGGCCACGATCTCGCGGATCGCCTGCTCGAGCGCCGTCTCGGCGAGGTGATTGCCGATGATTCCGTTCTTGTAGGCACGGACCGCCGACGCCTCGAGTCGCATCGAGTACGCGAACTCGGCGCCGACCACGGCGACCAGCGCCAGCACGAGCAACACCACCAGCAGCGCGAATCCCCGCTCGTCGCCCGGGCGCGTCGCGGCGCGCCGGCGCATCACTGCTGCGGCTCGGTGCCCACGCGGAGGGGCACGGTCAGGGGCAAGAGGCTCTGCGCGCGGCCGTTGAGCGTGCCGCCCACGCTGATGCGGATCGCCTTCGGCAGGCGCTTCTGGGCCTCGACGTCCCATGTGTCCTGCCAGGCGCCCGAATCGTCGAGAAAGCCGAACGAGAGCTCGGTCAGGGTCGGGTCGTTGAAGACGACCACCGCGTCCGTGAACGGGTTACGGTTCGGCAAGACGCGCTGCCGGATGACGAGGCCGCGCTGCTCGCCGGTGGTCCCGAGCTCGATCACGACCGCGGTGAAGGCCACGGGAATCGACGTCGGGAAGGGCGCGGTCTGCGTCACGAACTCGAGGCTCGACGCGGTGCCGCCGAAGAGCAGCACGGCGGTCGGCGTGTCACTGCGCGGCGCGTTGTACGGATAGGCGGCGCCGACCGAGCGGCCCAGGGTCAGCGCGATCCCGCGCAGATGCTGGTACGCCTCCGCGCGCTCCTCACCCTGTCGCCACGAGCCCAGCGCGATCCGGACGCCGCCGAAGGCGATCACGACCAGAGCGCCGACGATGGCCAGGGCCATCAGGAGCTCGAGCAGAGTGAAACCGCGCTGGTCGCGCTTCATCACTGTGGTCTCGCCATCGGCGACGGCCCCGACGTCCCCGGCATTCCGGGTGTCCTCGAGCTGCCCGGTGTCATCGGCACGCCCACGGTCCTCGGCGGTCCCGACGTCGTCGACGTGTCCGCCGTATCGGCGGCCGTCCGCATGCTCACGATCTCGACGCCGCGCTTGTCGCCCCAGCTGACCCGCACGTCGATCTGGTAGACGTGCCATTTCGCGGTCGCCGCCGTCCGTGTGAGATCGGGTGCGGGCACGACGGTGACGATGCGCTCCCAGTCGAAGTTGCCTTCCTTGCCCTGGTCACGCCCCTCCACCGGGACGACCATCTCGCGGGTCTTCTGGTCGGCGAGGAGCACGGCCTGCTGGTGGTCGCCCGCCACTTTCAGGAGCCGCAGCCCCTGGGCGAAGCCCTGGATGACGGCGACCACGGCGACGCTCAGGATCGCGAAGGCGATGAGAACCTCGAGGAGCGTGAAGCCGGCCTGACCCCGGCGGTTCATTCGCGCTGGTTCCGCACGCGCCCGCTGACGGCGTCGACCGTGACCCGGTAGGCGATCTTGCCCGAGATCAGGTGAAACTCTCCGCCGCTGGACGTACCCTGCGGCTCGAAGCGAACCGCCAGCGAGCCAGGCGTGTCGGCCCGGATCTCGACGCGTTTCGAGAGCGCGCGCGTCCAGCGGACTTCGTCCTCGCCGGTGGTGACCGTCAGCAGACGGTTCGTCGGATTGACCAAGACCGTGAACGCCTCTCTCGTGGTGATCGCCTGCTCGCGCGCGTGCCGGAAGGTCGCCGAGAATCCGGCGACCTCGGCCCGGACGCGCAAGGTTTCGGTGCTGCGTCCGATCGCCGGGGCCACGAGGCCCGCTGCGACCGCGACGACCACCAGGGTGATGATCAGCTCGAGGAGCGTGAAGCCGCGGGCATCTACTTTTGGCTGCTGTCCCATGAGGTGATGTCCGCGTTCTCGCCTTCGCCACCCGGGGCCCCATCGGCCCCCTCGGACCAGAGGTCATACTCGCCGTTCTGGCCCGGACAGCAGCGGTACTTGTACTGGTTGCCCCACGGATCCTTGGGCACAGCCTTTTTGAGGTAGGGACCGTTCCAGTTGTTTACATTCGGGTTGCGGTTCAGCGCATCGAGACCCTGACCGGCGTTGGGATAGCTGCCGATGTCCAGGCGATACTGGTCGAGCGCGGCCCCGAGCAGCTCGATCTGCGCCCGCGCCGCCGCCATCTTCGACTGACCCACTCGACCAAACAGCCGCGGCCCCACCAGCCCAACCAGCAACCCCAACACAATGATGACGACCAGCAGCTCGATCAGCGTGAATCCGCGCTGATCGACGAACCCACGGCATACGGCGCGGCGCACCGAGCGGCGATTCTCAAGAACGAGAAACCGGGACCGACCCGCCCGCCTCATAGCGGAATCTCGTTGATGGAGAAAATCGCGAGCATCATCGCGACGACGATGAAAGCCACAAGCACCCCCATGCCGAAAATGATCACCGGCTCGAGCAGCCGGAGCGCGCGCTTGAGATCGGTTCCCACCTCGGTCTCGAACGTCTCGGCGACCTTGATGAGCATGTCCTCGAGCCGGCCCGTCTCCTCGCCGACCCGCACCATGTGGATCGCCAGCACCGGAAACGGCGCCTGCTCCTGCATCCCGGCCGCGAGGGTTCCGCCACGCTTCACGCCGTCGGAGAGCCGCGCGACGGCCTGTCCGATCGCCTGATTCGTCATCGTGTCGCCGACGACCGCGAGCGCGCTCATGACCGGCACGCCGCTCTTGAGCATGGTGCCGAGCGTGCGGGCGAAGCGCGCCGTCTCGATCTTCATGACGAGCGGTCCGATGATCGGCGAGCCGAGGATGGTCTGGTCCCACTGGAGCCGTCCCTGCGGGCTGCCGGTCCACATGCGCCAGGCGAGCATCGCGCCGAGTGCTAAGACGACACCGACCCACCAGTAGGACGAAAAGATCGCGCTCACCGTCAACAGGATCTGGGTCGGCAGCGGGATCGTCTGTCCGAGGTCGGCGAAGATCGTCGCGAACCGCGGGATCACGAACGTCATCAGAAAGATGATGGCGCCGATCCCGAACGTGAAGACGACGGCCGGGTAGGCGACCGCGGTGAGGACCGCTTCGCTGAAGGTGGCGCGCGCCTCGAGGAATTCGGCGAGCCGTCGCAAGGTGACCTCGAGCACGCCGCCCCGCTCGCCGGCGCGGATCATGTTGATGTAGAGCCGTGAGAAGGGCCGCGGATGATGCTTGGCGAGCGCCTCGCTCAGCGAGGCGCCGCCGCGTACACTGACCAGCAGATCGGCCACGATCGCCTTGACGCGCCCGTTCGGCGCCAGCTCTTCGAGAATCGCCAGCGCGCGGTCGAGCGGCATGGTCGCCTCGAAGAGCGTCGCGAGCTGCTGGGTGAACGCGAGGATGTCGCCCTGGCTGATCCGCCCCGATCCGCCGAGCGACAGCCAGCTCTGGCGGTCGGCGTGGGGCGAGACGCGGATGGGGAAATACGAGTCGCGCTGCAGCCGCTCGACGACGGAGCGCGCGTCGGGCGCTTCCATCACGCCGTCGATCGTCTGGCCGCGCCGGTCGGCCGCCCGATACACAAAAACGGGCATGACGGACTAGGCGTCTTCCTGCGTGACTCGGAGTATTTCCTCGACGGTCGTGACGCCCGCGCACGCCTTGGCCCAGCCGTCGAGCCGCAAGGTGACCATGCCGGCTTCCATCGCGACACGGCGGATGTCGCGCGTCGGCGCCCGGCGGAGGATGAGACTGCGCGCGTCTTCCGTGATCGGGAACAGCTCGTAGATCCCGGTCCGGCCCCGGTAGCCGGTGCCGCGACACTCGTCGCAGCCGCGGCCGCGATAGAGACGCGTGCCGTCGGCGCCCGCGATGCCGAGCGCGCTCAGGTCGGCCGGCGACGGCGAGTCCGAGACGCGGCACGTGGCGCAGATCCGCCGGACGAGCCGCTGCGCGAGCACGCCTTCGAGCACCGAGGCCACCAGGTAGGGCTCGACGCCCATGTCCTGGAGCCGCGTGATGGCGCCCGGCGCGTCGTTGGTGTGCAGGGTCGAGAAGACGAGGTGGCCGGTGAGCGAGGCCTGGATCGCGATCTCCGCCGTCTCGAGGTCGCGGATCTCGCCGATCAGGATCACGTCCGGGTCCTGGCGGACGATGTGGCGGAGCCCGGTGGCGAAGGTCAGGCCGATCTTCGGCTTGACCGCGATCTGGTTGACGCCCTTCAGCTGGTACTCCACCGGATCCTCGACCGTGATGATCTTGCGGTCCGGCGAGTTGATCTTGTCGAGCGCGCCGTAGAGCGTCGTGGTCTTGCCCGACCCGGTCGGTCCGGTGACGAGGACGATGCCGTGGGGGCGCTTGATCAGCGCCTCGAATCGCGGAAGCATCGCCGGCGAGAAGCCGAGCTTCTCGAGGGCCAGGAAGACGCTCTGGCGGTCGAGCAGCCGCATGACGATCGACTCACCGTGTACCGTCGGAATCGTCGAGGTGCGGATGTCGACGCGGCGGTTGTGGAGCGTCACGCGGATACGGCCGTCCTGGGGCAGCCGCCGCTCGGCGATGTTCATCTCGGCCATCAGCTTCACGCGCGAGGTCACCGCGGCCTGCAGGCGCCGCGGCGGCGCCTCCTGGTCGAAGAGCACGCCGTCGATACGGTAGCGAATGCGCAGCGAGTCCTCGAACGGCTCGATGTGGATGTCGGAGGCCTCGGAGTTGATGGCGTTCTCGATGAGCAGATTCACGAGCCGGACGACCGGCGCCTCGAACGCCATGTCGCGCAGCTGGTTGACGTCCTCGTCGCCCTCGCCGCTGCGATCGTCGTCCATTCCCTCGACGATGCGCTGCAGCGGTGTCGCCACGCCGTCATAGGTCCGGTCGATCGCCTCGACGATCGCGTCGGCCGACGAGACGCAGACCTTCACGGTGAGGCCGGTCGACTGCGCGAGATCGTCGACGATGATCGGATTCAGCGGGTCGGCCGTCGCGACCGTCAGCACGTTGCCCTCGACGCTCACGGGGCACACCGCGTACTGTCGCAGATACTTCGGCGAGAGATTTTTGACGATCGGCAACGGCGCCGGCAGCTCGTCGCGGTTGAGATACGCGAGGTTCTGCTGCTGCGCGAGGGCCCGGAGCACGTCGTCGTCCTTCACGGCGCCCAGTGAGACGAGCGCCTCGCCGACCCGCTCGCCCGTCGTGCGGGCGCGGACGAGCGCCTGCTCCACGACGTCGGGGGTGGTCAGCCGCTCGCGAACCAGGATCTCACCGAGCCTGCGGAAAAGCCCTGTGATGCCCATGCTATGCTCCCCTTGATGTTAGCAGACCTGGCTTATGTGGCCGCCGCGGCGGCCGCCGATCTCACGGGTGCCGTGCTCGTGACCACGGTGCACCAGAAGGGACTGGCGCCGCTGCGATATTTCGTCGCGGGCGGCGCCGGGTTCATGCTGGCGGCCGCGTTCGTGCGCATGCTGCCCGAGAGTGCGCGGGTCCCGCACGCGTTCCTCTTCGTCCTGATCGGTTACTTCGGCGTGCACCTCTTCGAGCACACGGTCGCGCCGCACTTCCACTTCGGCGAAGAGGTCCACCCGGAGGCGCTGCTGCGCCCCTCGGCCGGCTACCTGGCGCTCCTCGGTCTCGGCGTCCACACGCTCTTCGACGGCGTCGCCATCGCCGCGGGCTTCATGATCGCGCCGTCGCTCGGCGTGCTCCTGTCGATTGCGGTCTGCCTGCACAAGGTACCCGAAGGCGTCACGATCGCGTCAATCATGCTCGCCGGCGGCCAATCGCCCCGAGCGGCGGTGGGCGCGGGCGCGCTGCTCGGCGTGCTCACGCTCGCCGGCGCGGTGGCGACGCACCTGCTGGCCGCCCATCACGTGGCCTACGCGCTGGCGCTCTCGGCCGGAGTCACCATCTACGTCGCGGCGTCGGATCTCATTCCCGAGGTGAATCGCGAGGGCGGTCCCGCCCTCGGCTGGACGGTCTTCGCGGGGCTCGTCCTCTTCGCCGTCGCCGACTGGCTCGTCTCTCCGCTCGGCGCCCACTGATCGGGCGCGGATCAACTCGCTCCGCGGCGCCCGCTGATGCTAAGCTCCCGCCTGTCGTGAAGATTCTGGTCCTGCACGGTCCGAACCTGAATCTCCTGGGCACCCGCGAGCCGGGAATCTACGGTCGCGTCACGCTCGCCGAGATCGACCGCAGGCTCCGGGAGCACGCGCGTCGCCGCGGTCACTCGGTCGACTGCCGGCAGTCCAATCACGAGGGGCAGCTCGTCGACTGGCTCCAGGCTGCCCGCGGTGCGGGGTTCGGCGGCATCGTGTTCAACCCGGGTGCGTTCACGCACTACTCGATCACCCTGCGTGACGCGGTGGCCGCGATCAAGCTGCCGGTCGTGGAAGTCCACCTCTCGAACGTGCACGGGCGCGAGGAGTTCCGGCGCCACTCCGTGATCGCCGCCGTCGCCCGCGGCCAGATCTCGGGATTCGGCCCGCAGAGCTATCTTTTGGGCCTCGATGCGCTCACGGCGGATTCGCGCCGAACGACTCGGCGACGGTGAATCGCGACCGCCCTCTCGTCGTCTAACGACGACGGGAGGGCGAGCGAGTGAGTCCCGGTGGACACGGACGAAGCAGCCCTGATCGAGCGGTGCCGTGCCGGCGATCTCGCGGCCTTCGAGCCCCTGGTCGAGAAATACCGCCAGCGCGTCTATCGACTCGCCTACAACGTCCTACGCGACCCGGAAGAGGCCTGGGACGTTGCCCAGGACGCCTTCATCCGCGCCTTCCAGGCGCTGCCGTCGTTTCGGGGCGACTCCGCGTTCTACACCTGGCTCTTCCGGATCGTGATGAACGTCGCGCGGGACCGCGCCCGACAGCACGCGGCGCGCGGGCGCGCGTTCGGCACCGAGCGCGTGGACGAGAAGGACTGGGACCGGATCCTGGTCGATCAGGGGACGGCGCCCGATACGCACGCGAAGCAGGTCGAGGAGCGCGAGCGAATCGGCCGCGCGCTCGCCACTTTGTCTGAGCCACACCGGGCCATTATCATGTTGAGTGATCTCGAGGGACTCTCGTACCGCGAGATCGCGGAGGTGCTGAGCATACCGATGGGGACCGTGATGTCGCGGCTGCACAACGCCCGCCGGCGTCTACGGGACGCCCTCGGACCGCTCCTGGTTCTGATCCTCGCCGTGATGCTGACCCTCGCGCTGGCCGCGATCGCGCAGGCGCAGACCATCGTCAGGTTCGGTACGCGAATCGTCCTGGCGAGCGACGGCCCGCCGCCCAACGTGCCGAACAAGGCGCCGGAGCCACCCGACGAGCGCCTCGACGCCTTTCTGCCGAAGCTCCGCCAGCTCTTCCGGTACAACAACTACACGTCGCTCGAGCGCTACCGCGCCGAGGTGCCCGTGGGGACCACCCAGAAGTGGCCGGTGCCGGGCGATCGGCGGCTCGAGGTCACGCCGCAGAGCGTGCGGGGCGCCGCGGTGATGTTCAACATGCGGCTCCTGCGCGGCAGCATGACCGAGCTCTCGACGAACATCCAGGCGCAATCGGGCAATCCGGCGGTGATCGGCGGTCCCAAGTACGGCTCCGGCACGCTCATCATCATCCTCTGGACCAACCCCAACCCGTGATCGGCGGCCCACGGTGAGCTCGGGCGAAGATCGCTACTTCCAGGAGCGCGCGCGGATCGAGCAGGGGCACACGAAGTACCGCGACAAGCTCCGCGAGGAAGGCAAGCTCTTCGTCCGCGATCGGCTCACGCTCCTGCTCGATCCGGGCTCCGAGTTCCAGGAGGACTGGCTCTTCGCGCGCTCCAACGAGCCCGATACCCCGGCCGACGGCGTCGTCACCGGCATCGGCGTGGTCGGCGGGCGTCCGGTGTGCGTCATGGCCAACGATTACACGGTCAAGGCCGGCTCGTGGGGCGAGAAGACCATCCAGAAGATCATCCGCATCCAGGAGAAGGCCGCGCGCCTGCGCGTGCCCCTCCTCTATATGGTGGACGCCGCCGGCGGGCGCATCTCCGAGCAGATCAAGATCTTTCCGGGGCGATTCCACGCCGGGCGCATCTTCTACAACGAGGTCCAGCTCTCGGGCGTGGTGCCCCAGGTCTGCATCCTGTTCGGGCCCTCGCCGGCGGGCTCGGCCTATCTGCCCGCCCTGACCGACGTCGTGATCATGGTGGAGGGCAAGGCGTCGCTCTACGTCGGGAGCCCGCGTATGGTCGAGATGGCCATCGGCGAGAAGACGACCCTGGAGGAGCTCGGTGGCGCGCTCATGCACTGCAAGGTCTCCGGCTGCGGCGACGTGCTCGCCGCCTCGGACGAGGACGCGATCGCGCTGGCCCGCCGGTATCTGACCTACATGCCGCAGTCGTACCGCGATCTGCCGGCGATGGCTCCGGCGGCGGAGGCGAAGCCGGGCCGCGCCATCGACGAGATCGTCCCGTACGACCAGCGGAAGTACTTCGACATGTACGAGGTCATCGATCGTCTCATCGACGCCGGCTCCTGGTTCGAGATCAAGCGGCTATTCGCGCAAGAGGTCATCGTCGGCTTCGCGCGACTGGCGGGTCGCGCGGTCGGTATCGTCGCCAACCAGCCGAAGGTGAAGGGCGGCGTGTTGATGGTGGACTCGTCCGACAAGGCGGCGCGCTTCATCTGGCTGTGCAACGCGTTCAATCTTCCGCTGATCTATCTCGCCGACATCGCCGGCTTCATGGTCGGCACCAAGGTCGAGCAGCAGGGGATCATTCGTCACGGCGCCAAGATGGTCTTCGCCACCGCGCAGGCGACCGTGCCGAAGATCTCGGTGATCGTGCGCAAGTGCTACGGCGCCGGCCTCTACGCGATGTGCGGCCCGGCCTTCGAGCCCGATGCGGCGATCTCGCTACCGCAGGGGCAGATCGCGATCATGGGGCCGGAGCCGGCGGTGAACGCGGTCTACTACAACAAGATCATGGAGCTGCCCGAGAGCGAGCGCGCGGCCTGGGTCAAGCAGAAGCGGGACGAGTACGTGAAGGACGTCGACACGTACAAGCTCGCCTCCGAGATGCTGATCGACGACATCGTGCCGGGCGGCGCCCTGCGCGACGAGCTGATCAAGCGTCTGGCGTTCGCGCAGTCCAAGGCGCAAGAGTTCCCGGCTCGCCGCAACGGCGTCTACCCAGTCTGACCCGCGGCTCTCGCCGCCTCCGCCGGTCCGCGCCCCGTCCCACCGCCCGGATTGCACTATTTCGTGCGGACTTGGCGAATCGCCGTGCTAGGAATCAAATGTGCAAAAAGTGAAACGGCCGTCCACCGAGGGCGGGGCACACCTCACGACTCGGCAGGCGGCGTCTCACTGCCGGGTCTCGATCCCCACACTCCGGCGCTGGATCAGGGCCGGGGAGCTCGGCGCTCATCTGACCCCCGGAGGCCACCGCCGCATCGATCTGCATGAGTTCCAGCGCTTCCTGCGCGCTCAGGGCCGCCCGGCCTATCCCGTCGCGTCGGAATCGTGGACCCGCGTGCTGCTCGTGGACGACGAGCCGCTCGTCGTGGAGCTGCTGCACGACATGCTGGCCGATCAGCCGTTCGTGATCGAGACGGCGACCGACGGCTACGAGGCGCTCGTCAAGGTCGGGACGTTTCGTCCGGCGTTGATCATTCTGGACGTCGTGCTCGCCGGTCTCGACGGGATCGAGGCGTGCCGGTGTCTCCGGCGACTGCCGGAGACGCGAGCGGTGCGGATTCTCGGTATGACCGGACATCCGTCGATGGTTCCCGTGCTGCTCGGCGCCGGGGCGGATGCCTGCGTGACCAAGCCCCTGGACCTGGACGTCGTGTGCCACGAGATCAAGCGGCTGCTCTCAGTGAATGTGGTCTCCCATTTCCTCACGGGACGAGAGGGCTGAAGACGACATGGACTCCATTCGCGTGCTGTACGTCGAAGGCGATCCGGCCGATCAAGAGGCGACCCACCGTCACCTCGTCCGTCACGCGCCCCACATCAAGCTCACCGTCGTGGGGACGGTGGCCGAGGCCGTCGAGCGCGTCACGATCGGCGACATGGACGTGATGCTCGCGGACTATCGCCTCCCCGACGGAACCGGCCTCGATCTGCTCGACGCGGTCAAGACGCGCGGCCTGGAAGTGCCGGTGGTCCTCGTGACGGGCGCGGGCGACGCCGATACCACCGTGCGGCTGCTCAAGGCCGGAGCCGCCGACTATCTGGTGAAGCGCCCGGACTACCTGGCCACCCTGCCGGTCGTGCTCGAGAGCGCGTACCGCTGGTTCCGGACCGCGACCGAGCGGCGGCATGCGCCGATCCGTGTGCTCTATGCCGAGCACCATCCGGAGGACATGGCGTTGACGTTGCGCGCCTTCGAGGAGCACGACCGACACGCCCGCGTCGAGACGGTCACCCGCGCCCGGGACGCGCTCGCCCAGCTGAAGACCGTTCACTACGACGTGCTGCTGCTCGACAACCGGATGCCGGATCTCTCGGGGATCGAGGTGCTCAAGGAGCTGCAGGCCGAGGGCATGCGCATACCCGTCGTGATGGTCGCTGGGGAAGGCGACGAGGACTCGGCCGTCCAGGCGTTCAAGCTCGGCGTCGCGGACTATCTCATCAAGCGGGAAGGCTATCTGGCCAAGCTGCCGTCGACGATCGAGAACGTCTTGGCGCACCGCCGCCTGGCCGACGAGAAGGACGGTCTGGCCGTCCTCAACGATCTGGCCAAGTCGCTCGTCACGACCAAGGACCTGGACGAGGTGTTGCGCCGGGTGGTGAATGCGGCCCGCGAGCTGATCAAGGCCGAGGCGAGCGTGCTGTGGCTCTTCGAGGCCGGTGTGTTATGGCCGGTGGCGTGGGAAGGCATCGAGGACCGCGCGGCCGAGCCGCT
The DNA here is from genome assembly GCA_964450175.1 of uncultured bacterium. Taxonomy (GTDB): domain Bacteria; phylum Methylomirabilota; class Methylomirabilia; order Rokubacteriales; family CSP1-6; genus AR31. The sequence continues at coordinate 2,458 of CAYVHH010000171.1, read as the reverse complement.
CCGGTTCCAGGTGACGCCGAACCTCGCCGAGCGCCTCGCGCTCGAGCGGAAGATCTCGCTGCGCCACCTCCTCGCGCAGACCGGCGGCCCGGATCCCACCGCGGTCTTCGGCACGGCCGGCCAGACGCTGTCCGCGTCGTTCGTCGGACCGGAAGGGCTGGTCGCCGTGCTGGCGGTCGGCAGCCCGCGGCCGCGCGAGTTCACGACGATCGAGGAGCGGCTGCTGCTGGCGCTGGCCGACCACGCCGCCGTCGCCGTCGAGAACGCGCGCCTCTACCGTCGCCTGCGGCTCGAGCTGGAGGCGCGCGAGCGGCTGACCGCGATCCTCGAAGCGACGACCGATCTGGTGGCGATCGCGGATCTGTCGGGACGCCTGCAATACCTCAACGCCGCGGGCCAGGCGTTGCTGGGCCTCGCGGCCCATGACGCGATCGGGCATCCGATCGCGGGCCTGGCGCCGGAACGGCTGCGTCCGGTCGTCCACGACGAGATCTGGCCGGCGCTGATCCGCGACGGCCTCTGGACCGGCGAGGCGGTGCTGCTCGCGCGCGACGGCCGCGAGGTGCCGGTGTCGGTGGTCGCCGTTGCCCACCGCGGCGCGGACGGATCCATCGAGTTCCTTTCGGCGATCGTGCGGGACATGACCGAGCGCAAGCGCATCGACGCCGAGCTCCGCCGTCAGCGCGAGGCGCTGTACCAGACCGAGAAGCTGGCGACGATGGGCACCGTGCTCGCCGGGGTCGCCCACGAGCTGAACAATCCACTGACCGCGGTGACCGGCTACGCCAACTTGCTCCGCCAGGAGCTCGCCGGCACGCCGTCGGCGACGCGCGCGGAGGCCATCGCGCACGCGGCCGACCGCTGCGCGTCGATCGTGCGCAACTTCCTGGCGCTCGCGCGGCGCCATCCACCTGAGCGGCAGCTCGTGCGCTTGAACGACATCGCGCGCGACGCGGCCGAGCTGCTCGCGTATCACCTGCGCGTCGACCGCATCGAGGTCGCGCTCGATCTGACCGACGGCCTGCCGGTGCTGTGGGCCGACCCGCATCAGCTCCACCAGGTCGTGGTGAACTTGATCACCAACGCCCGCGACGAGCTCCGCAAGGCGCCGGAGCCGCGCCGGTTGACCTTGCGGACGCGGGCCGACGCGGTGCGCGGCCGCGTCTCGCTGGACGTCGAGGACACCGGCCCCGGGATCTCCGCCGAGATCCGCGACCGCATCTTCGAGCCGTTCTTCACGACGAAGCCGGTCGGGCAGGGGACCGGTCTCGGTCTCTCGCTCTGTCACGGGATCGTCGAAGGGCACGGGGGCACGCTCTCGCTCGTGAGCGAGGCGGGACACGGCGCGATCTTCCGGGTGGAGCTTCCGGTGGTGGCGCCCCCGATGACATCGGGCAAGCGCGTCACGGACGCGCCGCCGGTCGTGAAGGGCAAGCGCATCCTCGTCGTCGACGACGAGCGCCTGGTGACCCAGCTACTCGGGGAGATGCTCGGCGCCGATCACCACACGGTCGACACGGTGGCGGATGGGACCCAGGCGCTCGAGCAGCTCCGACGGGCGTCGTACGATCTGATCCTCAGCGACGTGCGGATGCCGTACCTCGACGGTCCCGGGCTCTATCGCGCGCTCGAGCGCCGGATCCCGGATCTGTGCCGGCGCTTCGTGCTCATGACCGGCGACGTCCTGAGCGCGGAGATCCAGACATTCCTCGAGCAGACCGGAGTTCCCGGGCTGAGCAAGCCCTTCGATCGGAGCGAAGTGCGGCGGGTGATCCAGCTCGTGGCCGGCGGCAACCGGCGCGCGTCGTAGACCGCGAGGACGGCGCGCTCAGGCGCCGAAGCGGCGGCGCGTCGTCGCGAGCGTGTCGGCGATCGGCTGGGGAAGCCGCGGGCCGAACTGCTTGTAGAACTCGTCGAGCTCCTCGAGGGCCTGCAGCCACTCACCGGCGTCGCACTTCAGCGCCTCGCGGAGCTGCGCCGGCGTCACGTCGAGCCCGCCGGTGTCGAGGGCGCCCGCCGACGGCACCCAGCCGATCGGCGTTTCGTCCGCCCGGCCCGTGCCGCGGATTCGCTCGACCATCCACTTGAGCACGCGCACGTTGTCGCCGTAGCCCGGCCACAGGAAGCGGCCGTCGGCGTCGCGGCGGAACCAGTTCACCCGGAAGATGCGGGGCGGGTTGGTGAGACGCGGCCCGGTCGCCAGCCAGTGGGCGAAGTAGTCGCCCATGTTGTAGCCGCAGAACGGAATCATCGCCATCGGATCGCGGCGCACGACGCCGACCTTGCCGGTGATCGCGGCGGTCGTCTCGGTGCTCATGGCCGAGCCCAGGAACACGCCGTGCGACCAGTCGAACGCCTCGAACACGAGCGGGATCACGCCGGTGCGGCGCGAGCCGAAGATCACACCGGAGATCGGCACGCCCTGCGGCTCCTCCCAGTTCGGCGCGATCGACGGACA
>CAYVHH010000170.1:0-9000 GCA_964450175.1 uncultured bacterium | reverse complement strand
CGCAGCGCGAAGTAGCGACGGTTGTACAGCTTGGTCGAGGCGTCCTTGAAGGAGAGATCCTCGAGGCGCGCGTTGCGGATCGCGACGGCCGCCTGGGAGGCGAGGGCGCGGATCACCTTCTCGTCGTCGGGATCGAACGGCACGATCGCGCCCGAGTCGTCGAGGGCGTTGAGGAGCTCGAGCACGCCCACGTTACTGCCGTTCGTATCGTGCAAGGGGACCGCCAGCACCGAGCGCGTCGAATACTCGCTGGCCGCGTCGAACCGCCGGTTGAGCGCGCGCGTCTCGTGCACGCCGATCGCGTACGCGTCGGCCACGTTCACGATCTCGCCTGTCTGGGCGACGTGGCCCGCGAGACTGGGCTCGGTCAGCCGCAAGGGCTCGGACTGGAGCCGCTGCCGCATCACGACCGTGCCGAGCTTTTGCTGGAGGAAATCGTTCTGCGTGACGGCGAAGCGGAGGTGATCGCCTTCCCGAAGGAACAGGGTTCCCGCTTCGGCCCGCGTGAACCGGCGCGCCGCGTCGAGGATTCGCTCGAGGAGCGCATACAGATCACGCTCGGTGGTGAGGGCGAGCCCGATCTCGAGAAGCTCCTCGACGAGCTGGCCCCGATCGATCGCGGTTTGCGGGCTCACTGAACGGCGACTCGATTCCGGCCCAGCCGCTTGGCGTCGTAGAGTGCCTGGTCGGCCGCCACGATGAGGTCGTCCACCGTCGTCGCGTCTTCCGGGAGGCTGGCGACGCCGAGGCTGACGGTGACCGGGCCGTGGGCGAAGGCGTGCTGCTCGACGACGGCGCGGATGCGCTCGGCGTAGGTGAGGCCGCCCGCCTTCGCGGTGTTGACGAGGATGATCGCGAACTCGTCACCGCCGTACCGCGTCACGATGCTGAAGCTTCGGGAATGCTTGACGAGCAGCTGGGCGACGTCGCGCAGGGCCTGATCGCCGGCGCGATGGCCGAATCGATCGTTGACCTCTTTGAAGTGGTCGAGATCCATGAGGGCCAGGGAGAGGGGCTCGCCGAAGCGGCAGTGGCGCTTGAACTCCTCCTCCATGCGGATCGTGAAGTACCGCCGGTTGTACACGTCCGTCAGCGCATCCTTGAAGGAGAGATCTTCCAGCCTGGCGTTGCGAAGCGCGACAGCGGCCTGCGACGCCAGCGAGCGCACGAGGCCCTCGTACTGAGAGTCGAACGGCACGACGCGGCCTCGGTCGAGTGCGTTGATCAGCTCCAGCACACCGAGGATGTTGTTCGCCGGATCCTGCAGGGGGACCACCAGGATCGACTGCGTGCGATAGTTCAGCCGCGCGTCGACCCGCGAATCGAACGAGTAGGGTCGATCGGGCGGGATCATGTACGTGTCGTGCAAGTTGAGGATGTCGCCCGTGAGCGCGACGTGCCCCGCGAGGCTGAGCTCGCGGAGGCTGAGCGGGTCGGCCTGGAGGCGGCGCCGCATCTCTTCCTGCCCGAACTCGCGCGCGAGCTTGTCGTTCTGGACGACGGAGAAGCGAAGCTGGTCCCCTTCGCGCAGGAACAACGTCCCCGCCTCGGCGCGCGTGAAACGGCGGGCCTCGGTGAGGATGCGTTCCAGGAGGGTCTCCAAGTCCTGCTCGCTGGTCAGAGTGATCCCGATCTGGACGAGCTCTCGGAACGCCTGCGTCATGTTCAACGTCGGTCACTCCGGTTGCTGCAGGGCTCTGCGCCTGCCACCGTGTCCGCCGTCCGCATCGGCCGCCTCCCCGGAACCCACCAGCGAGAACCGCGAGTCATACGTATACGACGGACTAGTAAGCAATAGCGATGCCACCAAGGCGACGATTCTCGATATGCAGAAACAGCTTTGAAATCTTCAACATCGGAAAGTCCCGGTTTGGCTCATCGACGGTACTTGACAATTCCCTGACCAAGTAAATTCTCATCGTTGACAAATAATTTGTCGGCACAGGCACGAACAGTGACAGCCCGGCGGTCGGATGTGTCACGCTGGCTAGCCGGCGAGCGCGACCCGATTCCAACACCCCGTTTTCGTTGCGGTGAACGCTAGTTCTACGCTGGCACAGCCGTTGCTCGATCGGTTGGGGATGCTCCGATGAAGCTCACATTCAAGCGCCGCGAAGTCTCAGATCTACAGCACCTGAGAGCCCTCGTTTCGGACAACTCCGACGCGATGGAGCCGGGCCTCAAGATCCTCGCGTCGAACCTGAATCTCGGTCGCACGACGGTCGATCTCGCCGCCATCGACGCCCAGGACCGCCCGGTCCTGTTCGTGCTCGGTCTCACCGCCGACGACGCCATGCTCGTGCGAGCCCTCGAGGCGTATGCGTGGTGTCTCGAGTATCCCGAGTCGATCCAGCGCCTCGTGCCGGCGAGCGTGCGGCCGGGCTGGCCGCCGCGCATCGTGTTCGTCGCCGAGCGGCTGCTCGAGGCGTTCGTGCGAAAGATGCGGCTGCTGAGCTTCTCCGCGGTGGATTGTTTCGAGTTTCGGTACGTCGAGGCCAACGGTACCGCCGGGTTCTACCTCGATCGAGTCGACTGGGCCCCGCGCGTAGCCGAGACCGCGGCGCGGGCGGAGCGAGCCGCGCCGGCCGTGGTCGAAGAGCGGGTCGCGCCCCGAGAAGAGCCGAGAATCGCGCCCCGCGAAGAACCGCGCGTCGCGCCCCGAGACGAATCCAGAGCTGTGCCCCGCGAAGAATCGAGAGTGGCGGCGCGGGAAGACTCGAGACCGGTGCCTCGCGACGAGCCCGTGGCGCCCCGCGAGGAGCCGAAGGTCGTGCTCCTGCGCGAGGAGGTTCGCGACGACGACCACGTCGAGCCCGACGAGGAGCCGCTCGAGGAGGAGGTCGTCGAGCTGCGTGACGAGCTCCCGGAGGAGCCGAAGGTCACGCCGCGTGAAACGCCGAAGGTGATTCCGCTCGTCCCGGTCGACGAGCCGCGAATCGTCATGTTCCATGAGACCAAGCCGGCGCCGCGGAGCGTCGAGCCGGCTCCGACGAACGGCGCCCGCAAGGTCGACGGGACCGAACGACCAGAGCGCGAGCGGCCGGATCGCGCGCCGGTCTTGCTGAAGGGGCTGCGCCCACCCACCGAAGCGCCGCCGAGACGGCGCTCGCGCGAGGTGCCCGACCTGTTGCGGCCCTCGACCGAGCCGCGGCCGTCGAACGGGCGCGAGGCCGCCAAACCCCCGGCACCGGCCGCGCCCGCGGCCTCTCGCGGTTCGCACGTCGAGCCGAAGGTGACACCGGCGCCCGCTTCCCGCGTTTCGCAGCCGGGCGTCGAGCCGCGAGTGAAGAGCGACCTCGCGCGAGCGGATGCGCCGAGAAACGGGTCGAGGAGCGATGGCGCGCGGACCGAGCTCCCCAAGGGGGATCTCGCGCCGACATGGCGAAAGTTCCTCGATCGCCTGACGAGCACGTTCGACGCGCGTACCGGCGCGGTACCGGAGCCGCCGCGGGCCGCCGCACCGGCCTCGACGCCGGCCGCCCCGCCCCCGTTGACGCTCCAACCCTTCGCGGCCGACATCGAGGTTCAGGCCAACGAGGTCGCTCCCGACGAGGTGGTGGACGACTCTCCAGAGTCGGTCGCCGACGTGTCCGACAAGCAGCGCCCCGTCCTGCAGGGCATGACCCTGCCGGACAATGGCGAGCTCGCGCCGCAATGGCGGAAGTTCCTCGATCATCCGACGCTCGACGAGGCCAAGATCGGTGTAGTTCGCGGCTATCTCCAGCGGGAATTCCCGCTGTGCACCGTCTACGACTTCTACGACTTCCAGCGCAACGCCCAGGTCTTCCAGCTCCAGGACAACCACGGGAAGGTCACGCAGCTGATCACGATGACCGCGGAGTTCTTCGACAGCCATCGTGATCTCGAGATCAGGGCGTGGATCGAGAAGCACCGGGTCGCCCAGGCGATGCGGCAAGCCGGTCAGGCCGGCGTGCTCGTGTCGCAAGCGGGTCTTCAGATCGAGAAGCGCTAAGCGTTCCGGCGGGCCCCTAGCTCTCCCACCTCCAATAGAGCGTCTTCTCCGGAGCGATGCGGATCACCGCGGCGGCTTCGCGATCGAGCCCCATCACGCGATACTGAGCGTACTTGGCCCGCAGAAGATCGACCGCGCCCGCCCGCTCGGGCCCTTCGGTGAGAATGTCGGCTCGTCCCTGGACGATCACCCAGCAGAGGTGCGACCACTCCTCGTCGTAGCGGTCGACGGTGAGGGACACCCGAGGATTCTCGGCGATGTTGCGGATGCGCCGCAGCCGGCGCGGGTCCAGCCGCTTGGGCTTCGCGTCGATCGCGGAAAAGCACGTCCGCCCGTCGAACACGTAGCACACCGGGAGCACGAGAGGTTGCCCCGCCCGGTCCGCCGTGCCGAGCCGTGCGACGCGGCTCTGGTAGAGCAGCTCGGCGGCGAAGGCGGGGAGGTCGTTCACCGAATCAGCTTGGCGTACTGGTCCAGGAGCGGAAGCACCGCGTCGCGACCCTCGGATGGCAATCGCAGGATCGCCCGCGTGATGCCGGCCGCCGCATACGCGTCGAGGGTGGCGCGCTCGGCCTTGGCTCCGAAGACCGAGATCGAGAGCTTCGCCGCGTCGCGGCCGGCGCGCGCCGCACGCGCCTTCAGATCGGCGAGCCCCGGCAGAATCGCGTCGGCGTTGCGTCCGCGGGGGAACCACCCGTCGCAGAAATCCACCACGCGCTGCAGGGTGTGGCCGCTCTCGCCGCCCAGCAGGATCGGCGGGTGCGGCTTCTGCGCCGGCTTGGGGTACGACCAGATCGGATCGAAGTCCACGAACTCACCGTGGTACGCGGCCTCGTCCTTCGTCCAGATCTCCTTCATCGCGAGGATCCGTTCGCGGAGGAGGCGGAAGCGCGTCTTGAACTCGGTGCCGTGGTTCGCCATTTCTTCGGCGTTCCAGCCGGCTCCGATGCCGAACAGGAACCGCCCGTTCGAGAGCAGATCGAGACTCGCGATCGTCTTGGCGAGCGTGATCGGGTCGTGCTCGATGACGAGACAGATGCCGGTCCCGATCTTCAGATTCTTCGTCGCGGCCGCCGCGGCCATGAGCCCGATGAACGGGTCGAGGGTGTGGGAATACTCCTTGGGCAGGGGGCCGCCGCCCGCGAACGGTGAGCGCCGGCTCGTCGGAATGTGCGTGTGCTCGGTCACGAACAGCGACTCGAAGCCGCGCTCCTCGGCGGCCCGCGCCAGCTCGTCGATCCGGATCGAGTAGTCGGTCGGGAAGATGAAGATGCCGTGGTGCATGACGCCTCCTAGCGGGTGTGAAGCGCGAGCGCGCGGCTCACGCGAAGACGGTTTCGGGCAGAACCGCCGACACGATCCAGTTCGGCGCGTCGACGATCTCGCTGATCTTGAGGTCCACGGCCACGCTGCAGAGGATATAGGCTTCCTCACGGCTGAGCCCGCGCTCCTCGGTCAGGTGCTCGATCATGTAGCGGATCGCCTGCTGCGCGTTGACGAAGAGATCAGGGCCGTTGGCCGTCGTCACGTAGCAGGGCCCGCGCTCGAGCCCGGAGACGATCGGCCCGCGTGTGCGGAACCGAGGCTCACGGAAGCCGCGCCCTGACTCGAGGCCGAATCGCAGGGTGACCTGCGCCATCATCTCGATCGCGGTGACACAGACCTCGCCGTCACCCTGGGCCGCGTGGGCGTCGCCGACGCTGAAGAGCGCACCGTCGACCCACACGGGCAAGAGCAGGGTCGTGCCCGCGACCAGCTGCTTGATGTCCATATTGCCGCCGTTCTTCCGAGGCGGCATCGTGCTGTGCCCGCCGGGCTCGTCGAGGGCGACGCCCATCACACCCGGGAATGGTGCGATCGGAACTCGGACCGGGATATCGCGGCCCATGCGCGCATGGGTGCCCTCGGTCAGATCCCAGATGTTCAGGAACGGCTTCGGAAACTCGGCTTCCGGCATCAGGCCTCGTCCCGGACGAATCGCCGTCCAGCCGAACGCGGCCGCGGGCTTCACGTTGAGGATCTCGACAGTGAGTACGTCACCCGGGCGCGCGCCCCGGACGGCGATGGGTCCGGTGAGGGGATGACCCCGAAACGGCCCCCGCCCCAGGACGTCCGAGTGCGTCGACTTCGGGGAGTAATAGCCGTCGGCCGCGTCGCGGGTGTCGAACACCACGGTGTCGCCGGCATCGATCGTGAGCCGCGGGACGAGCGCGTTGTTCCACTCGCGGTGCACGGTGTCGCGATCGAGATGATGCGTGGTCGCCATCGCTCAATCTCCTCCCGTCATCGCGCCATCTCGTTCCAGACGACCATGCCGGTCCCGGACCGCCACGCCACCGCGGGCATGTAGGCGAGGACGTCCGCCGGCCCGCGCGTGAAGGCCATCACGAGGACCCAGGCGAGGAGCTCGGCAGTCCCGCCCGAGCCGGCCTCCTCCATGCGCTCGAGCGTGCACTCGCGCAGCAACGCCGCGTGGTCGCCGCGCTTGAGCAAGTCGAGGAACCAGCGATCGAATTCCTCGTCGACCCAGAAGTAGCGCGGCCCGCCCGGCTCGTGCGAGAGCCCGCCGGTCGCGACGACCGCGACGCGCTCGTGGCCGGGATACGCCTTCAGCATGTCGCGCATGAGGGTGCCCACCTGATACGCGCGCTCGGGCCTGGGAATCGGCGGCACCGTGCAGTTCATGGTGACCGGGACCAGCCGGAACTGCGCGTCGGGGTTCAGGTAGTGCGTCGGCACGGAGATGCCGTCGTCGTATTGCATCTCGCGCAGGTAGGCGAGCGCCAGGCCGCGTCGCGCCCCCTCGTTGACGAGCCATCGCGCGATCCCCGGATGTCCGGGGACGCGGTACTTCTCCATCGCGAGCCATTCGTCGAACCACTCGGCCGGGCCGACGTGCTCCTCGGCGATGCCGACGGTGTACTCGGGCACGTTGTTGATCGGCCAGTTGAGCAGGTGATCGTTGCTGTACATCACGATCACGTCCGGGCGAGCGGCCACCAGACGGCGCCGCATCTCGGCGGTGGCCTGGAGCGCGAGCTCCTGATACTCCCGCGAGGCTCGCGAGAACCACCCGGTGAGCCCGGGCGAGTGCGTCATGGCCATCGCCGCGACGATCTCCGCCATTACCGACCTCGCTCGAGCCGGGCCTGGAGCGCCATCGCCTTCGCCGTTTCCTCCGGGAACGCGCGCTGGTAGCACTCGAGCGCGGCGCTGGCGTTGCTGTTGTGCGCGGCGCCGAAGAACAGCCGGAGAATCTGCGGCACGTAGTACTGATGGACACCGAGGTCCATCATCCGCTTGGGATCCTTGTCGCGGACGGCCTCGTATTCGGCGCGGCTCAGGCCGAACTCGCGGGCGACGCCCTCGAGGTCGGTGAGGAAGCGGGCCCGCAGGCCGGCATCCCGTCGAACGTGATAGATCATCTCGTTGGTCGGTAGCGTTTTGTCACAGCGCTCGACGTTTCCCATGCGCTCCTCCGGGCTACGCCCCGGCGCCCTCGCGAGCCACCTTGAGCACCTTGGGATTGATCTTGAGGAACATGATCACGCAGCGCTCGCTCCCGAGATTGCGGACGTCGTGCGGCACGTTGGCGGGAAACTTCACGATCGCGCCGGCGGGCACGGTGACCTCGTCGCCGTTGATGCTCATGTTCGCGGTGCCCTGGAGCACGTAGATCGCCTCTTCCTCGCGCGGATGGCTGTGCATGGGAGTCGACTGGCCCGATTCGTAGCAGGCGATCTCCGACCAGAGCTGATCGGTCTTGAACAGCATCTTGCGGACGCGCTTGTCGGGGGCGAACGACTTCAGCGCGTTGAGATCGAAGACCTGAGCGACGCCGGTCGTCGTGGCAACCGCGGTCTCGTCCATCGGCCACCTCTCCTCGAAGACTGGTGGGCGACAGTTTACCTCGGATCGGGCGACAGTACCCTTGACTTGGCGCGAGTTTGGATCGACAGTGCCTCGTCGACGCGACCCACACGAGAGACATGGAGATCAGGCCCCTTCGAGGCTATCGCTACGCCGGCAGCGAGGCGCGTGACATCTCGGCGGTCGTGGCGCCCCCGTACGACCAGATCAGTCCCGAGATGCAGGGCCGTCTGTACACGATGAGCCCGCACAACATCGTCCGCGTGACCTATCCGAAGGACGCGGCCGACAAGTACCGCGACGCGCGCGAGGTACTCGAGCGATGGCTGGCCGACGGGATCTGGGCTCGCGACGAGCGGCCCGCAATCTATCCGTATCACCAGACGTACACCGTGGGCGGCCGCTCGGTGACGCGCATGGGCTTCGTCGCGCTCGGCGAGGTCAGCGACTACGCGCGCGGCGTGGTATCGCCGCACGAGCGGACGCACGCCGGGCCAAAGCGAGATCGGATGCAGCTTCTCGAGGAGACCGCCGCCGACATCGGCCTGCTGTTCATGCTGACCGCCGATCCAGGGGGCGAGCTCCGGCGGGCCACGACCCCCATCGGAGACCCGATCGCCGAGGCGCACGACCTCAAGGGAGAGCTCCATCGTTTGTGGCGCCTGACCGAAGAGGCCGCGGTGAGCCGCGTTCGGGAGCTGATGACGACGCGCCCGGTGATCATCGCCGACGGCCACCACCGATACGAGACGGCGGTCGCCTACGCCGAGCGCCATCCGGACGCCCGCTACAAGCTCATGGCCTTCTTCGCGCTGGAGGCGCCCGGCCTGACGATCCTGCCGAATCATCGTCTCGTGCACGACCTCAAGGGCTTCGACTTCGAGGATTTCGTCCAGATGGCCTCCCGCTGGTTCGAGGTGTCGCCGCTGGCCGACCCGTCGACCGTCGAGCTCGACAATCGGTCGATCGCCCTCGTCAGCGGACCGGACGCGGCTCTCCTGCGACTCAGGCCCGGGGCGCGCGACCACATCGCGTGGCCCGAGAAGCGGTCGGCGGCCTGGCGCGGCCTCGCGGTCTCGATCCTCCACGAAGGGCTGTTGCGGCCCCTGCTCGGCATCACCGACGCGAAGCTCGATGCGAGGACCAACGTGGAGTAC
>CAYVHH010000169.1:0-2985 GCA_964450175.1 uncultured bacterium | reverse complement strand
TGCACGTTACGGCGGCGGGGGCCGAGCTTCTGCGCGATGTGCCACGCGATCGCCTCACCCTCGCGATCGGGATCGGGCGCCAGGTAGATGTTCTCCTTGTCCTTCGCCGCCTTCTTGATGTCGGCGAGGATCGAGGCCTTGCCCTGGATGATGTGGTACTCGGGCGCGAAGGCGTTCTCGACGTCGACGCCGAGCTTCGACTTCGGCAGGTCCATCACGTGGCCGATCGACGCCTTCACCTGGAAGTCGCGCCCCAGGTACTTGGAGAGCGTCTTGGCCTTGGCCGGCGACTCGACGATGACGAGATGCTTGGCCATCAGGCGGCGCACCTCCCGGCGAAACGCATCCCCGGCCGCTGTTCGACCAGACCGCGGAGCTCGAGCGCGAGGAGCGTCTCGAGCGCGGTCGACGGCGCGAGTGCCGTCCGCGCGACCAGCGTGTCCACGTGGAGCGCACCGCCGGCGAGCGCGTCGACGAGCGCACGCTCGTCGACCGTGAGGCGAACCGCCTCGGCCGCGGCGCGGGCCTGCGCCACCCGCGCGCACAGCGCCGGCGCGATCTCCATGAGGACGTCGTCCACGCCGGTCACGAGCTTCGCTCCCTGCTGGATGAGACGGTGACAGCCGCGGTGCTGCGGCACGCCGATCGGACCGGGCACCGCAAAGACATCGCGTCCCTGCTCGACGGCGTACTCCGCCGTGATGAGCGATCCGCTCCGCTCTGCCGCCTCAACCACCACCGTCCCCACCGAAAGCCCACTAATGATACGATTCCGCTGGGGAAAATGAAAATGGAGGGGAATCGACCCGAGTGGGAACTCGGTGACGATGGCCCCCTGGGCCGCGATCCGGCGCGCGAGATCCCCATGCCATGAGGGATAGATGCGATCGAGGCCCGTCGCCATGACCGCGACGGTCTGACCTCCGGCGTCGAGCGATCCGCGGTGTGCCGCCCCGTCGATTCCAGCGGCGAGCCCCGAGACGACCGTGAGCCCGGCCTGCGCGAGGCCGCACGCCAACTGCTCGGCGATCCGGCGCCCATACTCGCCGGCGCGACGTGCCCCGACGATCGCGACCGCGGGCGTGTCGGACGCCACCAGAGAACCCCGGACGAAGAGCGCGAGCGGCGGATCGGCGATCGAGCGGAGCCGCACGGGATAGCGATCGTCTCCCCAGGTAATGATGGCGCCACCCGCGCGCTCGATCGCGGCGCGCTCACGCGCAGCGCGCTCGCGGGCTCCCGCGATCCGATCGAGCCGCCCGGCGTCGAGACCGGTCGCGGCGAGCGCCCCGTACGACGCCGACAGCACGGCCGCGGGGCTCCCGAAAAGCGTCGCGAGATCGAAGGCTTTTCTCGGGGCGAGCCCCTCGACCAGCGCGAGCGCCAACCACGCGTCGGCGTGGGCGGCGGTCCATGTGGGGCCGGTCATCGAGAAGGCGCGGCTGATACTCTCCTGACCCGGTCGATGCAAGCCAGCGATCGGAACGTGGTGCCGATCGGCGCCGCTCAGTCCCAGCGAAAGAGGCCGAGCGCATTCGTCCGGAGGTACTTCTCGAGCACTCCATCGCGGAGTGGGAGCTCCTCGGCCTCCGCGAGGCAGCGCTGGAACGACAGCACCGGATGGTCGGACGCGAACAGGATCTTCCCCTGCCCGCGCGTATTCATGAACTGCACGAGCTCGGCGGGGAGATACTTCGGCGCATAGGCCGACGTCATCATGTAGAGGTTCGGATACTTGAGCAGGAGCCGGATCGCTTCGCCCCACCACGGATCCGCGCCGTGCGCCATGATGAGCACGAGCTCGGGATAGAAGAGGCAGACCTCGTCCAGGTAGAGCGGGCGCTGGGGCTCGGCTGGCATCGGCGGTCCCGGGATCCCGGTGTTGACCGAGATCGGAATGCCGAGCTCGATGCACTTCGCGTAGATCGGGTAGTAGACCTTGTCATTCGGCGGGCGGTTCACGAGGAACGGTGTGACGCGCGCCAGGCGCACGTCGAACTTCGTCACGACCCGCTCGAGCGTGCGGATCGTGTCCATGCCGCCCATCGGGTCGAGCATCGCCGAGAGGATGAAGCGGTCGGGGAAGGCCTTCCGGACCTCGTAATACGGCTCGGGCCCGTGCGGGTCGATCGTCAGGATCGCGCGCTCGACGCCGGCGTCGTCCATCTGACGCAGGAGCTCTTCGAGCGGCGTCACCTCGAACATCTCCTTCTCGCGATGGAAGTACTCGCGCGCGACGCGCACGAGGAAGTCGGGCTTGTAGTCGTGCGCCCGGAACGACGGGTTGAGCCAGCAGTCGATCGCCTTCGGTCGAACGCTCATCGCACCGCCTCACCAGACTCGCGCGTGCTCCGCAAGGGTGCCCCACCGGGGCATCGGCTCAGCCGGTCGCGGACAGCGGCGACGGCGCGACGCGGCGAGCCGCCGTCTTCGGACACGCGAGGCCGATCTGCCGGAGCGCGTCGTACAGATGGTACATCTGCGGATACACGAAGGGCTTCCCGCTCGTCATGAGCGCCGCCGTGACCTGGCGCTCGGGGTCGGCCCAGCAGACGACGTTCGTGAATCCCAGGTGGCCGTACGCGCGCTGCGTGTCGGGACCATAGAGGCCGAACCACTCCGCGCCCAGCATGAAGCCCATCCCGTAGCGGAACGGCAGGCCGAGCGTGAAATCGAACTCCAGGTACGACTGCTCGGCCGTCGCGCGCCGGATGGTGCGGGGATCGAAGATCGTGACGCCGCGCTGGGAGCCGCCGTCCAGGAGAAGCTGGAAGAACCGGCTGAACTCGTCGGCGGTCGCGACGACGTTGCCGGCCGGCACGAGCCCGGTCAGGAAACGGGGATCGTTCGACATCGCGACGGCCTCGCGGAATCCGACGCCGAGCCCACGCCGGAAGAGATACGAGAATGGCGGCAGCACGGGCGGCCCCGTCACGTAGTTCGTCGCGACGCGCGGGACGTCCTCCGGCGCGACGCCGTACGAGA
>CAYVHH010000168.1:0-10310 GCA_964450175.1 uncultured bacterium | reverse complement strand
GACCTCGCCCATGATCGCGGTGAACTCGGGATCGAACTGACCCAGGAGCGGGGTGGCCATCGCCCGCAGCACTCGCGGGTCGGCCATGGTCGGCCCGGGCCCGAGCAGGATCCGGGCGCCGGGCAGGAGGTCGCCGGTCATAGGGCCCCATCATAACGGGCCGCGGGCCTCGATGAAGCCCCGTCCGCGCGAGCCCGGTACCCGCGGCGTGAGCACCGGCGTGCTCACGCCGCGTCATCCTTGACCGTGGCGAGGAGCGGGGCGATGATGGCTCGTGCGCCTCGCGCGCCACGTCTTCGCGCTGCTGATCGGAGCCCTGCTCGTCGGTCTCCCGACGCTCGCGTTCGCCGATCCCCCCGACCCGACGTGGATCGGCGGCTACTGGGATGATGACGATTTCGACGATGCGGTCATCGCCATCACCGCCGCGTCCGCCGTCGAGGCGCCGCCACCCGTCGACATGGAGCTCCCGTTATGGGTGCCCGTCGCGCGCGTCGAGCTGCCGAGAGAAGAAGCGTACCGGACGCCGCAACGCCCCGCCGCCTCTCCTCGTGCTCCTCCCGTAGGCTCCCCGACCCTCTACTGATCCAGCACTAGCGTCGGTCTGGCCGCTGCCGGCCAGGACGTCGCCAACGTACGGTCGCACCCGTCCATCCTCCGCACACATGTGCACGGGGAGGCACGAATGAGTCATGTCCAAAGGATTCTTGGGAACGGAGCGTCGCCCCTGGTCCGGTCGGCCGCGTCTGTCTTGGCATCACGATCTTCACGGTTCGCGCTCGTCGCCGTCGCCGGCGCCCTCGTGCTGAGCTTCAACTGGGGATCGCGCCTGCTGCTGACGAACGACGACACGCGGTTCCCTGTTCTGGCTCGGGACGTCCTCGTCAATGGGCACTGGCTACTCCCGGCGCTGCCGGACGGCACGTTTCATCTCGTAAAGCCGCCACTCGCGGTCTGGCTCATCGCGATCGCATCCTGGCCCACCGGTTCGGTCAGCGTCCGAACGGCTGTGTTGCCCTCCCTCCTGGCGGCGATCGGCGTGGTCCTGCTGACGTACTGGCTAGGTCGCCGGCTCTTTGGCCCGGATCCGGGCGTCGTCGCCGGCCTCATCGTCGCCACCACGGTCGGGGTCTACACGATGGCGCACTCGTCGATGCCGGACATGGTGCAGCTGATCGCGGGGACGGGCGCGATCGCGGTGTACGTGGCCGCCGGCTTCGCCGACAAGCGGGCCTGGCTGGTGCTCTTCTACGGCATCATCGGCCTCGGATCGCTCGCCAAAGGCGCCGCCGGCTTTGTCCCGTTGGCCATCGTGATCGGGGACACGATCATGGCCCACGGGGGAGGCGGACTGAGGCGGCTCGCGTCGATCCCGGGCTGGATCGTGCTCGCTTGTCTCGCCGTCCCCTGGTGGATCCTGGCCGCGGCCTCCGCGGGGCACAAGCGATTCGTCCATGGCTTCGTGCTCAACGATCAATTGCTCGCCTACTTCGGGCACGACGCATGGGGCTGGCGGACCCTCGCCGAGCCGATCAGTTTCGCCGTCACCGTCATACTGCCTTGGGGTGTGCTGTTGCCGTTCGCGATCCGGCGGGCGCTCCGCGAAGCCGACCCGGACACGATCCGCCGGGTGCGCCTGCTGCTCGTCTGGCTGGCCACAGTATTTGTCATCGTGGCCGTGTCGGGCAAACAACGAGAACGGTACTACCTCCCGCTTTGTCCCGCCGCCGCGCTCCTCGTCGGGTGGTGGTACTCGACCCTGGCGTGGCGGGGACGCGCTCGAGCGTTCGCCGGTGCGTGGATCGCGGTCGTGGCGACGGGCGTCGTCCTCGTCGAACTCGACACGCCGCACTTCAACGCAACGACCGATCTCCGCGCGCTGACGAGCGTGTTGTCACAGGCGCCGGCGCCCTTGTACTCGCTGGACCTGCAAGACCTCGCCCTGTCCTTCAACCTGGATCGCGCCGTCGTGAACGCGAAGACTCTCCAGCGGTTCGAAGCTCGCGCGCGAGGGGGGGAGACGGGCTACCTGATCATCTCGGATCGGGCCCTTCGCGCACAGCCCGGCGACCCCTGCGCGCACCGCCTGGCCCGGGGGCTGGTCACACGGCAGCCGTTCACCGTGCTCGATCCGTCGCGATGCGTCCGGCGAGCGTTGTCGCCCGACCACCCGCGCGCTGGGTAGGGCGGCGCGCATGGGCGCTGGCAATCGGCGCGGACGGGTCCTCGTGCTCGATCGGTACATCGCGCGTGAGATGCTTTCACCGTTCGCGTTCGGCTGCACGCTCTTCACCTTCTTCCTGATCCTGGACCGGATCTACAGCCTGACAGACCTCGTCATCACGAAGGGCGTGCCCTTCGTCCTCGTCGTCCAGCTTCTCGTCTTCATGCTCCCGTCGTTCCTGGCCCACACGCTGCCGATGGCCCTGCTGGTCGCGGTGCTCCTGGCTGGCGGCCGGCTCGCGAGCGACCTCGAGGTCGTCGCCTTCAAGGCCGCGGGCGTCAGCGTCCTGCGACTGTTCCGGCCGGTCCTCCTCGCTTCGCTCGTGGTCGCGCTCGCCACCGCCAGTCTCACGCTTGTCGTGAACCCGGCGGCGAACCACGAGTTCCAGCAACAGCTCTTCCGGATCCTCCAGGCGCGGGCGGTCAGCGGGCTGCAAGAGCGCGTGTTCAACGGGGCGTTCGGTGACGTGATCATCTACGTCCAGGACGTGAGCGCCTCTCAGATCGCGTTGCGCGGTCTCCTCGTATCCGACGAGCGCAATCCGACGCTCTCGCGGATCATCACGGCGCCCGAGGGCCGCCTGATCACCGACGAGGTGACCCGACGCATCACGCTTCGCCTGATGAACGGCGCCGTGAACGAGGCCGACGTCATGCCGGCCGACCCGCCCAAAGGCCTCACGACGAAGGACGTGACGATCGTCGGTGGCGCCGCGAGCGCGGCCCGCTATCGCTACACGCGCTTCGACATCTACGACATCAGCCTGTCGGTAGACTCGCCGCTGAAGGGCGCGCCGCGCGTCGAGAAGCCCGAGAAAGACCTCAGCCTGGGCCAGCTCGCGGAGAAAATCGCCGAATTTCGGCACGACGCCTACAGCCGCGCGCCGTTTCAGATCGAGCGCCACAAGCGTTATGCGCTCCCGCTCGCCGCGCTCGTCTTCGGGCTCGTCGCCTTTCCGCTCGCGGTCCGCTCGCACCGCGGCGGCCGAAGCATCGCCCTCGTCGGCAGCCTGGCGATCCTGGTGATCTACTACCTGGTGATGACCTCGCTCGAGGGCGCGGCGCTCGGCACGCGAATTCCCCCAGCCGTCGCCATCTGGACGCCGAACGTCGTGTTCGCGGTCATCGGTCTCGGCTTCCTCATCGCGACGACGCGCGAGTGGACGTGGCCCGCGATGCCGGTCGTCTGGCGTGCGCTCGAAGCCCTCGGGCGCGCAGTCCCGCGCCGACGCCTCCGGCGTGCCCGCGGCCATGCGACGAGTGCCGCACATGACTCGACGCACATCATCGACCGCTACCTCGTCCGCGAGTACGTGGCGTTCATGGGGATCGGCCTCGCGGTGGCGGCGACCCTCTTCATCGTGATCGATCTCCTGCAGACCCTGGACCGATACCTTCGGCTGAAGCCGCCCATGATGTACATCTTCGCGCACTTCCTGTACCGGCTGCCCGCGGCACTGCTCGAGTTCCTGCCGGTCGTCATGCTCGTCGCGACGATCTTCCTCTTCTTGACCTTGAGCCGCTATCACGAGCTGACCGCGCTCAAGGCGGCGGGCGTCAGTCTTTATCGGGTGAGCGCGCCCATTTTGGGCCTCGGGCTGGCCGTCGCGATCGGCGCCGGGCTCTTCCAGGAGCTCGTATTGCCCATCCTCAACGAGCGCGGCGACGAAGTGGACCGCGTCAAGATCCGCGGCCAGGCGCCTCGTCACCTCCAGTCGCGCCAGCGCCTCTGGGTGCGCAGCGCTGACTCGCGCTTCTACCGAGTCGAGTTGCTGAACCCGGGGACGGACGACCTGTACGGGGTCACCATCCTCGAGATCGACCACGCATTCGGCCTCATCGATCGGCTGGACGCTCGGCGCGCACACTGGACGGCGACGGGCTGGGAGCTGAGCGATGGGGCGTATCGGGAGTTCGGCGGCGACGGCAAGGTGCAGACGGTACCCTTCGGCGCGACCGCACTCGACCTGAAGGAGGAGATGGACGACTTCATCCGCATCCAGAAACCCGTCAACACGATGAGCTTCCTCGAGCTCAGGGACTACACCGCCCAGCTCGAGGCGGCGGGATTCGAGATCCGGAAGTATCTCGTGGAGCTGTACTCGAAGCTGTCTTTCCCACTCGTCAATCTCGTCATGGTGCTCGTCGCGATCCCCTTCGCGCTCCAGGCACCGCGCGGTGGCCGCCTCGTCGGGATCGGCCTCGCGATCGCCATCATGGCCGGCTATCTGGTTGTCCACTATGTCGCGCTCGCGCTCGCGCGCGCGGATCTTCTGCCGCCGTTGATCGCGGCCTGGACCGCGAACGTCATCTTCGTGGGGATCGGCGTCTCGCTCCTGCTGCGGGCCCGCACGTGATGCGGCAAAGGCCGGCTGGCTCATCCCGCCATCGTTCTATAGCCGCCTCCCTGTGACCGGCACGCCGTGGGTTGGACAGCGGCCCCAGCCGCCGCCGTCCGAGAGGCGTCGGCCGGGTCTTTAGGAATCCGTCAGGTTTGCTGGCGCAAGATTTCGTCGTCTGCCCTCAGCCACTGGAGAGGCAGTGACGTGCCGGGCGGGGCGGAAGCAGCGGAGCATCCAGCCCTCAAGGGGGGAGGAGCGACCGTCAGCATTCGCTTGCCGCTGGCGGCCTGACCTTCATGTCGGTGTCGTGTTCAGCCGGGAGGAATCTTATGCGCTGGGTATGGGTCGGCGTAGCCAGTCTGGTGACCGCGCTCGTGGCGCCCTCGCTCGTGGTCGGCCAACAGCCGTCGAATCGCGTGTCCCTGGACGAGGCTCTCCAGCTCGCCCTTCGGCAGAATCCCACATTGATGGCGCAGCAAGCCGCGCTCTTCGCGACCAAAGCCGGTGAGACGACCGCCGCGCTGCGGCCGAATCCGACGATGAACTTCCTGGCCGAGCAGCTCAGACCGGGCCAATCGCAGCAGGACGCCCAGTATACGGTCAACGTCGGCCAGCCGATCGAGCTCGGGGGCAAGCGCCAGCGACGCATTGACTCCGCGCGAGCCGCCACGCAGGTGGCGACGTTCCAGCTCGACGATGCGCGCCGTCAGATCGTCCTGCAAGTCAAGAGCGCCTTCGCGGGTGCCCTGATCGCTCGAGAGCAGCTCGCCCTGGCCGAAGCGAACCTCAAGACGCTCGACGACACGGAGCGGATCCAGCGCCTGCGCGCCGAGAAGGGCGACATCTCGGAGCTCGAGCTCCTGCGCATCCAGGTGCAGCGGTTCACGTTCGCGCGCGATGCCGCCGACGCGCGTCAAGCCCTCGCGGCCGCCAAGATCGCCTTACGCACGGCCGCGGGGAGCGTGAACATCGCCGAGGACTTCGAGGTCGTCGGCGATCTCGACTTCAAGGAGATCTCGCTCGATCGGGCACTGCTCGTGCAGCGGGCGCTGGACAACCGCCCGGATCTGCGCGCGGCGGACGCCGATCGGCAGCGCGCCCGAGCCGACCATCGATTGGCGCAGGCCAACGCCTGGTGGGATATCACCCCGCAGATCGAATACCAGCGGATCGGACCGGACGATACCATCGGCTTCGGATTCAGCTTCCCGCTCCGGATCTTCGATCGTAATCAGGGGGAGATCGCCCGCGCCCAGGCCGAGATCACGCGCGTGGATGCGGTGCGTGAGGCAACCGCGCTCCAGGTGCTGGCCGCCCTCGATACCGACCGCCAGGCCGCGCTGATCCAGCGCGAGCGCGTCCTTTCGCTGCGAGACGTATACCTGCCCAAGGCGACCCAGGCCCGCGACACCGTCGAGTACGCATACCGCCGCGGCGGACAGAGCTTGCTCGACTTCCTCGATGCTCAGCGAAGCTATCGGGAGACCGCCCTCGCCCACCTGCAGGCGCTCGGAGCGTATCTGGGGTCCCTCTACCAGCTCGAGGCCGACATCGGCGGCCCACTGGAACAGTGACGGCCCCTCCGGCTCGTCGTAACCCCTCAGAAACGGTGAGGGAATCCGACGACGGAACCGTACGTTTTCTCCTTTGAGTCTGCGCCACGCCCCGGCACACTAGGAGAAAGCGAGCGAACATTTACCGTTGGGCTGTCATTGGACTCGTCGTGGGGCTCTTCTGTCGTGGAGGATCGAAACTCGGTGACCGTTCTGTGAAGCTTCGCGAAGCAGCAAGCACCATCTTCGCGCTGACCGCCATCCTGCCGCTCCTGGTCTTCGTGTACTTCATGTGGCGGTTCGGGCTGCTGGAGTCGACCGAAGCTCAGATCGGAATCTTCTTCGCCCTCGCGATCGCCCTCCTCGGCTATGTGCTCTTTCGCCGGCTCACGCAGCGCGTCGCCGACCTCGGCCGCGCGCTCGGACAGGCGCTGACCGGACCGGCGGCGCCGGTCGAGAAGGTCGCCGCGGCCGCTGCCGCGCCGAAGGGATCCTCGAGCGCCGCCGTGCCGGGCCTCGGCCAGGTCAACGAGATCGGCGAGATCGCCCAGGCCTTCGGGCGCATGCTCGTCGAACTCCGCGCGTCGACCGAGCGCCTCGAGGATCTCGTGTTCAAGCTCGGCGCGCTCAACGACATGGTCGAGATGGCCGCCCGGATCCCGCGAATCGAAGACCTGCTCTCCCACGTCCTCGAACGCACCATGCGCGCCGTGAGCGCCGGCATCGGGTCGATCATGCTGCTCGACCGGGAGCGCCGCACCCTGCGTGTCGCGGTCGGGCGCGGGCTCCAGGAAACCGGGCGCGGGCCCGTCGAGGTCAAGGTCGGCGAGGGGATCGCGGGCAAGGTCGTCGAGATGGGCGAAGCCGTCGTGGTCGAGGACATCGAAAAGGATCCCCGGTTCGGTCAACAGAACGATCCGCGCTACGGCGGCGGATCGTTCATCTGCATGCCGCTGCGTGTCGCCGAGCGGATCGTCGGCGTCGTCAACCTCTCCAAGAAGGAAGTCGCGCCCGGCTCGACCGGAGTGTTCAGCCAGACCGACCTGCAGTTCCTCAATGCGCTCGCCACCTACACCGCGTACGCCGTCGACAACGCGCGCCTCTTCGAAGAAGCCCAGCAGGCGGCGCAGCGGCTCCAGGAAGTCGTCGAGGACCAGAAGCTCCGCCTCACGCTCGCCCAGCAGCAGATGATCCAGGCCGCCAAGCTCTCCGCGCTCGGCGAGCTCGTCGCCGGCGTCGCCCACGAGCTCAACAACCCCCTCACGGTGCTGGTGGGCGCGAGCGACATCCTCGAGCAGCAGGCGCCCGACGACCTGAAGGAATACGCCCAGATGATCCGCGAGTCGACCGACGCCGCACGGCACATCGTGCGCGGTCTCCTGACCTTCGGCCGGCAAATGCCTCTCGAACGGCGCCACGTCATGCTCGACGAGCTTATCGAAAAGGTGCTGGCGCTCACGGCCGCCGATCTCCGGATCGAGAGCGTGAAGATCGACCGGGACATGGAGGCGGGTCTTCCGCCGGTGTGGGCCGACGGCAACCAGCTCCAGCAGGTCCTCGTCAACCTTGTGACGAACGCCAAGCAGGCCATGGCGGAGCTGCCGGAGGGCCAGCGCCGCCTGAAGGTGATGACCCGGGCCCTCGGCACCGATCGAGTCCTCATCTCCCTGGAGGACACCGGCCCCGGCATTCCGGCCGACGTCTTGCCGAAGATCTTCGACCCCTTCGTCACCACCAAGGGCTCGGCGGGCACCGGGCTCGGCCTCAGCATCTCGTACGGCATCATCCGAGAGCACGGAGGCCACATCACGGCCGACAGCCGGCCCGGCCACGGCGCGACCTTCACGATCGACCTGCCCGTCGGAAGCGCCGGTGGGTCTGCCCCCGACGAGACCGGTCCGTCGGTCAACCTCGACGGCAAGCGCATCCTCATCGTGGAGCACGATCAGGCCGTCCAGAAGATCCTCCTCGAGCACCTGGAGCCCACAGGCTGCACGGCTCTCACCGTGGCCCGTGCCGACGAGGCTCGTCAGCACCTCCGCGACGGGATCGACCTGGTCGTCGCCGACTTCAATCTCGACGGGGTCGACTGGCTCGAGCTCCTCGGACAGGTGGCGGCCCGGGGCACGTCCGTCGGCCACCGCTTCATCTTCATCACGGCCGGTCCAGTCGGTGAAGAGGCCGACCAAGCGCTTCGTGCCGCCGGGGCGGCGCTCCTGTACAAGCCGTTCACCGGGCCTCAGTTCCTCGACGCCGTCCGCTCAACCGCCGGATAGGCTTCTCCGTCGACCCCACCCGCGACGTCCTGCGACCCGCCCGACCGCGTAGAAATTTCTTCCGGTTGTCGGCACCCCCCCACTACCCTGTTGGCGGAATCTGCTGAGATGTCGCGACTATTGCCGAGAGGGGTCTGATGTTTTTGCAAAGGTTCTCGAGAGACCTCGCGATCGACCTGGGTACGTCGAACATCCTGGTCTACGTGCGCGGTGAAGGCATCGTCGTGAACGAGCCCTCGATCGTCTCGATTCACGAGGACGACCACTCGATTCTGGCCGTCGGCAACGAGGCCAAGGCGATGATCGGGCGTACCCCCCCGGAAATCCGGGTCATCCAGCCGCTGAAGGACGGGGTCATCGCGGACTTCGAGATGACCGAGCGGATGCTCAGCTACTTCATCTCGCGGACCCAGCGCTGGCTCCGGACGGTCCTCAAGCCCCAGGTCGTGATCGGGGTGCCGGCCGGGATCACCCAGGTCGAGCGCCGGGCGGTCCGCGATTCCGCCCGCCACGCCGGGGCGCGCGAGGTCTACCTCGTCGAGGAGCCGGTCGCGGCGGCGATCGGGGCCGGCCTACCGGTCCAGGAGCCCGGTGGGAACTTGATCGTGGACATCGGGGGCGGCACCACCGAGGTCGCGGTGATCTCGCTGGCCGGTGTCATCTTCTGCACCTCGGTCAGGGTCGCCGGAGACGAGATGAACGAAGCGATCCTGCAGCACATCAGGAAGCACTACAACCTCCTGATCGGCGAGCGTCAGGCCGAGGACCTCAAGCTCACGCTGGGCTCGGCCTGCGCGAACGACAGCCCCACCCGCTCCCTGGAGGTCAAGGGCCGCGACCTGGCGGACGGCATCCCGAAGACGATCACCCTCAACGAGGACGAGATCCGGGAGGCGCTCCGCGAGCCCGTGACCACGATCATCGAGACAGTCCGGACCTGCCTGGAGCGGACTCCACCCGAGCTGGCGGCCGACCTGGTCGACTCGGGCATCGTGCTGACCGGCGGCGGAAGCCTGCTGCGAGGACTCGACCGGCTCCTGGTCCAGGAGACGCAGCTCCCGGTGAAGGTCGCCGCGGACCCGACGTCCTGCGTCGTCCTGGGTCTCGGGCGGATGCTCGACGAGATGGACCTCCTCAAGCGCGTGGCCGGGCCGGCGTGAGGGCTCACTCAATTCTTGGGACCTGCAGGGGTCCCGTTCTATCCTGGGAGCGATGACAGTCCTCATTCCAGCACGACCCGCGTACCGCTCGACCCTGGCCCCGAGCCGTCCGGCCCTGTTCATCGTGTCGCGGGATCTTCCGGAGCGCTTCAACTCGCTGGCGTTCGCGTTCGATGGCGACCGCGGCGTGCGGGTGATCTTCGATCGCCGCCGCAGCGACCGTCGTCGGGAGGATCGGACGCCCGTGATCGAGCGCCGCAAGGAAGATCGGCGGTCTGCCGACCGCGACGAGACGATGCGCCTGAGCGGCTGGGTCCAGGTCGACCCAGAATAGCGGTCCCGTCTCGCGACGGGCGTGTCGAGCCGTCGGCTCGGCGCGCTTAGTTGTTGATCCACTCCTTCATGAAGCGGCCGTAGCAGTCACGCTCGCCCGGCATCTTCGGCCATCCCGCCAGCAACCGCGCTGACGCGAGGAGCAGTCGATCCCGCAGATGCGTCGAGTTGTGCCCGTACTCCTCGAACGACGAGTGCGTGATCTTCTGATTGTGCGGGTCGTCCTGGAACTTGCAGGCCGTGACCGCGATCGCCGCGAGATACGCCGACCGATCGGCGCCCGATTTCAGGTACGCGTCGGCCACCGCGGTGGTGCGCGCGATGTCGAACGCCAGGATCGCCTCGTCGAGCTCCTGCAGGAGCTCCTGCGGTGATCGGCCCGTGCGGTCGAAACCGGCCCGCTCGCGCTCAAGGAGCGAGGTG